>JBPCMW010000117.1:0-25465 GCA_051001875.1 Solirubrobacteraceae bacterium | reverse complement strand
TTTGGTTTTGATCGAGGGCATCCTGCCCCGATGCTAACCCGTTTGGGGGGTGGCTTGGTGGCGGCCAGGCCGGGGGGCTCAGATCCAGCCGCGCTCGTTGGCGATCAGAACCGCCTGGGCACGATCCATCGCGCCCAGCTTGCCGTACACGTTGTGAAGATGGGTGCGAACCGTGCTCGTCGACAGTCCGAGCTCGCTGGCGATTTGCTTGTACACCATCCCGCGTGCGAGCCGCCGGAGTACATCGATCTCTCGCGCAGACATCGGACAGGGGTCGACCTGGCGCGGACGCCCTCCGCTGGTGGGAAGGGGAAGGTCGTACATCACGGTCCGCAGATCGGCCGGCTTGACTCCTACCACCCGGGCAACAGCCAGAAGCTCCGAGGGTGAGACCGCCCCACCGAACACGTAGTGGGCCAGCATGTCGGCGAGCCGGATCAGCGCGGCCTCGCCGGAACCGTCCTCGGCATGGTGGCGCTCGATCACGCTGGCGACGCTGTTCGGCAGCCCCCAGCGGCGGGCCAGCACTCCACCCACGAGCGCGTGATCGACACCGAGTTCGCGACGCTCGCGCTGGATCCGCTCCTCAGGCGTGCGAGCGTCACCGTGAATCTGCTGGGGATAGCCGGGATACGCGTGCACGAGAACGAGCTTGCCGATGTCGTGCAGGAGCGCAGTGACCATCAGGCGGTCCCGAAACTCGTAGTTGATCTCTCGAGCCAGGCGGTCAGCCGCGCGCTGGGTGGCGACGGCGTGCAGGCGGAAGCGCTCCGGAATCCCCTGCCATACGGCTGTCCGCTCGAAGAAGTCGAACGTCCGCGCTCGGCTGGCGATCGCGTGCACGGCGGTGGGCGAGAGGACCTCCACGCCCTTGACCGCGCTCTCGACGCGACCCCGGCTGCGACCCTCGACCTGGTTGGCGAGCCTGAGGACCGCCACAGCCAGGGCGACATCGGCCTCGACCGCGGCAACGACGTCGGCGGAGGTCGGATTGCCGGCTTCGAACAGACGCAGCACGCGATTGCGTGATTCGACCAGCACCGGAAAAGCCTCGAGCGCCTCGAACGCCGCCGTCAGGCGCCGCCCGTGACCCTCATTGTGGTGTCGCTCACGCGCCGCGTACGGATCAGTTGGTGAAGTGCTCACAGCGGCCACGATTGCCACAGGGCTTCGCTCATCCTTTTATCGACGTGAACCAGGAAACGGGTCGGAAGTGCGACGAGCGCTCCCTGCCTAACCTCCGTATCGGCAAATGTTCGATCCTGGTTTAGTCGTGTTTTGAGGCCCGTTCCAGGGCCCGGTCGATCCGTCGGAGCGTCTCCTCACGCCCAAGCACGGCGAGGCTCTCGAAGATGCCCGGCGACACCGTCGTGCCGGCGATCGCGACCCGTACGGGCTGGAAGATCTGGCCCGGCTTCACGCCCCTGTCGTCCACCACCCCCCGGAGTGCCTGCTCGATCTGGTCGGCGTCGAACGGCTGGGCACGGGCCAGGGCGTCGCGGGAGCGCTGGAGGTTCTCTGCCGCGCCGTCCCGCCCGACCACCTTCTCGAACGCGGCGGGATCATCGACCGGTCCCTCGAACAGGAAGGAGACCAGCGGCCAGAACTCGGCCAACGTCTGGATCTTGTCGGCCGCAATCTCGACCGCGTCCCGCAGGCTGGGGCGCCCGGTGTACTGCTCGAGACGCGCCGTGAGCTCGTCCACTCCGAGCTGACGCAGCCAGCGACCGTTGATGTGACGGAGCTTGCGCTCGTCGAACACCGCCGGGTTCCGGGAAACCCGGTCCAGCCGAAACCGCTCTGCGAGCTGGTCACGGCTGAAGTGTTCCTCGTCGGCCGCGAACCCCGCCCCCAGCAGCGCGATGTAGTTGGTCACCGCCTCGGGCAGGTAGCCCGCGTCACGGAGTTCCTGCACGGACGCGGCCCCGTGGCGCTTTGACAGCTTTCGCCCATCCGGGCCGTGTAGCAGCGGCAGGTGGGCGTACGTCGGCGCCGGAACCCCCAGCGCCTCGAAGACCAGCAGCTGCTTGGGAGTGTTGGAGAGATGGTCCTCTCCCCGCACGACGTGGGTGATTCCCGCGTCGAGGTCGTCGATCGCGACGGCGAAGTTGTACAGCGCGGAGCCATCGGCGCGCGCGATCACGGGATCGTCCATGTTCGCGTTCGGAAACCTGGTCTCGCCTCGGATCACGTCGTCGACGACGGTCTCACCGGAGTCGGGGACGCGGAGTCGCACCGCCCCGGCGGACTCGAGCTCGCCACGGAACCCCCGGTCGGACCCAAGACGCTCCTTGAACGCCCTGACGTCCTCGGCGGTCGCGCTCGAGTGATAGGCATGGCCGCTCTCGATCAGCTGCTGGAGCACCTCGGTATGGCGAGCCGCGCGCTCGGACTGGTAGATCGGTCCCTCGTCCCAGTCCAGCTGCAGCCAGCGAAGCGCATCGAGGATCTGCTCCACGTTCTCCGGGGTCGATCGCTCCCGATCGGTATCTTCGATGCGCAGCACCATCACCCCTGCCCTCCCCCCGGCCCCGTCCCCCTCCTCCGGTCGATGGGCCAGGAGCCAGTTGTACAACGCCGTGCGGGCACCTCCGATGTGGAGGGCGCCGGTCGGTGAGGGAGCAAAGCGAACGCGCATGACAGAACTGCACCCATGCTAATCGGCGCTCACGTATCTCCGGCAGGTGGTCTGGTCCGGGCCGTCGAGCGCGGCGCCGAACGAGGCTGCCGGGCGATCCAGATCTTCAATCAGTCTCCGCGCATGTGGCGACCGACCGCGTATGGCGAGGAGGACTTCGCCGCGTTTCGGGAGGCGATCGACGCGAGCCGGATCGATGCCGTGATGATTCACGCCGTGTACCTGCTCAACTGCGCCTCGCAGGAGGAGGAGATCCGGACCAAGTCGCTCGCGTCGCTGATCCACTCGCTCCGGGTCGGAGCCGGGATCGGGGCGGTCGGGGTGGTGCTGCATCCGGGATCGGCCAAGACCGGTGACGTGGGAAAGGCGATCAAGCGAGCCGGGAACGTGATCAGGGAGGCGCTGGCCCAATCGGAGAACTGTGCGCTGCACCTCGAGGACACCGCCGGGGCCGGAGGCACACTCGGGCGATCCTTCGAGGAGCTGGCGTCGCTGGTCGAGGCGGCGGGGGCGGACCGGCGGATCGGACTTTGCCTGGATTCCTGTCACCTGCTGGCCTCCGGCTACGACATCCGGACGCCGCAGGCCCTGCGCGAGACGCTGGCGGAATGCGACCGCATCGTCGGGCTGGAGCGGCTTCACTCACTGCATGTCAACGACTCGATGACCCCGCTCGGTTCCAACCGAGATCGTCACGCGGTGATCGGCCAGGGCGAGCTCGGAGAGCCCGGCTGCGCCGCGTTCCTATCGGAGCCGTTGTTCGACGAGCTTCCGTGTGTGCTCGAGACCGGACGCGACGGCGGCGGGGCGGGCGCCGAGGATGTTGCGGATGCATTCAAACTGCGCAAGCGAGGCAAGGCGGCGCGTGGACGCGCCAAAAGGAGCGGCAAATGAGGGCAGCCACCCACCAGCGCGTCGCCGACACGCTGGTCATCTTTGGCATCACCGGTGACCTGGCGCGCAAGATGACGCTGCGCTCGCTCTACCGGCTCGAACGTCGCGGTCTCCTGGACGTGCGCGTGATCGGGGTGGCGGCCGAGACGTGGAACGTCGAGCGGCTGTGCGACCACGCGCGGGAAGCGATCCAGGCAACCGGTGAGCAGCTCGACGACGAGGTGTTCCGCCGCCTCGCCGGGCGCATGAGCTATATCAGCGGCGACTTCGGCGACGAGCGGACCTACGACGATGTGGCGAAGGCGGCGGGTGATGCGTTCGCGGCGTACTACCTGGAGATCCCGCCGGCGCTGTTCGGCCGGGTGGTGGAGGGCCTCGCCGGCGCCAAGCTGCTCGCCCAGGGTCAGCGCGTGATTGTCGAGAAGCCATTCGGCCACGATCTGAAATCGGCGCAGCAGCTGGCCGCCGAGTTGCACCAGCACCTCGACGAATCACAGCTCTACCGCATCGATCACTTCCTCGGCAAGCTCGGCCTGGAGGAGATCCTCTACCTGCGCTTTGCCAACGCGATGCTCGAGCCCGTCTGGAACCGGAACTATTTGTCTTCGGTGCAGATCACCATGGCCGAGGCCTTCGGCGTCGAGGACCGCGGGCACTTCTATGATCCGGTAGGGGCCCTGCGGGACGTAGTCGTCAACCACCTGTTGCAGCTGCTCGCCGCCGCCGCCATGGAACCTCCGGCGGGGGGCGACCCGGGAACCCTGAGCGACGCCAAGTTCGCCGTTTTCCGCTCCATGCCCGAGGCCGATCCGCGCCACTACGTCCGCGGCCAGTACGAGGGCTACCGGCAGATTGACGGTGTCGCGCCGCACTCCGACACTGAGACCTTCGCCGCCCTGCGGCTCGAGGTCGACAACTGGCGCTGGGCCGGAGTTCCGTTCTTCATCCGGGCCGGCAAGCGCTTGCCGGTCACCCAGACCGAGCTGCGCCTGGTGTTCAGGCGGCCGCCGCGGCTTCAGTTCCTGGGGTCTGGGCACCGACCGCCGGACCCGAGCCAGGTCGTATTCCGGATCGACCCCTCCCCCGGCATCCGGATGATCCTCGACGCTCACCGAGCCGATGCAGACGGGCCCCGGGAGATCGAGCTCGACATGGAATTCGCGCGCGAAGGCGGTGAGGGCCCGACCCCCTACGAGGTTCTCCTGCGCGCCGCGCTGGTCGGTGACAGCACCGACTTCACCCGTCAGGACAGCATCGAGGAAACGTGGCGGATCCTGGAGCCGCTGCTGGACTCACCGCCGCCGGTTACGTCCTACCCGCAGCAATCTTGGGGCCCCGACGGCACCGAAGCGCTGGTGGCCGGCTTTGGTCGCTGGCACGAGCCGTGGGCGCCCGGCGGGGGCTAGGCCAAGGGAGCGGAACGGGCCCGAAGCCGCCTACCCGACGGCGCGGGCGGGCTCAGCCGCAGCCGCGTCCGACTGCGGGACGACCACGGACTCGTCCGGATCGTCCTCATCCTCCGCGCCGGCGACCTGGCCGGTCTCGACCGTCGCCTTGGCGATCAGCGCGGCCCCGAGCAGCGCCTCGAGTTCGGCGTGCAGGCTGGCGCTGCGGGCGACACGGAAGTCGGACCCGAGGCGGAGCCGCCGCTCACCCACCGAGGTTCGAAGCTCGACCACGACATCGCACACGCCCGGGAAGCCGGCCAGCAGCTCCTTGAGCTCGCCGAGGATCGACGCCGGCAGCGCGCTGGCGTCGAGACGCAGGCGCAGGGCACTCGGCCCGACCATCACCTTGGCGGCTTGGAGCTCGGCCTGCTGGACCTCGTTCGGGGTCGGCTCGAAGCGGTCCACCTGCTGGGCGATGACGCAGGTCTTCTCACGGTCCTTGTGGTCGACGCGGCCGCGGACGAGGACGATCGAGTCGGTCCCGAGCGCGTCTTCGTGGGACGCGAGGGCCTTACCGAACACGATGATCTCGACGGAGCCCTCGAGGTCGTCGAGGGTCGCGAACATCATTGGGTCGCCCTTCTTGGTCCGGATTCGCTTTGAATGGGTGATCATCCCTCCGACCGTCACCCAGTCCCCGTCTCGGCGATCGGAGAGGGCGGCGAGGGAGCAGTCGACCTTGGCCTGGAGAGCGGCGCCCACCTCCTTGAGCGGGTGGGCGGAGATGAACAGGCCGATCGCCTCCTTCTCGGCCGCCAGAAGGTCTCCGCGCTCGAACTCCTCACCGGGAATCGGCGCGTGGCTGGGAGTGGAAAACGCGGTCGCGGTCGCGCCGGCGCCATCCAGATCCATGCCGAGGTCGAAAATCGAGCCCTGGCCGATCTGCGCGTCCTGCTGGGTCTTCTGGCCTGCCCCTTGGGCCTGCTCGAGCACCGACAGCATGCCCTTGCGCGAGGCGTTGGTGGAGCCGAACGCCCCGCACTTGATCAGCGCCTCGGTCGCCTTCTTGTTGACCGCGCGACCATCGACACGGGCGCAGAACTCCCACAGGTCGGTGAACGGACCGCCGTCCTCCCGGGCGCGCTTGATCGCCTCCACCGCCTGGTAGCCGACGCCTTTGACGGCGTCGAGCCCGAACCGGATGTTGCAGTCGACGACCACGAATTCGTGGTCGGAGAGGTTGACGTCCGGGGGAAGGATCGAGATCCCCATCTGCTCGGCCTGGGCTACAAAGAACGGCACCCTGTCCTTGGTGTCCATCACCGAGGAGATCAGCGCCGCCATGTACTCGGCCGGGTAGTTCGCCTTCAGCCACGCGGTGCGGTACGCGATCAGCGCGTAACAGGCCGAGTGTGATTTGTTGAACGAGTAGTCGGCAGAGCGCTCGTTGGTCGTCCACAGCTGCTCGATCACCGACTCGGCGGTGCCCGACGCGCGGCAGCCGGCAAAGAACTCGGGCTTCAGCTTCGCCATCGCCTCGCGGTTCTTCTTGCCGATCGCCTTGCGCAGGTCGTCCGCCTTCGCGCCGCTGAACCCCGCGATCTCCTTGGCGATCTGCATCGCCTGCTCCTGATAGACGACCACGCCGTGGGTCGACTCGAGGATCGACCGCAATCGCTCGTCGGCGTAGGAGACCGTCTCGGGACTGTGCTTGCCGCGGGTGTAGGTGGGGATCTGCTCCATCGGCCCCGGGCGATACAGGGCGTTGAGCGCGATCAGGTGCTCGAGCTCGCTCGGCCGGACCTTCTTCAGCGTCTCGCGCATCCCCTCGGACTCGAACTGGAACACGCCGACGGAGTCCCCGCGGGCCATCATCTCGTAAGTCTTGGGGTCGTCGAGCGGCAGGGTCGTCATGTCCGGCCGCGCGCCGCTCGAGCGCTCGATGATATCCAGGGCGTCCTCGATCACGTCCAGGTTGCGCAGCCCGAGGAAGTCCATCTTCAGCAGTCCGAGCTGCTCGACCGGTTTCATCGAGAACTGGGTGACCGTGCGGAACACCCGGTCGCCGTTCTCATCTGACCCGGCGTCCGCGATCTGCAGGGGCACGATGTCAGTCAGCGGCCGGTCGGCGATCACCACCGCCGCAGCATGGATCGAAGAGTTGCGGACGATCCCCTCGAGCCCGACGGCCACGTCGACGATCTGTTTCGCAATCGGGTCCCGGTCGACCTCGGCGCGCAGCGGCTGCCCCAGCTTGAGGCACTCCTCAAAGCTCGGTGACCGGCCCATGATCGGATCCGGGATCAGCTTCGCGAGGCGATCTCCCGCGCCGTAGTCGTGCCCCAGCACGCGTGCCGCGTCGCGCGTCGCCGCGCGCGGGAACATCTTGCCGAAGGTGACGATCTGCGCCACCGACTCCTTGCCGTACTTCCCGGTCACGTAACGGATCACGCGCTCACGACCCCGGACCGAGAAATCGATGTCGATGTCCGGCATCGACACCCGCTCAGGATTCAGGAACCGCTCGAACAGCAGGTCGTAGCGGAGCGGGTCCACGTCCGTGATCTGCAGGCAGTAGGCGACGATCGAGCCGGCGGCTGAGCCGCGGCCCGGGCCTACCGCGATGCCCGAGTCCTTGGCGTACTTGACGAAGTCCCAGACGATCAGGAAGTAGGCGTTGAAGCCCATTCGGTCGATCACGCCGAGCTCATACTCCGCACGCTGCTGTGCCTCGCCGGACGGCGGATCGCCGTACCGTTCGCGCAGGCCCTGCTCGACCAGCGAGCGCAGGTACGTCCCTTCGTCCATGTCCCCGGGGGCCGGATAGCTCGGGATCAGCTGACGGCCGAGCTCCAGCTCCACGTCACAGCGCTCGGCGATCTCCAGCGTGGAGGCGATCGCCTCCGGCCACTCGGCGAACGCCTGGGCCATCTCATCGCTCGAGCGAAGATAGAACTCATTGGTGTCGAAGCTGATCTTCGGCTGGCTAAGCGTGGACTTGGTCTGCACGCAGAGCAGCGCCGCATGGTGGTGGTAGTCCTCGCGCCGCAGGTAGTGGACGTCGCCGGTGCCCACCAGCGGGCGTCCCAACTCACGCGCGATCCGCACCACGCCTTCGTTGGCCTGGTCCTGAGCCACCAGTCCGTTCTTCTGGACCTCGAAGTAGACATCCTCGGCCCCGAAGATGCCGATCAGATCCTCGGCATGGGCGCGGGCATCGTCGGGACGATCGTCGAGCAGGTGCTGGCAGAACCGCGACTGGAGACACCCCGTCAGCGCGATCACCCCCTCGGCGTGAGCCGCCATCTGCGCCAGGTCGACCGATGGCTTCCCGCGCTGGTATCCCTCGAGGAAGCCCGCCGAGGACAGCTTGACCAGGTTGCGATAGCCGACCGGGGTTGCCGCCACCAGTGTCAGGTGGAACCGGTCGAGCTTGCCGGGCACCCGCCGGCTGTGATCGTCAACGACATAGATCTCGCACCCGAGGATCGGCTTGATCCCGTGCTTGCGGGCCGCGGTGAAGAGCTCCACAGCGCCGTTCATCACGCCGTGATCGGTCAGGGCCAGGGCGGGCTGCTCGAACGACGCCGCCCGGGCCGCCAGCGCGTCGATATTGCATGCCCCGTCGAGCAGCGAGTACTCGGAGTGGACGTGAAGGTGGGCACAGGTGGGGCTCATGCGGACGGTTCGAGCATAGGCGGCGAGGCGGACATTTGGGACCGTCCGGAATCCGCGGAAGGCGGTTTCAGTCGCTCTGTGCGCGCTCTCTCCACTGCTGCAGCAGGGCCGGCGGGCGACGCTCGCCCCGGACCTCTACGGCCCCCCCGGCCTCACCGGCCGCAGCCGGTCGCCGGCCCACACGCGTCTCGTGGCCGGCGCGACGCTGAGCTTGGTCTCGCTGACGGACCCGACGGTAGGCCGCCGGGCGGACTGACCGCTACTGCTCAGTCTCTGTTGGGAAGACGCTGCGCGGCCACGAGCCCGCCGACCACGGCCGTCGACACGGCGGCCAGGGCGAGCTTGCGGCGGGCGCCACCGAAGCGGCGGCGGACGTACCACTTGCCGCCCCGCCACACGGCATAACCAAGGAGCTTGTAGGGCATGGGTCGATACTACCCCTCCTGTCCCTGTCTGACGCGCCAGGCCATCCTCGACTGCAGCGACCACAGCTCGATGAACCCCGGTGACGCCTGCTGCGAGAACAGGCCGCCGGACTGGGCGAAGCTCGCCAGCTGAGCGTCGTAGACCGCATACGGAGAGGACCGGGTGACGGCGCGAGCCGAGCCCTTGTACAGCCTGATCCCGATCGTGCCGGTGACCTGCGCGTTGGCGGCCTCCATGTAGGCATCGAGATCCGTGCGCAGCGGCTCCCACCACAGCCCGGCGTAGACCAGGTAGGCCCATTTCTGGTCGAGCATCGTCTTGAACTGATTCTGGTGGATCGTGCCCACCAGCCGTTCGAGCTCCTGATGGGCCAGCAGCACGATCGCGGCCGCCGGGACCTCGTAGATGTCCCGCACCTTCAGGCCCACGATCCGATCCTCGATATGGTCGACGATGCCGACGCCGTGCCGGGCCCCCAGCTCGCCGGCCCGCTCGAGCAGCGCGACCAGTTCGAGCCGCTCCCCGTTCAGCGCCACCGGCACTCCTTGCTCGAACTCGACCTCCACGACCTCGGCCTCGTCAGGCGCCGCCTCAGGGCGGCTGACGAGCTGGAACACGTCGTCCTCAGGGGCGTGCGCGAGATCCTCGATCCAGCGGCCTTCGCTCGAGCGGCCCCACAGGTTGTCGTCGATCGAATAGGGTGCGGCCTCGGTGCCTCCCTTGACCGGGATGCCGTGCTCACGGGCGTAGGCGATCTCTTCGTCGCGTCCCATCCGCCAGGTCCTGACGGGAGCGATCACCTTCAGCTCCGGTGCCAGCGTGGCAACCGTCGCCTCGATGCACACCTGGTCTTTCCCCTTGCCGGTGCAGCCGTGAGCAATCGTGTCGCACCCCGTACGGCGTGCGAAGTCCACGGCCAGGTTGGCGATCAGGGGGCGCCCGAGCGCCGTGAACAGTGGATAGCCGAGACCGTAGATGGCGTTGGCCTTGATCGCGGGCAGCACGTAGTCTCGAGCGAATTCCTCGCGGGCGTCAATCACGTGACATTCGCTGGCGCCGATCTGCAACGCCTTGCCGCGGACCACGTCGTAGTCCTCGCCGGGCTGACCCAGGTTGACGGTGAGCGCCACGACCTCAGCGTCGTACTCGTCCTGGATCCACTTCAACATCACGCTCGTGTCGAGGCCGCCGCTGTAGAGCAGCAGCACGCGGTGAACGTCGGATGGATTGGCTTGATATGAGGCTGTCGGTTCGTCCATGGGTGCGGGAATGTAGTGGTCTCCAGTGGTCCCTAGCGGCCTCGGCCGTTCTCCCGGTGCCGTAGACGTCGGCGAACGTCCCACCACAGCGCCTGATAGGCGAGCGCCCCCCGGGAGCCCGGCGCCAGCTCGCCAACCACGGTTCGGTCCACCCCCATCCGCTCGACCTCGTCGCAGGCCGGGATCGCGGCCCCGAGCATCGCCCTCGGGTGGGTCGCTCGCAACCTCGCCATCACCTCCCGGTGGAGCGACTTTCGGACCTCGACCATCGAGAAGAACGCCAGTACCTGCGGGCCGTGGGCGACGAGCTCCTCAAGCTGCTCGAAGGTTCGCGAGGACAGCGTGGCGGGGATCACGGGGACCAGCAGGGCATCCGCGGCCTCGAACACGCTCTCGGACACCAGGGAGATGCTGGGCGGGCAGTCCAGGAAGATGAAGTCGTACTCGCCCCGCAGCGGGTCCAGCACCCGGGCCAGCCTGCGGGTGGGTCGTTTGAACGTGTCCAGCGCCAGATCCATGTGGCGGTAGGAGAAGTCGGCCGGGAGCAGGTCGAGTCCCGGATGATCGGTTCCCTTGATCAGGGCGCTCACCGGCGACTTGAGCCTCACCAGGTTGCGCCCCCCGCCTCGCACCTTCGGACGCACCCGAAACAGGTACGTGGATGCTCCCTGAGGATCAAGGTCCCAGAGCAGGGTCGGGGCCCCGGATTGCGAGGCCAGGTAGGCCAGGTTCACGGCCGCCGACGTCTTGCCCACGCCACCCTTGATGTTGTAGGTGGCGAGCACGGTGCTCACGAGAACACGGCCTTGATGCGCTTTCGCTGGGCCCCGGAGGCGAACGCGCCGAAGCGTTCGGCGAACTCAACACGGGTCCGCTGCTCGTCGGCGCCCAGATGCTCGATCAGCACGCCGATCGCCATCAGCGCGGCGGGGCCGCCGGGGCGGCCTGCGACCTCGTCCGACAGGGACCGCAGCAGCGAGATCTGAACCTCGCGATCCTGATGCCGCCCGAGCAGGTCCTGGAGCGACTTCAGGGCCTTGATCATCGGTTTCACGACGTCCTCTGAGAACAGCGGCGCTCCGAACAGCTCCAGCAGGTAGCGCAGCTCCTTGCCCCGCTTGCGCAGGGCGTGGAATTCCTCCGCCGGGCTCGAGTCGGAGACTGCGCTGCCCATCTTCACCATCCGCCGGTAGACCTTGAGGATCCGAGCGGCCGCCACCTCAGCCACCGGCCGCTGGGCGCCCTCGCGGCCCTCGAGCGGCAGCTCGACGAGCTCCTCGAGGAACGCCGCCCAGTCCTGAAACAGCTTCGAGGTGCGCTCGGCGCGCAGGTCACGAGCCATCTGGCGGCGCGCCGCCTGGCGGCGGTCCTCGAGCACTCCGAGCAGCGGCGCGAGGTCAGCTCGCGTTTCCGCGGCCACCAGCCCGGCCAGATCGTCGAACTCGAGCACGTAGACATCGAGATCCCGCGCATCGCCCGTGGCCCGCTGCAGCCAGTTGAACTCCCTGCGGAAGTGGGACAGCTGGGCGGCGGGGAATACCTTTTTGAACTCGCGCTGAACCGAGCGCGAGCGCCGCACCGAGACGCGGAAGTCGTGCAGGAACTCCGAGTCGATGCCGGCGGTCGCGCCCTCCAGGTTTGCCGCGATCACCGCGAGCAGCGCGCGGAGCACTGTCGCGGCGGCCCCATCGGCCCGCTGCGTCGGGGGGAGCGCCAGCTCGACCTTGCTGCGGACGCCGCCGGGAACTCCTCCGGCGGCACGCACCGCCTCGTCGGCGAGCGTTTGATCGGCGGGCCGAAAGCCCAGCGTGTCGGTCAGCTCCCGCGCCACCCGGTCGAACTCGTCCGCGTACCCACGGACGGCGGCGAGCCGCAGCCGCGGCCGGAGCGGGATGTGCCGGCTGGTCGAAGCGATCACGGCCGGCTCCTCGAGGGTCATGCGGACGACTGTCTTGCGTTCACCGTCGAGCACGTTCAGCGCACGGGCACGGCTGTGGACATGGACGAGCGCGAGCAGCGCCCTGAGCTTGACCACGGGCGCTAGAGCGTCCCGGAGCCGTCCGGGGCCGAGGTCGGCGATCATGAGCGGGCGAGTCGGCTGAGCCATCGCGCCGTCCGCCTGCACCAAGCCCGTGGCGCGGTCGACCACGGACACCCGTCCGCGCTCGTGGACCACCGAGCTCCCCGCATCCCGGACCAGCCCGTCGAAGGTGTCGTAGAAGGTGCGGTCGGTGGCCTGCGCCTCGCCAGGCTGCACCTGCAGGCGCGCGCCCAGAAGCTCGGCGGCGGCGTCAACGCTGATCTCGTCCGGTGCCAGGAATTCGGAGCCGCTCATGGCGACAGACGGGCCAGCCGGACCAGCGCCTCGTCGAGCTCCTGCTCGGAGATGATCAGCGGCGGCTCGAAGCGAATCGTTCCCGGACCGGTGGCGTTGACCACCAGGCGCTGCTCCAGGAGTGCGCGGCGTGCGAGCTCGGGCGCCGAGATCCCCGGTTCGAGATCGATCGCCAGCATCAGTCCTCGCCCCCGCGCCGCGGCCGTGAATGGGAGCGACTGCAGGCCGCCGAGCAGCCGGGCACCCAGCGAGCGCACGCGCTCCAGCAGCTCCGGGTCAGCACACAGCTCGAGTGCGGCCAGGGCGGCCGATGCGGTCACCGGGCCGCCGGCGAAGGTCGAGCCGTGGTCTCCGGGCTCGAACACGTCCGCCAACCTGGGTCCGGTCACGAGCGCACCCACCGGCAGCCCGCCCCCGAGCGCCTTCGCGCTGGTCAGCGCGTCGGGCACGACCGGCGTCTGCTCGTAGGCCCACAGCGTTCCAGTTCGCCCCATCCCCGTCTGGATCTCGTCGAACACCAGCGCCGCGCCGACACGATCGCACGCCTCGCGCGCCGCCTCGAGCAGCTCGTCGGACAGTGGGTGGATCCCCGTCTCCCCCTGGATCGGCTCGAGCAGCACGGCCGCGGTGCTCTCGTCAACGGCGCGTGCCAGCGCCTCGGGGTCCTTGGGCACCACGACGAAGCCCGGGACGAGCGGCGCGAAGGGTGCCTGCTTGGACTCCTGCGGTGTCGCCGAGAGGGCGCCATAGGTGCGCCCGTGGAAGCCGCCTTCGAACACCACGATGCGACCGCCGGGCCGGGCCCGGCGAACCAGCTTGATCGCTGCCTCGTTTGCCTCCGCCCCCGAATTGCAGAGGAACACCTTCCCACCCAGCGAGCTCTGCGCCAGCCGCGCCGAGAGTTGCAGCGCGGGAGCCGTGTAGTACAGGTTCGTGACGTGCATCAGACGCTCGGTCTGCCGCTGGACAGCCTGCACCACGCGCGGATGGCAGTGGCCGATATTCAGCACCGAGATGCCGGCGAGCAGATCCAGGTACTCGTTACCGTCCGCGTCCCACAGGCGGCAGCCATTGCCCCGCACGAATTCCACCGGGTTGCGCGCGTAGGTCGGAATCGCGTAGTCGCGCTCAAGGGCCTGTAGCTCGGAAAGCGACATGTCAGTGCGAGGTGATCTTCGTGCCCTGGCCGGCGTCGGTGAACAGCTCGAGCAGCAGCGAGTGCGGGACTCTGCCGTCGACGATGTGGGCCGAGGTGACCCCGCCGCCGATCGCGTCCAAGCACGCGGCAAGCTTGGGCCGCATTCCCCCGGCCACCGAGACCAGCGATTTGGCGACTTCCTCGGCGTCGGCCTCCGAAACGGTGCTCCCGGGATCCGCAGGGTCCCGCAGCCATCCGGGAACGTCGGTCAGGAACATCACCTTGTGCGCGCCGAGCGCGCGGGCCACGGCTCCGGCCGCCTCATCGGCGTTGATGTTGTAGGAGTTCCCTTCCAGGTCGGAACCCACGCTGGCGACGACGGGAACGTAGTCCTGAGCGATGTGGTTGAGAACGTCGACGTCGACGTTCTCGATCCGGCCCACGAAGCCGATGTCCTGACCACTTGGAGCTGCCTGTCGCGCCGCCCGGAAGAGGAGTCCGTCGTCACCGCACAGCCCGACCGCGGGCTGCCCCTGGCGACCGAGCAGCAGCACGATGTCCTTGTTGACCTTCCCCACCAGCACCATCTTCGCCACCTCGACCGTGGCCGCATCGGAGACCCGAAGACCGTCGACGAACTGCACCGGCAGGCTCAGCCGCTCCATGTAGCTCGTGATCTCCGGTCCCCCACCGTGCACGATCACCGGATTCATGCCGACATACTTGAGCAGCACCACGTCGCGAGCGAACTCCACCTTCAGCAGCGGGTCGACCATCGCTGCGCCGCCGTACTTGATCACCACGGTGCGGCCGTGGAACTCCCGTATGTAGGGCAGTGCCTCGAGCAGTGTGGCTACGTCGCGCATGGTCGGCTCAGGTCGTGTAGTCGGCGCTGATCGTCACGTACTCATGCCCTAGATCGGAGAAGAACAGCTCCGTCTCGACTCCCTCGCCGGGCAGGCCGATCTCGTATTCGACTTCGTCGCGCTGAACCGCCGCGGCCAGGGCCTCTCGGTCGTGCGGGACATACGACCCGCGCGAGCAGACCTGTACGCCCTCGATCGCGACATCGACCGGCAACGGGGCGGTTCCGGGCATCGCCGCCCCGACCGCCTGGACGATCCGCCCCCAGTTGGGGTCGCCCCCGTACAGCGCGGTCTTGACCAGCGACGAGTCGGCCACCGCGCGGGCGACGCGGTGCACGGCCGCCTCCTCCCCGCCGCGGACCAGCACCCGGCCAACCCGCCGAGCCCCTTCTCCGTCACGCGCCACCATCAACGCCAGCTGGCGCAGGGTGGCGTCCAGCGCCTCGCCGAAGCGCAGCTCGTCGCTGGTCTCGGGCTCGACCGCCACCCCGGACTCTCCGCTGCTCTGCAGGATCACCGTGTCGCTGGTCGACAACTGACCGTCGACGCTAACCCGCTCGAAGGAGCGCTTCACGGTCACGGTCAGCAGCAAGTCGCAGGTCCCAGGCGAGAGCCGAGCGTCTGTCTGCACGAACACGAGCAGCGTGGCGAAGCCCGGTGAGATCATTCCCGCGCCCTTGGCCTGGGCGCTCAGGCGGACCGTCCCACCGCTCAGCTCAAGCTCGAGCGAGACGCGCTTCTCGAAGGCATCGGTCGTCTGGATCGCCTGGGAGAAATCGCCCTCCCCGTCCTCGCGCAGCTGCGCGCCGGCCGCTTGGATACCCGCCCTGACCCGCTCGATCGGGAGCGGTACCCCGATCACCCCGGTTGACGCCACCGCCACGGCATCCAGCGGCGTGCCGGCGACAACCGCTGCCGCCTGCTGCATGCTTGCCGCATGCTCGAGCCCGGCGGCTCCCGTCGCCGCATTGGCGTTGCCCGAGTTGACGACCACAGCGCGAAGCCCGTGGAGCCGTGCCTGCTCCATGTTCAGCAGCACGGGCGCGGCGAGCGTGCCGGAACGGGTGAAGCGCGCAGCGCTGGTCGTGCGCTCGGCGGCGGAAACCAGCAGTCCCAGGTCACGGTCTCCGCTCGGCTTGACTCCGCAGGCAACGCCCGCGGCTCTGAAGCCCTGGGGCAGACGCGTTCCGTCGAGCACCCGTGTGTGCTCGGGCGCATCGATCCACCGCGAGGTAAAGAACGCGCTCACGAGATCCCCTCGGCTTCCGGGCGCCCGAACATCAGATTCAGGTTCTGGACGGCCTGTGAGGCGGCCCCCTTCCAGAGATTGTCGATCGCCGCGAACACGAGCACGCGGCCGGTGCGGGCGTCACGATGGACCGAGATCCGGCAGATGTTCGTCTCCCGCACCGCCCGCACGCCGGGCGGCTCAGCGCTGATCTCCACGAACGGCTCGGCGGCATAGGCATCGCAGTACAGAGCTTCGAGGTCGAGCGTTTCGCCCCCCTCGTTGACGGTCACGTAGCAGGACACGAGCTCGCCCTGGTCCAACGGCAACAGGTGCGGCGTGAAGGTGATCCGCAGATCGGCGCCGAGGACCGCCAGCTCCTGCTCGATCTCCGGCGTGTGGCGGTGGCCTGGCACGCCGTAGGCGTTGACATTCTCGTCGGCACTGACGAAGTGCGTCTGCTCGGTGGCGGCGCGCCCCGCCCCGGACACCCCCGACTTGGCGTCGACAACCAGGTCCGCGATTACTCCGGCGCGAGCCAGCGGCGCCAGCGCGAGCAGCGTCGCGGTCGGATAGCAGCCCGGGTTCGCGACCAGATCGGCGGTCTCGATCTCCGCGCGGTAGCGCTCGGGCAGGCCGTAGACCGCCTGCTCGATCAGCCCCGGCGCCGGATGCTTTCGGTACCAGAGCTCGTAGAGCGCCAGGTCACGCAACCGGAAGTCCGCACTCAGATCCACGACCCGGACGCCGCGCTCGCGCAGCTCGGCGACGATCTCAGCCGCAGCTCCGTGCGGATAGGCGACCACGGCCGCATCCACGTTTGCCTGGGCGTCGAGATCGAGTGCCTCGAGCTCGAGCGGGACGCGGTGCTGGGGGTACAGGTGATCGAGCCGCCGGCCCACGTCGGAGCGGGTCGTGAGGGCGCGCAGCTCGAACGCCGGATGACGGTGCAGCAGGCGAGCCGTTAGCGCGCCAGTGAATCCGGCCGCACCGAACACGGAGACGCTAGGCGACACGGACTCTCCCTCCCAAGTCGCGCTTAAGCGCGGCGACGATCGTCTCGCGCCAGCTGGCCACCTCTTCGTCGGTCAATGTCCGGTCGGACGCCCTGTAGGCCAGCGCCAGCGCCAGCGAAACATTGCCCTCCCCCAGGCGCTCGGCGTCTCGGTAAACGTCGAACACCTCGACGCGGGCCAGCAGCGGCTCGCCGGCCTTGCGGATCGTGGCGATGACCTGGGCCGCGGTGACCTGATCGGGCACGATCACGGCCAGGTCCTCCCGGACCTCGGGGAAGCTGGTCAGATCGTCGTAGAGCGGCGTACGACGCTCGGGGAGAGCGTCCAGATCAAGCTCGAACGCCGCCACGGTGCCATTTAGGTCCCACTCCCCCGCGACCACGGGATGGATCTCGCCGAGCCAGCCCGCATCCTGGCCCCCGATGAGAATCTTCGCGCAGCGCCCAGGATGCAGAAACGGCTGATGCCCGGGCTCGAGCTCCCAGTCCACGCGCAGGCGCTCGAGCAGACCGCTCAGCACGCCCTTGGCGGCGAAGAAGTCGGCCTCGCGCGGCTCGGGCTCGCGCCACGTCGGCGGGTGGACCCGCCCTGTGAGCAGGGCCGCTACGTGGTGCGGCTCCCGGGGGAGCTTCCCGATGCCCGACGGCAGGTAGACGGCTCCGGCCTCGAACAGGCGCAGAACCGGGACGCCCTGGGCGCGGTTGCGACGAGCGGCCTCGAGCAGCGATCCCAGCAGCGTGGTGCGCAGTTGGGACTGGTCCGCCGACATCGGATTCTCCAGCTCGACGGCTTCGATGTCGCCGAGGCGCAGCCGCTCGGCCAGATCGGCGCCGACGAAGCTCCATCCGACGACTTCGTGCAGACCCTGTGCGGTCAGGGCGTCGCCGGCCGCGCGGCGCTGGCGCTGGGTAGCGGTCAGGCGTCCGGCGGCGCCGTGGCGGGAGGGAAGCGTGGCCGGGAGCTTGTCGACGCCGTCCAGCCTGGCCACCTCTTCGATCAGATCCGCCTCGCGCGTGACGTCGGCGCGCCGGAACGCCGGGACATCGACATCGAGTCCGTCGGAGCACGCGGCCGTGGTGAACTCGAGCGCCTGAAGAAGCTCGCGGCAGCGCTCCCGCGGGATCGGGGTGCCGAGCAGGCCGGCGACGCGGGCATCCCGCAGGCGGATCGTCCGGGGCTCCGGGCCCGGGGCGCCGACGTCGATGGTTCCCGGCAGCAGTCGTGCGCCGCACAGCTCGACCATCAGCTTGGCGGCCACCGCCTGCGCCTCCATCGCCTGTTCGGGCTGCAGCCCCTTCTCGAACCGGGCCGAGGCCTCGCTGCGCAGACCGAGCTTGAGCGAGGTCTGATGGATGTTCGACCCATTCCAGTTCGCGGCCTCCATCAGGACGCGCGTGGTGTCCGGCCCCACCTCCGAGCGCGCGCCCCCCATCGTCCCGGCGATCGACGTCGGGCCTTCCCCGTCGGCGATCAGCACCATCCTCGGGTCAAGCTGCCGGGTCTGACCGTCGAGCGTCTGCAGGCGCTCCCCGGCTGCGGCCGTGCGCACGGTCAGCGCCCCGCCGGCGATCCGGTCGAGATCGAATGCGTGCAGCGGCTGGCCGGTCAGCAGCATCACGTAGTTGGTGATGTCGACGACGTTGGAGATTGGCCGCAGGCCGGCCGCCATCAGCCGCGCCTTCAGCCAGAGCGGACTCGGTCCGATCTTGACGTCGGTAAAGGCGCGGGCGGTGAACCGCGGGCACAGCTCGGGGGGGCACTCCACCCGGATCGTGACGGCGTCGAGCTCGCCCGCGCTCCCCGGGTCCGCTGACCAGGGTGGTGCCGTCAGCGGCGCACCGGTGGCGGCATGGGCTTCCCGCGCGACGCCGTAGATCCCGAGGCAGTCGGGGCGGTTAGGCGTGATCTCCAGCACCAGCACGTCGGTCGAGATCGGCAGCACCTCGGCCAGCGGGGCCCCGGGGGCCAGGCCCTCCTGCTCGAGCACGATGATCCCGGCGTGTTCGGTCCCGATCGCCAGCTCATCCTCCGCGAGGATCATGCCGCCCGACTCGATACCTCGGAGCTTGACCCTTTCAAGACGCCTGCCGTCCGGCATCACGGCCCCTGGCCTCGCCACCGCGACGGTCTGACCAGCGGCCACGTTGTCGGCACCGCAGACGATCTCGGACGGAGTGCTCCCGCCGACGTCGACCATGCACACGCTGAGACGGTCGGCGTCGGGGTGACGACGGCGCTCGAGCACCTTTCCGACCACCAGGTGCTCGAGACTCCCGACGCCGTGATGTTCCACCCGCTCGACCTCCGTGCCGGTCAGAGCCAGGCGCTCGGCCAGCGTCGCGATCTCCATCGTCGGGGCGCAGTATTCGTGGAGCCATTCGAGGGGGACGCGCATCAGCCGAACTGCTCCAGGAATCGCACATCGTTCTCATAGAACAGCCGCAGGTCCGGGATCCCGTGCTTGAGCATGGCGATCCGCTCGATCCCCATCCCGAACGCAAACCCCTGGACCTTCTCAGGGTCATAGCCGTGCTCGCGCACGTGCTCAAGGACGTTGGGGTCGACCATTCCGGCGCAGAGGATCTCGATCCAGGCGGTGCACTTGCACAACGGGCACCGCTGCCCGTCGGCGGTGACTCCATCGACGCAGTTGAAGCACGACACGTCGACTTCGACGCTCGGCTCGGTGAACGGGAAGAAGTGCGGCCGCAGCCTGACCTCGCGCTCCTCACCGAAAATCGCCCGGGCGAACGCGAGCAGCGTGCCCTTGAGATCGGCCAGCGTGATGTCGGTATCGACCGCAAGACCCTCGATCTGGTGAAACTGCGGGGTGTGCGTCGCGTCGGAGTCCGGGCGGTAGACGCGCCCCGGGACGATGATGTAGATCGGCGGCGGCTGTTGCTGCATCGCGCGGATCTGAACCGGAGACGTGTGCACGCGCAGCAGCATCGTCTGAGGGTCGAACAGGTCGGCTGCCGGCCTGACGTAAAACGTGTCGGTCGTCAACCGCGACGGATGGGTCACCGGGGTGTTGAGTGCGTCGAAGTTGTAGTAGACGCGCTCGACCTCCGGGCCTTCGGCGACGTTGAACCCGAGCCCGATGAACACGTCCTCGATCTCCCGCCTGGTCTGGGTGATCAGATGCAGGCGGCCGATCGCCGGCCGGGGATCGGCCGGCAGGCTGATGTCGACCTTGTCCTGGGCGAGTCGCTGCTCGAGCTCCCGCCGCGACAGGTCCTCGGCTCGGCGCTCGAGGGCCTGTTCGAGCGCCTGCCGGGCGGCGTTCGCCGCCTTACCGGTCGCGGCCCGCTCCTGTGGCGGGAGCTGCGCTACCCCGCGCAGCAGATTCGGGAGCTCCGCCTTGCGCCCGAGGTAGCGGATCCGGACCTCCTCCAGCGCCTGCGTGTCCGTGGCGGCATCGATCGCCGCCTGTCCCTCGCTCCTGATCGCGTTGATCCGCTCGGTCATCCGCGCGCCATCCTAGTCACCTCGTAGAGCGCCACGGTGGCGGCCATCGCGGCGTTCAGCGAATGAATCGAAATCGGGATGTGCGCGGTCACGTCGGCCTGGCTGACCATCTCCTCCGGAAGCCCATCGCGCTCGGAGCCGATCAGTAGCGTGCGCTCGCCCGCGACGGCTGGCGGCAGCTCCGAGACGGGCCTCCCGGCGCCGGCAATGAGCGCGATCTTGGCTCCGGGAAGGTCGGCGATGGTGCGCGCCCGGGCGAGCGTCAAGGCGAACACGGCTCCCATGCTCGCGCGCACCGCCTTGGGGCTGAAGGGGTCGGCACTGCCCGGCCCGAGCGCCACGCACGACGCTCCGAAGGCGAGCGCCGAGCGCAGGATTGCCCCCACGTTGCCGGGATCGTGAACCCCGTGCAGATACACGCACAGCGGACCGAGAGGACGCTCAGCCCAGCGCTCCCGGTAGACCGCGAGGGCACGGGTGCCAGAGGCCAACCCCGACGCACCGGCCAGCAGCTGGGGCTCGACCTCGACGCCCGGCAGGCCACTGCCAGCCGCGCAGAAGCGCTCGAGCGGCTCCCACCCGGCCGCGTCGGCAGCCGCCAGCAGATCTTCGCCCTCGGCCACGAACATCCCCGCGCGGTCGCGCTCACGGCGGCGCATGCGCAATTTCCTGATCTCTTTGAGCTTCTGGTTGTGGGGGCTGGTAATGGTCATAGACGAAAAAAAGGGCGCCCTCCTGCTGGAGCGGCGCCCGATCGGCGGTGCTGGTGCCTTGAGCGGAGTGCTCAGCCGGCCGCCAGCGCCTCGCGGGCGCGGTCGGCAAAACGTCGGAACGTGTCGGCGTCGCGCACGGCGATGTCGGCCAAGATCTTGCGATCCAGTTCGACCCCGGCCTGCTGGAGGCCGTGGATGAACTGTGAATAGGACATGCCGTTCTGCCGCGCGGCTGCGTTGATGCGAGTGATCCAAAGACGCCGGAAATCACGCTTGCGGTTGCGGCGGTCCCGGTAGCGGTACTGGTCGGCCTTGAGCACCGCCTCTTTCGCCGTGCGGTAATGCCGGCTGGCGTCCCCGCGATAGCCCTTGGCCATCTCCAGGGTCGCGCGGCGCTTCTTGCGCGCGTGAACCGAACGCTTGACCCGCGTCATGAGTGCTTGGCTCCCAGCAGCTTCTTGACGCGCGGCTCGTCGTGCTTGGAGATCACCGCAGGCTGCCCCAGGTGGCGCTTGCGCTTCGGTGACTTCTTCTCGAGGATGTGGCTCGTGAACGAGTGGCGTCCGCGCACCTTGCCGGTGGCGGTCAGCTTGAAGCGCTTCTTGGCGCCGGAATGAGTCTTCATCTTGGGCATGGGGCCGGTTTAGTAAAGCAGACCGGCGGCCAGCGCCCGTTGCACGGCTGGGCTCAGCCGGAGGCGTCGCTCGACGCCCCGGCCGTCTGCTTCTCCGGCGGGGCAGGCTGTGCTGCTGGTGCGGCGGCTGCCGGCTCGGCGGCGGCTGCCGGCTCGGCGGGAGCGGGCGCCGCGGCGGCGGGCTCGTCCGGGGTGGAAGGCTCCTCCTGGGCGGCGGGCGCCGGATCGGCGGCGGTGGCGCCGTTCTCCGCGCCCTCCGCGGCCTTGTCCTTCTCGACAGCCAACACGGACTTCGACGGGCCGAGCATCATCGTCATGTTGCGGCCGTCCTGGAGCGGCATCTGCTCGACCACCGCGATCTCCGAGAGCTCCTCAGAGAGCCGGTTGAGCAGGGCGGTCCCTCGCTCGGGGTGGGTGGCCTCACGGCCGCGGAACATGATCGTGCTCTTGAACTTGTCCTTTCCCAGTAGAAACCGCGTGACGTGACCCTTCTTGGTGTCGTAGTCGTTCTGAGCGATCTTTGGCCGAAACTTGATCTCCCGGATCGTGATCTGCTGCTGGTGCTTACGTGCGGCCTTCTGCTTCTGCGCCTGCTCGTACTTGTACTTCGAATAGTCGAGCGCGCGAACCACCGGCGGCCGGGCTTCGGGCGCCACCTCGACCAGGTCGAGATCACGCTGTTGCGCGTAGGAAAGAGCCTCGGACGTCTTGATCACGCCGATCTGGTTCCCGTCTTCGCCGATCAGCCGGACCTCGGGCACGCGGATACGATCATTGATCCGGGTCTGGTCTCGCTCTGGCGGACGCCGGTCGAACCTGCGAGGGACCGGCACTAGTTAGAAAGGCGGCGGAACGTCAAGCGACGCGGTGCCGTGTGTGACGGAGGGGTTGGGTCAACGCAGGGAAGTATAGCGGGGTGATCAGCGCCTCGCACGAGTTTCCACCTCCTCGCGCAACCGCTCGATGAACTCAGTCGTCCCCACCGACCCTACATCGCCGCGCCCGTGCTCACGGAGCGCGAGCTGCTCGGACTCCTGCTCCCGATCGCCGACCACGAGCATGTAGGGAATCTTGCGCATCTCCGCATCGCGAATCTTCCGTCCGACCGACTCGCTCCGATCGTCCGTCTCGGCACGCAATCCCGCGTCACGCAGCCGCGTGGTGACGGTCTCGGCATAGGCGGCGTGGCGGTCGGCGATCGGCAGGACGATCGCCTGCGCCGGGGCCAGCCACACAGGAAGCTCGCCAGCGAAGTGCTCGAGCAGGATGCCGATGAATCGCTCGTAGGAGCCCATCAATGCACGGTGAATCATCACCGGCCGGTGGTCGGCATTGTCCGCACCCGTGTACGTGAGGTCGAAGCGCTCCGGGAAGTTGTAGTCGAGCTGGATCGTTCCGAGCTGCCACGAGCGGCCGAGCGAATCGGTCATATGCATGTCGATCTTCGGTCCGTAAAACGCGCCGTCACCCTCGTTCAGGTCGTACTCCAGCCCCTGGTTCTCCAGGGCTCTGAGCAGTGAGGCCTCGCTCTTGTCCCACAGTTCGTCTGACCCGATCCGCTGCTCAGGCCGTGTCGAGAGCTCCAGCCGAACGTCGATTCCGAACACGTCGTAGGTCGCAAAGGCGAACTCGAGCACGCCGGCCACCTCGTCCTGGATCTGATCTTCGGTGCAGAAGATGTGCCCGTCGTCCTGGATGAAGTGGCGCACGCGCAGGAGGCCATGCAGCGTCCCGCTCGGCTCGTTGCGGTGCAGTAGACCAGGCTCGGAGTAGCGAACCGGCAGATCCCGGTAGGAGTGGGGCCGCAGCGCGAACAGCTGGCAATGCCCTGGACAGTTCATCGGCTTGATCGCCATCGGCCGGTCCTCGGACTCGGTCACGACCATGTGCTCGCGGTACTTCTCCCAATGGCCTGAGGTCACCCACAGCGAGCGATCGAACAGCAGCGGCGTCTTGACCTCGGTGTAGCCGCGCGGCCGTCCCATCTCACGGCTCAGCGCCACCAGCGAATTGAACACGTCCGTTCCGGCCGGGAGCCAGAACGCGGATCCCGGGGCGACGTCGGAGAACATGAACATGTTGAGCTGCGGCCCCAGCCGGCGGTGATTGTTGGCGCGAGCCCGCTCGAGACGTTCGAGATGGTCGGCCAGCGCCTGCTTGGAGAAGAACGCCGTCCCATACACGCGCGTGAGCATCGGCCGGGTCGAGTCCCCGCGCCAATAGGCGCCGGCGACCGACTGCAGCTTGAACGCCTTGATCGCACTCGTGCTCGACGCATGCGGACCGCGGCACAGGTCGGTGAACGGACCGTTGATGTAGAGCGACACGGTCTCGACGTGCTGGTCGCGGACCAGATCCTCGATCAGCTCGACCTTGTAATCCTGAGCTTCGGAGCGGAAATGCTCAAGCGCCTCGGCGACCGGGACGTCCTCCCGCACGAACGGCTCATCGGCGGCGACGTGCTCACGCATCTTCGCCTCGATGCGCTCGAAGTCGGCGTCGCTCACGGTGACCCCATCCGGAAAGTCGAAGTCGTAGTAGAAGCCGTTCTCGATCGGCGGCCCGATCGAGATCTTGACCCCTGGGTACAGCTCCATCACGGCCGCCGCCAGCACGTGCGCGGTGTCGTGGCGGATCAGCTCGAGTGCCTCCTCCCCGCTGCGGTCGGTGAGGATCGCGATCTTCTCAGGCGCGCTGGAATTCCCGGGGAGCGGCCGCGCCAGATCCCGGATCTCCCCCTGGACCTTGACCGCCAGGGCCGCCCGGGCCAGGCCGGGTCCGATCGCTGCCGCGGCGTCGGCGCCGGTGGCGCCGTCGGGCAGCGTCAACGTCTTGCCGTCAGGGAGCTCAACGTCCATAGACGGCGGATGCTAGTTGTAGTTCGCGGGCAACCGCCGTGACCCGCCGGTCGGCGCGGTCCACGATACATTTACGTTTCCCGGACGATTAGCTCAGCTGGGAGAGCGCCGCCTCGACAAGGCGGAGGTCGCTGGTTCGAGCCCAGCATCGTCCACTACGGTAGTTGCTGGGGATTCGCCTACTTTTCGGGGCGCCAGACGCGCCGGCGCCCGTTGGCCCAGTCCTCTCGCGTCCACTGGCAGCCAGAGGGGCGCGGGATAATCAGCTCGCTGTCTCTGGGACGGCCACTGGCCATGCGCCACTCTGCGAGATCCTGCGCGAGGGGTGCGATCAAGTCGATGTCGCGCGCCCGACCGGTCTTGGTGGCAAAGACGTGGAGCGTGCGGTCCTGCACGTCGGCCCAGGTGACACCGCGATCCTCGATCGGACGCAGCCCCGCGTAGGCGAGCATCGAGACGATCACAGCGTTTCGCTGCCGATCCTGCTGGGTGCCGACGGAGGCCCCGTATGCCCGGCGCGACCGCTTTCCGGCGCCCGCCGCCGGCACGATCCTGGTCCGTGGCCGGAGCATGATCGTTCGGATCCGCTCGACGGTCACCGGCGCGAACGGCTGGGGAAGCTGTGTCGGCCGCTGCTTTGGCTTGTCGACCAGCTGCGCCGGATTGACCGGCAGCAGCCCGCGCACAACGGCCCGGCGGAGGATTCCCTGAAGCAGCATCAGCGCCTTGCGCTGCGTCGGCGCGCCCACCTTCGCCCGCGTCATCTGCTCCCGCAGGTCCTCGACGACCATCGCGGTGATCTCGCGCAGCTGGTAGTCGCCGAGGCGCGGAGCCAGCCTGGATTTCGACGGATTTCGACGGAGGCCCCCAAACGAAAACGGGTTTCGGAGGGGGAGTGAGACAGCGCGTCGCCTACGCCCGTGAGC
>JBPCMW010000116.1:0-13563 GCA_051001875.1 Solirubrobacteraceae bacterium | reverse complement strand
CCCGCGCCGGCCGCCGTCGAGCGTCTCCGCGAGTGGGCGCTGAGCAATGCCCCGCACCGCGAGCAGCGGCTGCGCCAGCGCGACGCGACGATCGTCTCGGTGCTCGCCTACGCCGGACTACGTCCCCAGGAGGCGCTCGCTTTGAGCTGGGGGCACGTTCGCGAGCGCACGCTCCTGATCGAGCGCGCGACTGACTTCGCCGGCGGTCTGAAGTCGGCCAAGACCCGCAGGGCGCGAACCGTGACGCTGCTGGCGCCGCTCGCGGGCGACCTGGCGGAGTGGCGCCTGGCGTCCAGCCGGCCGTCCGCCTCGGCGCTCGTCTTCCCCGCCGGCAGCGGCCAGCTCTGGCAGCGCCACGACTGGCAGAACTGGCGCAATCGGACGTTCATCCCCGCGGCGCGCAGCGTAGGCCTCGACCTGACCGTTCCCTACGACCTGCGCCACGCCTTCTGCTCGCTGCTGCTGGCCGAAGGCCGCACCTTCATCGAGGTAGCCGCTCAGCTCGGCCACGCGCCGTCGATGACCTCCGACACCTACGGGCACGTGATCCAGGAGCTCGCCGGCCAGCGCTTACCGGCCGAGGAGCAGATCCGCCGAGCCCGGCAGGCGCTCCCCATCGCGGCCGCCGGGCGCCTGACTCCAGCCGGTTGACCAGCGAGCGGCCCACCCGCCGAACGCAACGGGGAGCGGGGCCGTGCACATCAGAGAAGCGCTCGCGAATCGCGCCATCCGGCGATTTCGGGCCGTTTTACGTGCACAGGTGTGCACGGATTGTGCACGGATCGCCTCAAGCGCCTCGCCCAAGGGCCGTCTGAGCATGAAAAAACCCCGCGCGTGCGGGGTTTTCGGTGAGTGGGCGATCCAGGCCTCGAACCTGGGACCTCTTCCTTATCAGAGAAGCGCTCTAACCGACTGAGCTAATCGCCCGGAGTATTTCGATTTACAGGATGTCGCGTCATTTGCGGTTCCCTGCGCCTCCCTTTCGCTCCGCTTCAGTACACACTCAGTACGCAGCAGGGCGGCTTCGGGAGCGCACGCCATGCTAGCGCTGTGTACTGGCCGTGGACTCACGCAGCCCCCCTCGTCCTGGGCCGCCGGGACCGTGCCGCAATCTCCGTCTCCCAATTCGCCCTCGCCTCGGCTGACAGATCGGTGATGGTGTGGCCGTTGCAAACGGGGCGATTGCGCTTCGGCCTTGCCTCGCAGCGATCTACGCAGCACGGTTCGGACGGAGCGACGGTCTGGTCTGCCGGGACGAGGCGTGCAATAAACAGCAGCGCATCGGCTCGGTCGCCCAGGCGCTATGTTCGCAACTTTCCGGCGCACAGATCGACGGCACGACGACGAGGCCGGCGCTGACGCGGTGATTTCCCCGGCGTTTGTTCGGGCTTGCGCCGGGCCATCAGCGCCCTGGCGCCCCCCTCGATCGCGAAGGCGGCGAGCAGGATCACAAACGGGTCCAGCGCGGCCCGGAAGCGCGGTGTGCCGCCATTGACGGGCGCCACGCTGGCCCACATGAGGAGCGGCACGAGCCACAACGATCGCGGCGCGCGCCGAGCCAGGAGCGTGAGTCCGCCGAGGATCGCCAGCGCCCCGACGATCCAGAAGTTGACCACCCCGATGTCGGCGAACGCCGCGCTGGCGTCCGCGTCGACCGCCGCGATCGAGCGCGACGCCCGGCGGCTCTGAAGGTCGAGCAGCCGCACCGTGTTCCAGAACATCCCGTCGGGGAGGTAGAGCGGATGATGCCCTATGAAGTCGATCACGGCCGAGGTCAGGCGGGAGCCCCGCTGCGCTTCACTGAGGTGCCTGTCGTTCTGGATCGATCGATAGTTCGAGTAGCCGTGGCCCGACCACACGAACTTTTGCTTCAGTGACAGGTCGTTGTAAGTGCCCTTGAGCGTGTTGCCGAGCTCGTCCGTGACCGGGATGAATGCGTGCTGCGCATAGGCGTTGCGAATCGTCCAGGGCGCGATCGTCAACGACATGACCAACAGCAGCACGACCGGCCCGAGCGCCGAGCGCCAGGACCGCCGCGGCCGTCGCGTCCATACCACCACCGCGAGCGCGAGGCCGAGGACGATCCCGTTGCCGCGCGTCAACGCCGCCAAGCCGCTGAACAGGCCGGCGGCCGCGATCCATCGATAGGGATGCCTCGACGCGCGGGCGCGCAGCGCACAGTTGGTCGCGGCCAGCATCAGCGGCAGGAACAGGCTCTCGCTCAGCAATGACACGCCGACGAGCACGAGCGGCATGTACACCGCGGCGATGGCGAGCGCGATCAGGGCTGCCACCCTCCCCGCCACCTGCAGCGCCAGCAGCCCGATCATCCCGACGGTGAACGTGGCCAGCACGGCCTCCGCCAGCCGCGCGGCGGTGAACACGCCATGTCCGTGGGGGATCCCGACCAGCAAGTAGACGCCGGCGAGGAACACCGGATATCCCGGAGGCCTGTAGGCGCTGTTCCCGTACCCCCAACCGTGTCCCCGCGCCAGAGTCCGCGCGAGATAGTCATAGCCGTGCGGGTCCAGGATCGCCGTGAAGCGCTGGGTATGCAGCACGTACACGACCAGCGCAGCCGCCGCGAGCGACAGCAGCAGTGCGACGATGACCGCGGTCCGAGACCCCGGCGACCACGCCCAGCGCCGATGTGCGTCCCCACGTTGCCTTACGGCCAGAGCCATTCGGGCGGCGATGCTACCAACGGCGAAGCCGTCCTCAGCGCTGCCTGAGCGGCGCGATCTGAACGGTCGAGGGAAGATCGACGAGACCAGGAAGCGCTCTAACCGACTGAGCTAATCGCCCGGTTGAAGCTCCGCCGAGTTTAGCCTCGCCCGGCCGCCCCGGCAGGTTCGGCGTTGTCGACCCGCGGCAACCCGGGGTTCAGGCGGCTGCGCGGATGCGCAGGCGACGTGCCAGCTCCAGCGCATCCTCCAGCGAGTCGAAGCTGAGGCGAGCGTGGTAGCCGCCGCGGCCCTTGGCACTCACATCAATATCCCGACCGAGCGCCTGCGCGAGCACATCGGCAATCTGCTCAATCGCCGCTTCCTGGTCGGGATGCGGGATCGACTCTGGCCCGGGTCGGCGGGCGCGGCGCGGCCCTGCCGCGTGCGTCCGAGCCCGAGCCTCGAGCTCGCGCACCGACCAGGACCCAGCCACCGCTTCTCGCGCCAGCTGGCGCCGGTCCGCGTGATCCTCCGCCAGCAGCAGCGCCCGCCCGTGGCCTTCGGTCAGCTCCCCGGTCTCGAGCAGGCCGAGGACCTCGTCCGGGAGGTCGAGCAGCCGGATCAGATTGGACACGGCGACCCGGCTGCGACCGACCCGCAGTCCCACGTCTTCACGCGTGAGTCCGAGCTCCTCGACCAAAGCGGCACAGGCGCGGGCTTCGTCGACGGGATTCAGATCCTCGCGGGCCATGTTCTCGATCAGCGCGACCTCCAGCGACGCGGCATCGTCGTGGGGTCGCACGATCGCCGGAACCGTCTCGAGCTCCGCCAGCTTGGCCGCCCGCCAGCGACGCTCACCCGCAATCAGCTCGTAGCGCCCACCGATCACCGGCCGTACCAGCACCGGCTGGAGCACGCCCCGCTGGCGGATCGAATCAGCAAGCGCGAGAAGCGTGTCCTCGTCAAACGACCTTCGCGGCTGGTGGGGGTTCGGCGAGATCAGCTCAACCGGGAGCTGGCGCAGCTCCTCCTGGTCGGACCTGGGCGTCACCGAGAGAATGGCCGCGAGACCGCGGCCCATTCCCTTCTGCCGTTCAGCCACGCGCAGCCACCTCCTTGGCCAGCTCGAAGTACGCGTCCGCTCCCGCGCAGTGCGGATCGTGGTGAATCACAGGTTTTCCGAAGCTCGGCGCCTCGCCGATACGAACGTTGCGCGGGATCACCGTATCGAACACCAGTTCGGGAAAGTGCTCCCTGACCTCTCGCTCGACGTCCTGGGCCAGGCGGCTTCGTCCGTCGTGCATCGTGAGCAGCATTCCCGCCACGGTGAGGCGTGGATTGAGCTCGCGCTGGATCAGCGACAGCGTATCGAGCAGACCGGCAAGCCCCTCCAGCGCGAAGTACTCAGCCTGTACGGGCACGATCACCCGTTCGGCGGCGACGAGCGCGTTTACGGTCAGCGGACCGAGGGATGGAGGACAGTCGAGCAAGGTGAAGTCGAACCGCTCCCGGTCCGGCTCGAGCGCGGTCCGCAGGCGGCTCTCGGAGCCCGCCGCCCGCGGCAGTTCCATCGTCGCGCCGGCCAAATCCGGCCCCGCGGGGGCGACCGACAGATGCTTGATCGAAGTCGCTTGAATGACCTCGGCCAGGGTGGCGTCCCCGACGAGGACATCGTAGACGGTGAGGGCGGCATCCTTCGGAATCCCCAGCCCCAGCGTCGCGTTGCACTGGGGGTCGATGTCGATCAGGAGAGCTTCGTATCCCGCCTCGGCCACACAGGCGGCAAGGTTGACCGCGGTGGTGGTCTTGCCCACCCCGCCCTTCTGGTTTGCGATCGCGTAGACGGTCCCCATTCCCATGAAACTAGCGCCCTGTCCGGTCAGACGGGCGGTCGGGAGCCGCCCAGCGGACGCTTCCGCGCCATCCCCGGCCGTCGCGGAAAGCGCTCGGGCGTGCGGCCGACCTTCGTCATCAGGTGTATGTGCCGGTGCTGGGCCCCCGGATACGGCATAACCGGCCTGATCTCGGCGGGCGCGAGCCCGAGAACCGCAGCCGCCGCCTGACCCGCCTGCTCGGCCGCGGCGTCCCGGCGACCCCGCCAGGCGGCGAGGCTTCCCCCCCTCCTCAGCAGCGGCGCGGCGTACTCCGCGACGACGTCGAGAGGAGCCAGGGCCCGGGCGGTGACGAGGTCGAATCGACCGATTCCCTCGGTCCACGACTCGGCGCGGACATGAACTCCGTGCGCGTTCGGAATCCCGCACGCTTCAACCAGTCGATCGAGGAACGCAGCCTTACGGGCGCTGGCGTCCAGGAGCAGGACCTCGGAGGAGGGAAGAGCCAGCGCCAACGGCAGTCCTGGGAATCCCGCGCCCGACCCGAGGTCGGCGATCACGGTCGCCCGGCGAACGGCGTCGAGCTCCAGCGCCACCAGCGAGTCCGCGAAGTGGTCGTTGATCACCCGGAACGGCTGGCGAACCGTGGTCGGCGCCATCGGGTCATCAACGATCAGGCCCAGCAGTATCGCCAGCTTCTCGTGGACTTCCCCCGGGAGTCCGTAGCGCTGCACCAGGGATCGGAGTGCCCCGGCTGCGCGGTTTGCCTCGACGCTCAAGCTCCGCCCTTGGCGCGCTCGCGGGCGATGAAGCCGGCGTAGCGCGTCGTCATGGCGGTCAGGCGAGCGTGCGCGTGACCGTCGAGCTGACCGTCGAGCTCGGCTTCAAGCAGGGGTAGAAGGTCGTTCACCAGCATCCGCCCGCGCGCCATCCACTGGAAGTACGAGCGTCCGCCGTGGTGATAGGGCCCGTACAGCCGGCTCTCCGGGAAACGGGCGACCAGCCAGCCAAACAGGGCTTCGTGGCGGGTATGCATCCGAAGGGTGATCTGGGGCTGTTTGCCGTCGCCGCCGAACGACCCCTCCCCGATCATCAGGCCCACCACGACTCCGCGCTCGAACTCCGACAACTGCACCATGCAAAAGGTTGTAGCGCGGCGGCCGGCTGTTTCACCGGGACAAGGAACGTGAAACGGACTTGTCCGGTGCGCGTGGCTAGGGTCTAAGAAGCCACTTAGTCGACGAGCGGGGCGACGACGAGCCGGCGTGCCGGCTCCTGGCCTTCGCTGTAGGTCTCGACATCGTGGCGCGCCTTCAGATGCTCGTGCACGACCTTCCGCTCGAGCGGGCTCATCGCTTCGAGCTCGACCGGCCGCCGGTCGTGGATCGCCGCCTCGGCGGCCTGGTCTGCGGTGGCGCGCAGCGCGACCGCGCGGCGGTCTCGATATCCGGCCGCGTCTACCTCGACCCGCTTGCGGGCAGGCGATCCCTTGAATGCGACGCGGTAGGCGACATGCTGGATCGCGTCGAGCGTCTGCCCGCGATGTCCGATTAGCAGCCCCAGATCGTCACCGATGAACCGGGCTGAGACCGCTTCCTCGTCTTCCTGCACATCGACCGTCGCCTCGACGCCGATGGCCGTGACCAGGCGTTCCATCAGGTCTTGGACGCGCGCTGCGGGATCGCCTCCGCTCGTCATGTCTCTACCTCCTGCGTCCAGAGCGCTTCTTCTTCTTGCGAGGTGGCGGGGGCGGGGCAGCTCCTCCACCCGAGCGACGCGAGCCCGCGCCGACCAGCGGTTCGTTCTCAGAAGACTTCATGCGACCCCTCAGCAGGCCGGCGAGACCGCCGCCGGACCCGTTGGCGGCGGATTTTGCGCTCGCGCCGCCGGGGCCGCCACCACCGCCGCCCCCTCCGCTTCCCGTTGCGTCCGCCGTGACCGGGGGTCCCATCGGGCCGATCCGCTTTCGCACGATGTACTGCTGCAGGATCGTCCACGAGTTCGTGGTGATCCAGTACACGATCACGCCGGCCGGAAAGCTGATGATGAACACCACGAAGAACAGCGGCATGAACAGCATGATCCGGCGCTGGGTCTGGTCCATCGTCGGGCTGGACATGAGCAGGCTGGAGAACAGCTGCGTGCCGACGTAGAGCACGATCAACACGACCAGCGTGGCCCCCGCCGCCTTGTTGGTCAGGTCGTTGACGAACAGAAAACTCGCGCCACCGTGAGGTCCACATGGGACCGTGTGCGCCTTATCGAGGACCTGGTGGCCTCCGACAGTCAGATAATGCTGCAGCTTGGGGCAGATATCGATCCGCAGGCTTGAGCGCAGCATGTAGAACAGGGAGATGAACACGGGCAGTTGCGCGACCAGCGGCAGGCATGAACCGAGCGGGTTGACCTGGTTCTCCCGGTAGAACTTCATCAGTTCCTGTTGCTGGCGCTGCTTGTCGTCCTTGTACCTCGCCTGGAGCGCCTTCAACTCCGGCTGCAGCCGCTGCAGCTTCTGCATTGAGGAGAACTGTTTCAGCGTCAGCGGCACCAGCAGGGCGCGAATGCAGACCGTCAAGAGGACGATCGACCAGCCCCAGGGCACGCCCACGGAATTATGGAAGAACTTCAGTACCGCCTCGAAAACGTCGATCAGCGGCTGGAAGATGTTCGCGGTGAGAAGCATGATCAGGCGCCCGTGGCCGGCGTTCGCGACTTGAACAGCCGCTGATCTTCGACGGGATCAAACCCCCCGTGGCTGAACGGGTTGCATCGCAGCAACCGCCAGCCGGCCAGCACAAGCCCGCGCAGTATGCCGAATCTGGAGATCGACTGCGCGGCATACTCCGAGCACGAGGGGTAGTACTTGCAGCGAGAACCGACCGCGGGAGAGACGACTCGCTGGTACAGCCTGATCGGCAGCACGAGTATGGCTCTGATCGGGTTCACTCGGGGGCCTTCGCCGATGTCGGCGCGGCCGACTGGTCCGGAGTCTGGCCACCCACCGCACGCCCCACCAGATCGCCCAGCGCACGGCGTATTCCCGCCAATCCCTCACGCTCAGCCAGAGTCTTGGCATCGTGCCTTGCCACCACCACTGCGTCGGTGCCGGCCGGCAGGCGCTCACCTTCGAGGGCAAACGCCTCACGCAGCAGTCGTTTGATCCGGTTGCGCTCCACCGCGCCTCCCACCTTGCGAGACACGGATAAGCCGAGCCGCGGCGTGTCGTCCTCGCCACGCGGAAACACATACAGCACGAGCTCGCGGCCGGCGTGGGAGCGCCCGCTGCGAAACACGCGATCGAAGTCGCCACTGCGGGACAGCCTTCCCCTTCCGGGGCGCGGCCGAGACCCGGCCGAACGGCGCATCAGACCGTCAGGCGCTTGCGACCCTTGTCGCGCCGGCGCTTCAAGGTGAGACGGCCGGCACGAGTGCTCATCCGGGCGCGGAACCCGTGCGTGCGTGCGCGCTTGCGCTTTTTGGGCTGGTAGGTGCGTTTCATGATTCAGATGCCCCAATCGGGTCGCGAGCCAGTATACGCACGGCGTCCGAGCGCTCGGTCGAGCGGTACCCGATCAGTCGGCATGACGCCGGCGCGCCTTTTTCCCGCGCTTTGCGCCAACGCCCCGGCGGGGCCGGCTTCCGGCCCGCTGGCCGCTGGTATATTCGCCCGCTCGGACAAGCTTTGTCCGGTCCTTACGAATTGGTCCTCATCAACGCTCCTGGGAGGAGCCGCTTGGAGCTGCCTGCGCACCTCGAGCTCGCGTCTGCCTGGAGTGAAATAAGCACCGAACTGCGGCGGGTTGTCGGGGAATCCACCTACGAGATATGGCTAGCGCCGTTGGAGGTTAAGGCCTGGGACGGAGTAGAGCTCCTTCTCCAAGCGCCGCCGGCCACCCAGGCGTGGGTGGCCAAACGCTTCGGCGGCGTCCTCGAGAACTGCGCCCAGGCCGTGGTCGGCCCGGCGGCCACGGTCTCGTTTACCACTGCCGGCGAGGGGACCGGGGCGGATCGCCGCAATCGGTCTCGGCCAGGCGATAGCGAGCCTCCGGCGGACACCTCGGGCCTCAATCCCCGCTACAGCTTCGACCAGTTCATCATCGGCGACGCGAATCGGCTCGCACACGCCGCCTCCCTGGCAGTGGCCGAGCTTCCCGGGCAGGCCTACAACCCGCTGTTCCTCCATGCCCCACCCGGGCTCGGCAAGACCCATCTCCTGCACGCGATCGGCAATTACGTGCTGAACTTCGGGGGTGGCGCCTCCGTCCGGTACACGACCGTCGAGGCGTTCACGAACCACTTCATCACCGCGCTCGGAAGCCGATCGCTCGACCACTTCAAACGGTCCTACCGTGACGCGGACGTGCTCCTGATCGATGACGTTCAGTTCCTGGCGAGCAAGGCGAAGACTGAGGAGGAGTTCTTCCATACCTTCAACGCGCTGTACGAGAACGGCCGGCAACTCGTACTCACCTGCGACCGCCTCCCCCGGCAGTTGGTCGGCGTGGAGGAGCGCCTGCGAGAGCGCTTCGAGTCCGGTTTGGTGGCCGACATCACTCCCCCCGACTTCGCCACGCGAGTGGCGATCCTGCGCAAGCGGGCGGCGTTAGACGCCATCGGCATCTCCGACGTGTCGGTGCTCGAGTTGATCGCCGAGCGGGTCACTGACAACGTCCGAGCTTTGGAAGGCGCTCTGATCCGCGTAGTCGCTCACCACTCGTTGACCAACCGGCCGCTCGACGTCGAGTTCGCGATGACCGTTCTGGACGGGATGCATCCCAACATCGGTGCCGGCGCCCTCTCGATTGAGAAGATCCAATCCTGCGTGGCTTCGTACTACGAGGTCACGGTCGACGAGCTTCTCTCACCAAGTCGAGTTGCGCGTGTCGCCTGGCCGCGACAGGTCGCCATCCATCTGGCCCGGGAGCTCACCACCGCATCGCTGCAGGTGATCGGGGGCGCCTTTGGAGGACGCAACCACGCCACCGTTCTTCACGCGTGCAAGCGCGTCTCCCAGCGCATGATGGAAACTCCCGAGACCACACACGACATCCGCGAGCTCACGGCCACGATCGCCCGCGTGGAAGCCGACCGCGACTGCTGACAGACTGGCCTGTCCTCCTCGAGCGACAACTTCCTCGCTCCTTGCGGCTGAACGCGCACTTATCCACAGCTTCTATTCGCTCTATGACTTCTACCTTCCTTCTGAGGTATTCATCGTGAAGATCTCCCTCGAGCGAGATGTTCTGCTCGGACAGCTCCAGACCGTTAGCCGGGTCGCGTCGACCCGCAGCGCGATCCAGGCTCTGTCCGGCATTCAACTCGTCGCATCCTCGGACACCTGTGAGTTACGCGCTACCGACATGGACGTCGGACTGCGCGTCCCCTTGGAAGCCGAGGTTGCGCGGGAGGGTGTGGTCGTGCTGCCGGCGAGGCTGCTGGTCGATGTGGTCCGCTCGCTGCCCTCCTCGACCGTGTCGCTCGAGCTGCGCGGCGCCGAACAGGACGTCGAGCTCGTCTCGGGAAAGGCCACTTTCCACATCAGAACCCTGCGCACGGAGGACTTTCCGCCATTTCCCGAGCCGGATCCCGACTCCGCCATCTCGCTTCCGGCGGCCGCCTTCGTGTCCACAGCCCTCAAGGTTGCGGGGTCGGCCTCGCGAGATGAGACCAGGCCTGTGCTGACGGGGATCCTCGTCTCGGCTTCAGATCGTGAGCTGCGGATGGTGGCGACCGACTCGTACCGACTGAGCGTCAAGGAGACGACGCTGGAATCACCGCTGTCCGCAGGCTTCGAGGTCAATGTCCCCGCCCGAGCACTGCAGGAGCTCGCCCGTGTGGCGGGCCATGGTGAGGAAGAACAACTGAGCATCAGCGTGCGCCAGAACCAGGTCCTGTTCGTGATCGGCCGTGTGATCCTCTCGTCGCGATTGATCGACGGTCAATTCCCGAACTACCGGCAACTGCTGCCGGAGAGCTTCGAGCACGAACTGCGGATCGCGGGGGGCGAGCTCACCGATGTGGTCCGCCGGATTAGCCTCCTCGCCCAGAAGAACGCGCCGTTGCGTCTGGCCTTCGCCGCCGGGGAGTTGACGGTTTCGGCCCAGACCCCCGATGTCGGTAAAGCCCTTGAGTCGCTGCCGGTGGCCTTCCAGGGCGAGCCCTTGGAGATCGGGTTCAACCCGGAGTTCCTGCGAGCCGGCTTGGAGGCGATCGAGGAGGGCGATGTGCTGCTGAAGTTGATCAGCCCGCTCCGACCGGGTTTGATCGAGGCGGCGGACGAGAGCCGTTTCCAGTACCTGATCATGCCCATCAGGTTGAACGTGTAGCTGCCAGGTGCGTGTGGTCGCCGTCAGCTTGCGCGACTTTCGCGGGTACGAGAAGGAGCAGGCCGAACTCGGAGCCGGGCTCACGGTCATCTCGGGGCCCAATGGGGCCGGCAAGACGAACTTGCTCGAGGCTCTGTACTTCGGATGTACCGGCCGCTCGTGCCGGACCAACAATGAGCGCGAGGTGGTTCGCTTCGGTGCTGGTGCCACACGAGTCGTGGTCACCACCCTCGCCGACGACGGCACGCACGAGTTGTCCGTCGGCTTCTCGCCCGGTCAGCCGAAGCGGATGAGGGTCGACGGCGCACCGGTTGAGCGGTTGGTGGAACTCGAGGTTCGTCCGCTCGTCAGCGTGTTTCTGCCGGACCGGCTAGAGCTGATCAAGGGTGCTCCATCGTTGCGCCGCGCTCATTTGGATCAATTCGTGGCGGCAATGTGGCCAGCCCGCGCGGCGACTCGCCGCGCCTACGCCCAAGCCCTCGCGCAACGGAACGCCCTGATCAGCCGGATCCGCAGCGGGCGCGGATCATGCGATTCCCTAACCAGCTGGAACCACCAACTCGCTCGGCACGGTATCGAGCTGATGGCTGATCGCCGCCGCGCCGTCGAAGCGATCGGACAGTCGTTCGGCCGGCTGGCGGCCGACCTGGGGCTCGACGGAGACCCGCAGATCATCTACCGCCCCCGTTCGGGCTCGCGCGACGCGGCCGCTCTCGCCGGTGAGCTGGCCGAGCGCACCGACAGCGATCTGGAGCGCGGCTTCACGGGCCATGGCCCCCATCGTGACGACCTCTCGACCGTGCGCGAGCACCGGGAGCTACGGACCTACGGTTCGCAGGGCCAGCAGCGCTTGGGGCTGCTGGCGCTGCTGCTCGCCGAGCGCGAGGCGCTTTCGGCGACCCGAGCCGCGGCTCCGCTGATGCTGCTGGACGATGTGATGAGCGAACTCGACGGTGTCCGCCGGCTTGCGCTGGTCGACCTGTTGCGCTCGGGCGCAGGACAATCGGTGATCACGACCACCGACGTCGACCACGTACCTGGCGCGCGCGACGAAGGCATCACGCGGCTCGAGGTCGCCTCCGGAACCTTGCTGGCAGAGCAACTCGCAGCCGGATGACTCAGGCGAGCAGCCATGATGGTGGGCCTGGACGGCGAATGGTGCTCGCATGAGCCCGTCACGTCGCAGCCCACGACCGATCAGCCTCGCCCTCGAGCATGCGCGCGGAGATTGGGCCCCTGACACGGTGCTGGCGCAAGCGCAGCAGATCTGGCCGGGGGTCGTAGGAGCCGCGATCGCGGCCGAGGCGAGCCCCACGCGCGAGCGCGGCGGCGTGTTGACCGTTTCCTGCTCGGCCTCGGTGTGGGCGCAGGAATTGGACCTGATGGGCCCGATGATCGTTCAACGTCTGAATGGGGTGCTCGGCGGCGACCGAGTCAAGCGGCTGCGCTGTGTCGCTGTCCAGGGGTCCCGCAGTTGAGCCAGCGCCGCTCGGGACCCAATCTGACGCACAGGCGCGGCGGCGCCGAGGCTTGTCACAGAGTCGCTCAACGCTGCCTCGTTTTTAGCACATTTGCAGGTAAATCAACGGTGGCGGCGGAGGGGTTTCCGGGGGTCGCTGTGCTATTCTTCTGTACACCAGCTTTTGACGCCCCGGCGCGCCGAACGTAGCGCAATCCCGGGGCGTCTCGATGTCATCGGAGGATCGTTGGCTAACGACGGCGGCGCTACGCGCCCAGAGAACCAAACCAGTTACGACGCACAGGACATCACCGTCCTCGAGGGTCTCGAGGCCGTCCGTAAGCGTCCCGGCATGTACATCGGGTCGACGGGCCCACGGGGCCTTCATCACCTCGTCTACGAGGTTGTTGACAACTCTGTTGATGAGGCCCTGGCTGGACACTGCGACGACGTCTCCGTGGTAATCCACCCGGACAGCAAGGTGACGGTCCGCGACAACGGCCGTGGCATTCCGGTCTCGATCATGGCCAAGGAGCAGCGCCCTGCGCTCGAGGTCGTGCTGACCGTGCTCCACGCCGGCGGCAAGTTCGGCGACGGCGGGGGCTACAAGGTCTCCGGAGGGCTTCACGGCGTTGGCGTGTCGGTGGTCAACGCGTTGTCCGAGCAATTGGTTGTCGAGGTCCGTCGCGACGGGTTCCTGTGGACACAGGATTACGCGCGCGGCAAGCCGATGACCGAACTGCAGAAGGGCGAGGCGACCAGCGAGACTGGCACCACGATCACCTTTCTCCCCGACGCCGACATCTTCGAGGTGCTCGAATACGACTTCACGACGCTCGAGCAACGAATGCGCGAGACGGCGTTCCTGACCGCCGGCCTGCGGATTGTGATCGACGATCTGCGCGGGGAGGGTCACCGCGCGGAGTTCCGTTACGAAGGCGGCATCGTCGACTGCGTCCACTACCTGAACCAGAACAAGGAACCGATTCACAAGAACGTGATCTCGCTGGCCGGCGAAGGCAAGGAGGGTGCCGTCGAGGTGGCGATGCAGTGGAACGCGTCCTACCAGGAGTCGGTGTTCTCGTTCGCCAACAACATAAATACGATCGAGGGCGGGTCGCACCTCTCCGGCTTCCGCTCCGCGCTCACCGGGGTACTCAACAAGTACGCGCGCGACAAGGGCTTCCTCAAGGACAAGGACGACAACCTCGCTGGCGAGGACGTCCGCGAGGGGCTGACCGCCGTCATCTCCGCCAAGCTGACCGATCCTCAGTTCGAGG
>JBPCMW010000115.1:0-23922 GCA_051001875.1 Solirubrobacteraceae bacterium | reverse complement strand
TCGAACACGGTCTCGGGGATCTCAGTGAGCCGCGGCGGGCCGGACCCTGGCGTTGGCGCGGTCGGCTCGCCGCCGCCGGAGGAGCGGGAGCCAGCGCCGGGGGGCGGATCAAGCGTGCCCGGTCCGGCGCCACCCCGGCCGCCGCCGCCACTACCGGGACCGCCGGAGCCTGCGGTCGACCCGCTGCCGCGCGTACCGGCCGGTTGCATCTGGCTCAGCGACGGCGCGCCTCCGCCGACGGTGTCGAGCACTCCAGCTGAATCTCGTGCCGTGGCAGGATCGAACATCGTGTCGGGCAAGGTCTCCTGCGGCCTGCCCTGCGGCGCGGTCCGGTCGCGAAGCTGTCCGGCTGCACCGGGCTGCTGCCCCGTGACTTTGGGCCGCTCTAGCAGCGCCGCCGCACTGCCGGGGCGACCGCGGCCGGGTGCGGTCGGGCCATCTGTCGGGCCGGGCGTGAAGGATCCACCGGAGCCGGAGCCGGAGCCGGAGCCGGAGCCAGAGCCCGCACCCCCGTCCTTTGTGCCGGCGCGCCCGGGGCCGGCTGCGCGCCCCGCGCCGCCCCAGTTCTCACACCGCCCGTCGCCACTTCAGCGCGGGCGAGCCAACCATGGAGCGGTGTGGGCCAGGCGGGCGTTTGTGCTGCTCGTGCTGCTGGCCGCGGTGATCACGATCGTCCTCATCATCAATTCCGCCTGAGCGGGATTCCTCAGGCGGCGATCCGCCTCAGCGCCAGCAGCGCGGACGTGTCCTCGCCGGCGCCGCCCGACCCTCCGCCTCGGGAGGCGAGTTCGAGGTCGGCGATCTCAACGATCGCGCGTCGCAGCTTGTCCGAGCCGCTTCTGCGCGCGTCGGCGATCAACCGATCGGCCGCCCGACCGGGCATCCGCAGCCCGCGCTTGATCTGCGCGACGGGCTCCCCGGCCTCGATCGCCCGGGCGATGTCGTGGGCCACGCGCACCCGCTGCCCCATCCAATAGAGCAGGCCGGGGACGCGCTCCCCCTGAGAGCGCAGCGCCAGGTACAGCGCGACAGCCGCCTGGGCGTCACCGCCGACGAGCGCGTCCGCCAGCGACCAGGCCCGGTGCTCCGCCGACCCGGCGCTCAGCCGCTCGACCTCCGCCACGTCGAGGCTTCCGCCCGCTCCGGCGCCGAGGGCAAGCTTCTCGAGCTCACGAAGCAGCCGCTGCTGCCGGTCGCCCACGTGCTGCACCAGCGCCCGGGCAGCGTCGGGCTCGAGTGACAGCTCCAGCTCGGCGGCCCGCGCGATCACCCACTTCGGCAGCTCCCACGGTTTGACGCTCTGCTCGGCGCTGATGTCACCCCCGGCCTTGCGCACCGCGTCGTGCAGACGCTTTGGCGCTTTCGCCCGGCTGTCTTCGCGGGCAAAGAAGGCGATCGTGGTGTCGGGCGGCATGCTGGCCAGAGCGACCTCGAGCGGCTCAAGCCCCGTCTCCTTCCAGCGCTCGGCTCCCTCGACGATGATGAACCGACGCCCGATCGCAAACGTCATCGCGCTGAGTGCGTAGGCCGCCGCTTCCGCGGTCGCCTCCTCCCCTTCCAGGATTTCGATTCCCTGGGTGCCGCTTTGCGTCTCCGCTATCGCTCGCAACCGACTGCGGCGCTCGGAGATCCTGCCGTGGTCGTCACCGTGGATCAGGTACACCGGCTTGAACGAGGCCATGCGGGCCAGTCTAGGACCAGGCGCCGATGCCACTGCTCGCTGCTCAGGCCAGCAGGGCGAGCGTGAGTTCGAGCGCCTGGGCTGAATCTTCCGCTTCCCTGATCCCGTCGATCGCCCAGGTGTCGATCCCCACCACCGGCACCCCGGCCTTCAGCGCCAGCGCAACCTCCGACAGCGTCCCGTACGCGCCCCCGATCGCGATCACCACCTCCGCCGCGCGCACCAGCAGCCCGTTGCGCAGCTCCCCCAGCCCGGTGGGAATTGTAATCGTCACCCACTCGTTCGCCGCACTCCGCTCAGCTCCCGGCAGCAGCCCGACTGTGACCCCGCCGGCGCTCGTCGCCCCCCGGCAGGCCGCCTCCATCACGCCGCCGAGTCCCCCCGTCAATACGATTGCCCCGGCCTGCGCGAGGCCCCGGCCAACCGACTCGGCGGTGTGCGCTTCGGTGGCGCTCGCCGCGCCGGGGCCGACCACGGCCACGTAGCGTGACGTGGCCGGCACTCAGCGCACGACGACGTTGACCAGCTTGTCCGGAACGACAACCACCTTCGCCACCTGGCGACCGTCGAGATGGGCCTGCACCCCCCGGGTGCCGAGGCACAGCTGCTCGAGCTCCTCGCGCGAGGTCCCCGATGGCGCCTGCACCCGGTCCCGTACCTTGCCGTTGACCTGGCACACCAGCTCGAACGTGTCCGTCTGCAGCATCGCTGGGTCGGCGTCGGGCCATCCCTCCTCCCACACCCGTTTTCCGGTCACCAGCTCGTAGACCTCGGCGCCCAGGTGCGGTGCGAACGGGAACAGGAGCGACGCGGCGGTAGCGGTCGCGAAACGCCGGGCCTGCGAGCTGGGGTCGCGGGCCGGGTTGTAGATCTCGTTGACCAGCTCCATGATCGCCGCCAGGGCCGTGTTGAACGCGAACCTTCCGGCCAGGTCGCCGGTGACCTTCTCGATCGCCCAATGGGCCTTCCTGACCAGGGTCAGTGAATCGCCCTGGGGATCGTCGGGCGCCTCGGCGTCCGAGGTTTCAGCGCTGAGCTGATCGCCCACGCGCCACAGCCGCCCGAGGAATTTGTGCACTCCGGCCAGCGAGCTCTCCGACCACGCTGCGTCCTGGTCAGGCGGACCGATGAACAGGATGTAGCACCGGGCGGCGTCCGCTCCGTAGCGATCGACGATCGGCATCGGGCTGACCACGTTGCCGGCGGACTTCGACATCTTCTGACCATCCGGGCCGAGAATCATCCCCTGGGTGAACAGCGCCTGAAACGGCTCCTGCACGTCGAGCAGGTCGAGGTCGGCGAGGGCCTTGACGAAGAACCGCGCGTACATCAGGTGCAGGATCGCGTGCTCGACCCCACCGATGTACTGATTGACCGGCATCCAGCGGCTCAGGGCACGGCGGTCCCAGGCCGCCTCGTCGTTGCGCGCGTCGCAGTAGCGCAGGAAGTACCACGACGAGTCGACGAACGTGTCCATCGTGTCGGTCTCCCGGCGTGCCGGCCCGCCACACTCCGGGCAGGTCGTGCGCACCCAGTCCTCGGCCGCGGCGAGCGGAGACTTGCCGCGAGGCTTGTAGTCCTCGACCTCAGGCAGCTCGACCGGTAGCTGGTCCTCCGGCACCGGCTGCATTCCACAGCTATCGCAGTACAAGATCGGGATCGGGCAGCCCCAGTAGCGCTGCCGTGAGACGAGCCAATCGCGCAGCCGGAAGTTGGTCGAAGCGTGACCGCGCCCCTCGCGATCCAGCCACTCGACGATCTTCCCGTAGGCCTCGCGGTTGTGCATCCTGTCGAACTCACCGGAGTTGACCATCGGGCCGTCGCCCGTGTACGGCAGCTCGTCCTCCTCGGAGCCGATCACGCGCCGGACCGGCAGGCCGAACACCCGCGCAAACGCGTAATCGCGCTCGTCGTGCGCGGGCACGGCCATGACGGCGCCGGTCCCGTACTCCATCAGCACATAGTCGGCCACGTAGATCGGGAGCTGCTCGCCGTTGACCGGGTTGGTCACCGTCCGCCCGAGCGCCACCCCCGTCTTCGGCTTCTCCGCGGCGCCCCGCGCCTCGACCGACTCGCTCGTCGTGCGGTTGACGTACTCGTGGACCTCCTGCTCGTGATCGGTGCCCGTCGCGAGCCGGAAGACGTCCGGATGCTCCGGCGCCAACACGAAGAACGTCGCCCCGAACAGCGTGTCGGGCCGGGTGGTGAACACCGGGTAGTCGATTTCCAGCTCTTCGCAGCGAAACGTGACCTCCGCGCCCTGGCTGCGGCCGATCCAGTTGCGCTGCATCGACTTCACGTGCTCGGGCCAGCTGATCGTGTCGAGGTCGTCGAGCAGGCGGTCGGCGTAGTCGGTGATGCGAAAGAACCACTGCTCGAGCTGGCGCAGCTCGACCTCGGCTCCGCAGCGCTCGCAGCGGCCGTCGATCACCTGCTCGTTCGCGAGCACGGTGGCGTCGTTCGGGCACCACTTGACCGCGGCCTCCTTGCGGTAGGCCAGCCCTCGCCTGAACAGCTGCAGGAAGATCCACTGCGTCCAGCGGTAGTAGCTCGGCTCGTGCGTCGCGATCTCCCGTGACCAGTCGATTGAGATGCCCCAGGAGCGAAACGCCCGCTGAAAGGCGGCGATCGATTCGTCGGTCGACTGCCGCGGATGGACGCCCGTGCGGATGGCGTGATTCTCGGCCGGGAGGCCGAACGCGTCGTAGCCCATCGGATGCAGCACCTCACGCCCGGTGCGGCGATGGAAATGCGCGATCGCGTCCCCCAGGGCGTAGTTCTTCAGGTGCCCGATGTGCGGCTCACCGCTCGGGTAGGGCAGCATCTCCAGGACGTAGGACTTCGGCTCGCCAAGTCCGTGGCTATGCCCGGCGCTGGGATCGTTGCTCACCTCCCAGGTGCGCTCGTCGGCCCACAGCTGCTGCCACTTGGGCTCGATCTGCTTCGGGTCATATCGCCGGTCGCTCATGCTGATGCATGAGGTTACTTGCGAGTTCTCCCTGCTGAGCGGCGGTGGCGTTCTTGCGGGAACGGAGCGGAGTGGCCTTTACCATCCGCTCGTGGCTGGTAACGGAGAGTCCCCGCACAGCGTCACGTCCGCCGCCGACCGCGTCGGGTCGATCGTGGCCGCCGCGGAGGCAGCCGGGGAGCGCATCCGGGCCGAGGCGGAGCAGCGGATGCGCGATCGCATCGCCGAGGCCGACCGGGCCGCCGAGCACCGTGTGCAGGCAGCGGAGGACGAGACAGCGGAGATCCTCACCGCCGCGCGCAAGGAGGCCGCCCAGCTGGTACAGAGTGGCCGGGCGGAGGGCGAGGAGGCCAAGGCGACCGCGACCAGCCAGGCGCTGACGATCATCGCCAAGGCTCAGGAGCACGCGGACACCACGCTCGCCGAGGCCACCGCCGAGGCAACCCGAGCGCGCGAGCAGGCGGAGGAGCGGGCACGAGAGCTCCTGCGCGACGCCCGCTCAGCCGCCAGCGACGTCAGAACCGAGGGCCTGGAGCTCGCCGGCAACCTCCGGGAGATGGGCGACTCGATGCGCTCCAACGCCGAGCGCCTGCTGCGCGACGTGCAGATGATCCACTCGCGGATGGTGGCCGAGATCGACCGGGCCGACGGTGCCGCCAGCCGCGCTCCCGTGAGCACTCGCGACTCCCGCAATTCCCGCGATTCCGGGGTCAGAGAACGGCCCCGGGCGTCGCTGTCCGACGACGGCGAAGTGCTTGACGTGCCGGAGTTCATCCCGCCGGGGTAGGCCGGTCCGGGGCGGCTTTCCGTCCGGGCGTAGTGCGAACATACGTTCGTGCGCGATTCGAACATCAAAGGTGCCGTGGCCGAGCAGGCAATCGTGCTTGCAGCTGTTCGACTCGGCGTCCCGGTATTCCGACCGGTAAGCGAGCATGGCCGGGCGGACCTCGTGCTGGAGATAGGCGGTCGCCTGTGGCGGGTCCAATGCAAATGGGGCCGACTCGCAACTGATCGGGCGGTTGTGTCGGTCCATACCGGCAGCTGCCGAAGTTCGGCCGTTGGCTACCTCCGCACGACCTACAACGAGGGCGAGATCGACCTGTTCGGTATCTACTGCGAGCCGCTGGATCGCTGTTTCCTGCTTCCGGTATCGATGGTCGCGGGCAAGTACCAACTTCACCTCCGGCTCGCCCCTCCGGGCAACAATCAGCGGGCATGTATTAACCTTGCTGACAGCTTCGACTTCGAAGGGGCTATAGCTCAGCTGGGAGAGCGCCGCCGTGGCACGGCGGAGGTCGTCGGTTCGAGCCCGACTAGCTCCACTTCATCTCCTTCGGATCCGATCACCATCGGCGCCAACCCGTTTCGCGACAAGCTCGGATACTGGATGGACCGCGTCGCCGCCGGAGAGGAGGTGCTGATCACCCGCCACGGTAAGCCGCGGATCCGGATGAGCCCAGCGATGCCCACTGGACTCTGAGCCGCGCCCGCGAGGGCCGCATCCGCCCGGCGGACAAGACCTAATCCACCTGCTTCGCCGCCTCCAACGCCGCCGGTGGGTCGAGCTGAGGATTCCCGCGTGCCACCCCGAGCGCACGGTCGGCGAGCTCGGCCGCCTCCACCCCGGTGAGGCTGTCGTCGCGCAGGGCCAGGGCGAGCAGGACCTCGCGCATCAGCTCTGGATTCTGGGTGTCCGGCGGCGGGCCGGCTGGCGGCAGCGCCCGGGTGCTCGCGAGCAGCCGCGCTGCGTTGACCCCGCCACCTCCGAACAGCCGCCCCCCCGGGTGCCGGTCTGGGATCGTGGCGACAACCGCTCCGGTGGCCGGGTTGACCACGTTGACCTTGCTGCGCAGGCCCGAGCGCTCGAGCGTCAGGCGGTACCCCGACAGGCGCAGGTACCCGAGCTGGGCGGCCAGGCCGACGAAGCCGGAGACCTCGGTCTCATCCTTCAGGCGCCCGTGGTGGAGCGAGATCTGCGTCCCGGCGTCCGGAAGCCCAGGGTCGGGATCAGGCGCCACGAGCAGGAACGCTTGCGGGCCCAGCCGCCCCGCGCCGACCCCCGCGACCTCGACCAGCAGCTGGTACCCCCCGAGCCCGAGTGAACCGACGATCCCGGGCGGCAGCGGGTGGCTCGAGAGATGTCCCTGAGCGAACGCCATCAGCCGTCGAGCGCGCCGCGGACGAGACTGCCGACCAAGCCGCCGCCGCCCTCGCGCTGGCCGACGCCGCCGGCGCCCTCCTGGACGGGCGGGTGGTAGTACGCGCTCTGCAGGCAGACGCGGCCCGGTCCGGTGAAGCGGTTGAACACGAGGTTGCCGCCGCCTCCGCTGAGGAAGCTGGTCTTGAAGCCGTAGACCTCCTGCGTCATCTGGACCGAGTGGTCACGGTAGACCCAGCCGCCCGGTTCGATGTCGATCGTCTCACCGGCGTCGAGCTGCTTCTCGAACAGGTTGCCGTAACCGTGGATCCAGACAACGCCCTCGTGGTCGCCGGCGAAGAACTCGTCGACGAAGAAGCCACCTCCGTACATGACGTTGGCGAACCCCTTGATCCGGCTGTAGTCGTACTGGATGCCCCCGGTAGCGGCGAGAAACTGGTGCTCGCGGACCACGATCCCCTGGCCGGCCTGGAGGTGGAGCGCGGCGATGTGCCCCGGAGCGTCGCGGCTGAAGGCGATCTCTCCGGCCGACTGGGCTTCGATCAGCAGCAGCGGCATGCCTCCGAACACGCGCCGCTTCAGGCCCTTCTTCAGCGGATGCAGACCGATCTGCATGTTGGGGTACTTCCACAGCAGGACGTGGTGCTCGAAGTAGACCGGGACCTGACCGTCCAGCGCCATGTGCAGCACCGGCACGAGCTCGCCCTCGAGGCGGTAGCTCAGCCCGGGCGCAGTGCCTTGGGTGATCGATGTCGGAAGAATCTGCGGGGCAGACGGCATGGTCCTTGTGCTCCATTTCGTCTCGTGGCTCCGAGCGGCGGCGTCCCCCGCTGCTCGCGTCTCCAGAGCACCGTACCGCGCGCGGCCGCCGCTTTCCAGCGCAGGCCTCCGCGGCGCCAGTGCAGCGGCGATAATCGCAGGCCATGGCGCAGATCTACGTAACCGGTCACCGGAACCCCGACACGGACTCGATCGCCTCCGCAATCGGCTATGCCGAGCTGAAGAACCGGCTGGACCCCCGGACCGAATACGTCCCGGTGCGGCTCGGGGACTGCAACGCGCAGACGCGCTGGGTGCTGGAGCGCAGCGGCGCACCGGAGCCGATGTTCCTTCCCCACGTACTGCTCCGGGCGTGCGACGTCATGCAGACGACGTTTCCTGTGGCTCGGCACGACGAGCCGATCCGCGCGGCCGGGCTCGCGATGTCTCGGGCCGGCTTTGATCTGGTCCCGATCGTCGATGGCGACGGCGCCCTCACCGGCGTCGTCACCGAGCGGGGATTGGCCCGGCGCTACATTCGCGAGACGCGCCAGACCTCGACGCTGCGCGACGCGCCGACGCGAGTGCAGGCGATCGTCGACGTCCTGGAGGGAGAGCTGGCGGCCGGCGACGATGAGCTGCTGTGCGGGCGGGTCTGGGTCCATTCGATGGACGTGGCGAGGACCAGCGGGATCACCGAAGGCGATGTCGTGGTGGTCGGAAACCGCGCCGACGCCCAGCGGCTGGTGATCGAGCTCGGCGCAGCGCTGCTCGTCGCCTCGAATGGCTCCGCACCGGACCAGGCTGTGCTGGAGCTGGCCCGCGAGCGCGGGACCGCGGTGATCGTCTCCCCGCTCGACACGTACGTCTCGGCCCGGATGATCACCCTGGCGGCGCCGTGCAACGCGTTCATGGAGAAGGATCCGCTCACCGTCACCACCGAGTACCTCGTGGCCGACGTGTCTGAGCAGATCGAGGAGATCCACTACGGCGCGGTGATCGTCGTCGACGCCCACCGCCACCCGGTGGGGCTGCTCACCCGCTCGGACCTGGTCGCGCCGCCCCGCCGGCGGGTGATGCTGGTCGACCACGCCGAGGAGGGCCAGAGCGTGGCCGGCGTCGAGGAGGCCGAGATCGTGGAGATCCTCGATCACCATCACATCGGCTCAATCGAGACGCGTGTCCCGGTGATGGCGACGTTCGATCCGGTCGGCTCCACCGCGACCCTGGTCGTCGAGCGCTTCCGTCAGAACGGGCTCGAGCCGAGCCGCCCCACTGCCTCGATGCTGCTCGGCGCCGTCCTGTCGGACACGGTGATCCTCAATTCCGCCACCACCACCGAGCGCGACCACTCAGTGGTCGAATATCTCGAGCGGGTGCTCGCGCTCGACGCCGCCGAGATGGGACGGGAGATGTTCGAGGCGACGGCCGACGTCTCCGAGGTCAGCGCCGAGGAGATCATCAAACGAGACGCCAAGCAGTATCAGGTCCGGGGCGGCCAGTCGATCTGCATCGCCCAGATCGAGGTCGTCGGCAAGGGCCTGCTCGAGCGCAAATCGCAGCTGCTGGACGCGATGGAAGCCGAGCGCGAGCGCCGGGGCTTCCACCTCTACGCGCTGATGATCACGGACGTGCTGAGCAAGGGCACCGATCTGCTCGTCTCAGGCGACGTCGGAGCCGTGGCCCGCTGCTTTGACAAGAACTCCTCAGATCACACGATCGAGCTACCCGGGGTGATGAGCCGCAAGAAAGAGGTCGCGCCGAAGCTGCTGGCGGCGCTGTAGGAGCCCGGGGGAATCGGGCCCCGGCCCCGGCCCAGCCCCGGTTCAGGCCCCGGCCCCAGCTCCGACTCAGGCCCCGGCGCCGACCCCAACCTCGACGGTCTGCGCCGGTGCCTCGCCCCACAGCTGCTCCAGCCGGTAGAACTCACGCGTCTCCGGGGTGAACACGTGGACGACGACGTCCAGGTAGTCCATCAGGATCCAGCGGGCATCGCCGGCGCCCTCGACCCGGCGCGGAAGTAGTCCGTGGTCGTCTTTCATCCCCACGTGGATCGCATCGTGAATGCCCTTGACCTGACGATCGCTGCGGCCGGTGCAGATCACGAAATAGTCGGTGTAGCCGATCATCCCGCGCAGGTCCAGCTGGACGATGTCCAGCGCCTTGAGGTCGGCGGCGTAGTCGGTGATTGCACTGGCGATCTGTTCAGGCGTCATGTTTACGCGGGACCTCCGTAAAGCCCATGCTCGTTGATGTAAGCGGCGACTGCATCGGGGACGATGTACTTGATCGGCCGGCCTGCACGTACGCGGTCTCGCACCATCGTGGAGGAAAACCCGACCCACGGCATCCGGAAGAACTGACTTCGTTCACCGCCCCGTAACCGGCGCAGCGCCTCGGTGACCGAGGCCTGCGGGGTTCCTCGTCGCCGCGCCACCGCGAGCGTGGCGAGCGAGAGAACACGCTCGGGCTCGCGCCATTCCGGCAGCCCGGCCGCGACGTCTCCGCCGACGATGAAGAACAGTTCCGTATCTGGAGCTAACGACTTCAGTTGTTCAAGCGTATCGACAGTGTATGACGGTCCCTCGCGCGTGACCTCAAGCTCGGAGACGACGAAGCGATCGTCCCCGGCCACCGCGACGCGGCAGAGCTCGAGCCGGTGCTCGGCGCCGGGCTCCTCGTCGACCGGCTTGTGGGGCGGGATCCGAGCCGGGATCAGCATCACCTGGTCAAGGCGCAGCTGGACATACGCCTCCTGCGCACACACCAGGTGACCAAGGTGTGGCGGGTTGAACGTGCCGCCGAGAATCCCGAGTCGCACCGGGATCAACTCACGATCTGATGTGTCCCGCGCCCTCGACCAGGTACTTGAACGTGCAGAGCTCGCGCAACCCGATCGGCCCGCGGGCGTGGAGCTTTTGCGTCGAGTTCCCGATCTCGGCGCCCATGCCGAACTCTCCGCCGTCGGTGAACCGGGTGGAGGCGTTGACGTACACGCACGCGGCGTCGACCCCGAGCTGGAAAGCGCGTGCCGCGCCCGCGTCGCGGGTCACGATCGCCTCCGAGTGCCCGCTGCCGTGAGCGTTGATGTGCGCGATCGCCTCCGGCGCGGAGTCGACAACGCCGACCGTCAGCTCGAGGGCGAGGTACTCCTGGTCCCAGTCCTCGGCCGTGGCGGGCTCGACCGGGACCTGCGGAGCGGCTTCACGGGCACGCACGTCGCCGTGCAGCAGCACCCCGGCCTCGGTCAGCGCGCCGAGGACCCCGGGCAAGAAGGCAACCGCGACATCACGATGCACGAGCAGCGTCTCGAGCGCGTTGCAGACCCCGGGCCGCTGCAGCTTCGCGTTCAGGACGATCGCCTGCGCGTCCTGGAGATCGGCGCTGGCGTCGACGTAGACGTGACAGTTACCCGATGCCGCGTAGATGACCGGCACGGTGGCAACTCCCTTCAGAGCCGCCTTCAGGCTCTCGCCGCCGCGGGGAATGATCAGGTCGACCACGCCGGTCTGGGTGGACAGCTCGACCAGCTCCTCGCGCCCGCCGCCAGCCACGAGCGAGAGCGCCGCGTCCGGCAGACCAGCCGCGGTCGCGGCGCCGGCGGCGACGCCGGCCAGCACCGCGTTCGAGTGACTGGCGGAGCTCGACCCGCGCAGGACGATCGCGTTGCCCGACTTCAGACACAGGGCCGCAGCATCGATGGTGACGTTGGGTCGCGCCTCATAGACCACCGCGACGACCCCGAGCGGCACACGGACCTTGCGCACGTCGAGACCGTTCGGAAGCCTGAACCCGTCGATCACCTCGCCCACGGGATCGGGCAGCGAGGCGATCTTGCGCACTCCGTCGGCCATCGCCGCGATCCGCTGCGGGTCGAGCGCCAGCCGGTCCATGAGCGCTGGCGAGAGCCCGCTCTCCCTCCCCGCTTCGAGATCGCGGCGGTTTGCCTCCAGGATCTCCGGTGTGCGGTCCACCAGCGCCTGCGCGATCGCCTCCAAGGCGGCGTTCTTGGTCCGCGAATCCAGCGTGGCGAGCACCCGTGCGGCCTGGGCGGCGCTCAGGCAGGTGTCCGAGACGGTTGTTGTTACGACGGCCATTGCGCTACAGGTTACGCAAGCACGAAATAGTCCCGGTGCACGGCTTCTTCGCTGGCCCGCGGCAGCAGCTCCCGGACATCGCCGGACTTCAGGCCCCGCACGGTCCGCAGCTCCGACGCCGAGTAGTTCGAGATCCCCTTGCCGACGAGACCACCGTCGTGGGCCACCTCCACCGCATCGCCGGCGTCGAAATCGCCGTTGACGTCGACCACCCCGACGGGCAGCAGACTCGTGCCGCCCTCTCGCAGCGCCCGGGCGGCACCGGCGTCGACGAGCACCCTGCCCCGCACCGGCTTGGCGTACTTCAGCCACAGCTTGAAGCTCGAGTAGCGGCCCTCGCGCGCCGAGAACGTAGTCCCCACCTGCTGGCCACCCGCCGCCGCCGCGATCGTTCCGGGCCGCAGGCCACCGGCGATCACGGTGGGAATACCGGAGGCGGTGGCCATCTCGGCGGCGACCACCTTCGAGCGCATGCCGCCAGATCCGAACAGCGAGGTCTGGTGGCCGATGTCCAGCCCGTCCAGTGCCTCGAACTCGTGTACCTCGGTTACGAGCTGAGCGGCGGGATCGGTCCGTGGGTCCGCGGTGAACACGCCGTTGGCATCGGTGAGCAGCAGAAGCCGTTCGGCACTCAGCAGAATCGCGACCTGGGCAGCGAGAAAGTCGTTGTTGCCAAACGAGATCTCGTCGGTGGCGGTGGTGTCGTTTTCGTTGATCACCGGGATGACGCGCCACTCGAGCAACTTGCGCAGCGTCTGCCGGGCGTTCAGGTAGTGGGTGCGGGCGCTCATGTCGAAGAACGTCAGCAGCACCTGCGCCGTCGGGACGCCGCGGTCGCGCAGAAGCTGGTCGTAGACCTGATAGAGCTTCCCCTGACCCACCGCACTCGCCGCCTGTAGCTCGTCGACCGACCGGGGGCGCAGCGGGATCTGCATCACCCCCATCCCGCGCGCGATCGCGCCACTGGTCACGACGATCAGCGAGCGACCGGCCCGATGGAGCTCGGCCAGTTCGTCGCAAATCCGCGCGAGCACGTCCGTGCGGACTTCTCCTCGCTCGTCGGCGACGATGCTCGAGCCGAGCTTGACCACCAGAGGGCCCATGCATCTAGAGGATATTGGCGGCGCGCCGACACGCCGAAACCGGAGACTAGTGCTGTCCGAGACGATCGCGGTCCCCGTCGTGATCGGGATCGCGCCTGCGTCGATGGGTTGACTTCTTCTTGCACCACGGATTCTTGGGCACCCCCGCGCACGGGTGCCGCATGGTGGCGAGGTTGGTCGGCAGCGGATGCATGATCACCGTCGTGCGGCGCGGATATGTGTCGCCCGGCGCACATGGGGCTTTTCCGGCCAGCGGGAGGGACAGATTGGAGTCGCACGCCACCTCGCCGAGGAATTGAGCCGACTGAGGATTGAGGACGCTGGGCGGGACGGTGTGGCCGTTGCAGCTGGGGTAGGTCTGCTCGAGGCCGGAGGGGGCGGTGGTCAGTGGGCCGCTCGTGTCGCGATTGCCGGCGAAGCAGTTCGTCGGACCGGGCTCGGCATTCGTCAGCGCGATGTCCCCGTTGGTCGGGTTGCCGAAGAATCCGTTGCCCGAGTAGGTGTTGTGCTGAACCGCGTTGCCCCATTCGTCGTACAGGCAGAGCTGGCCGCTGACGTCGGTGCCTCCGGTGCAGGGCGGCCCGCTGTCCGGGAACGGCACGAGGATCGTGCCCCAGGCGCCGTTGTGGACGAACCGGTTGTCCATCACCGTGTCGTTACGACCGCCGGAGAGTGACATGCCGGTGCCGACGGGGCCGCCGCCCGCGAATCCGTGCGAGGGGACGTTGGGATTGTTGTTGTCGTGCACGTAGTTGTCCCTGAACACCCAGCACGAATGGGTGTGGGTGATCGGGCTGACCCCGTTGTTCGGACACGCGCCGTTCTGCGGTGGTGGGTTGTCCCCGTTCTGGCTGTTGGTGTCGAAGCCGTCCTGGTTGTTATCGAATTCGGAGTTCTCCACCACCAGCTGGCCACCCGAGTTGGAGCCGGAGTACCCGAGCGCGCTGAATTCGGACCAGGCGTGGTTAACGGTCTGGTTGCAGACCTGCCGGCACGCGCCGATGTAGAAGCCCGAATCGTTGAAGTTGCTCGTGTAGGCGTGGTCCCACGTGCCCCCGCTCCAGTTGCTGGAGAAGATGCCGTACTGGGCTGCGCTCCCGGTGTCATTCGGGTCGTAGTAGCTGCTCGTCGCGGTCAGGTAGGCCCCGTAGAACCCCCAGCCCCCGAGCTGTCCGGTTCCGTCACCGCCGTTCCACCACACCCCGTTGCCGGCCGAGCCGGACCCACCCAGAAAATTGCACGTGGTCAGGTTCTCGACCGACACGTTGTCGGCCTTGAACACCTCAACGCCGTTGAGTCCCGTGGGTCCATGTGAGCTGGACGGGCCGAAGTTCTGGTCGGCCTTCAGCGCGTTGCACCGGGCGCCCGCAGTCGTGCCGTCGACGACGACGGAATTGCGGTTCATGCCCCGGATGTGCAGGCCCGGCGTGGTGATCAGCACGGCCGCGGGCGCGTCCGCGCTGCCCGCCGGCGCGCTGCTCGAGCGGCTCTTGTAATCGCCCGGGCCGACCAGGATCCAGTCTCCGGACTTGGCCGCGTCGACCGCGGCCTGGATCGTCGTGTACGTGCCAGACACGTGGTGATAGGCGACCCGCAACACCCGGGCGCTGGACACAGACGCGAACAGCCCAGCAAAAGCCAGCACGACCAGCCAACCGAGACCTCGGCGCATGCTCACTACCTCTCTCCACTCGAGGTCGCCTCGTGCGACCGGCAAGCCGATCCTACACGCCCGGATCCAATTCGAACTGCACCCCGGCGATCTCGACGTCATCGCCGGCCTGGAAGCCCTCGGCCTCAAGCGCCCGGATCACTCCGATCCCGCGGAGTCTCCGCTCGAGATGGGCCAGCGCATCGTCGTTCTCGAGGTCATACCGCGCGACCAGCCGTTCGATGCCGGCCCCCGTCACGCGGAAGCTGCCCGGGTCGATCTGCTGCACTCGGTAGGCCCGGTCGGGAGTGGGTCTGAACACCCGGTGCTCAGCCAGATCGGCAAGCGGAACCTGTTCGCCTCCCGCCACGGTCTCGTCGGGCCGCTCGAGCGGAACGCGCCGGACCAACTCGACGGCCAGCTCCGCGAGTCCCGCTCGGGTCACCGACGAGGTGAGCAGAATCGGCGTATCCGGTCCGAGCTGCGCCGCCCAAGCCTCGCGGGCCGCGGCGGCGGTATCGGGATCGACCAGGTCAGCCTTCGACAGCGCCAGGATCCGCGGCAGACCGGCCAGCCGAGGGTCGTGCAGCTGCAGTTCATGTTCCACCGTCTCGTGGTTGGCGATGGGGACTGACCCGTCGAGCGGATTGAGATCAAGGACGTGAACGAGCAACCGTGTCCGCTCGACGTGGGCCAGGAACTCGTGGCCGAGACCCGCTCCGGCGCTGGCCCCCTCGATCAGGCCCGGGATGTCGGCGATGACCAGCTGCCGGTCCTCGAGCTGGAGTGTCCCGAGCGATGGCTCGAGCGTGGTGAAGGGATAATTCGCCACCTTGGGGTGAGCCCGGGTCAGGCGCGAGAGCAGCGAGGATTTGCCGGCGTTGGGCAGACCGACCAGCCCCACGTCGGCCAGCAGCTTGAGCTGCAGCGTGACCCAGCTCTCGTCTCCGGACAATCCGCGTTCGGAGAACCGGGGTGTCTGATGCGTCGGCCCGGCGAAGCGCTTGTTGCCGCGCCCACCGCTACCACCGTGGGCGACCACCGCTCGCTGGCCGGGACGCACGAGGTCATGGCGGCTTCCGTCGTCCTCCACGAGAACCTCCGTGCCGGGCGGAACACGGATCTCCAGCGTCCCACCGTCGGCGCCGTGGCGCAGCGAACCCTGCCCGTGTCCCCCGCGGCTCGCCTTGAAGTGTGAGCTCCGGCGGAAGCTCTCGAGGTCACGCAGGGAATCGCTGCACACCAGCACCACGTCTCCGCCGCGACCGCCATCGCCGCCGTCGGGTCCGCCCTTGGGCACGTGCGCCTCGCGCCGGAAACTCAGACTGCCGTCTCCCCCACCGCCGGCCTGGACGTGGATGCGCGCGCGATCTTGCATAGGATGATCGTGACATGTCTAATGGTGTATTCCTGGTCACGGGCGCATCCAGCGGCATCGGCGCCGCCACCGCGCGGCAGGCTGCGGCGGCCGGATATCGGCTCGTTCTCGCAGCCCGCTCGGCCGATCGGCTCGTCGAGCTTGCCGCCGAGCTGGGGGGCGAGGAGCGCGCGATCGCCGTTACCTGTGACGTCACCGAATGGGATCAGCTTCAGACGCTCGTCGAGCGCGCGCTGCACTCGTTCGGGCGCGTCGACGTCGCCTTCGCCAACGCCGGCTTCGGCGCCGCCCGCGGCTTCCTCGAGGAATCGCCCGAGCAGTGGCGCTCGATGGTCCTCACCAACGTCTACGGTGCCGCGCTGACCATCCGCGCCACCATGCCCGCGCTCAAGCAGTCACGCGGGCACCTGCTGCTGACCGGCTCGGTGGCCGGCCGCCGCGCGCTGCCCGGCTCGCTGTACTCGGCCACCAAGTGGGCGGTAACCGGGATGGGAGAGTCTGCCCGCCAAGAGCTGAACGGCACCGGCGTGCGCGTCACCGTGATCGAGCCCGGAATGGTCGATACCCCGTTCTTCGACAACCCTGTCTCCAACGCGCTGACTGCCGATGACGTCGCGCGGGCGGTGATGTTCGCGGTGTCCCAGCCCGCCCACGTCGACGTCAACGAGATCCTGGTGCGGCCGACGGCTCAGGAGGGCTGAGGTCGGCCGCCGAGGGCCGCGCGGCTACTCCGCGTCCGCCGGCGCGACCGAGATCACGCGTCCGCGGCGACCGCGGTTGAATTCGACCGTTCCCGCTGAGCGGGCGTAGATCGTGTCGTCCCTGCCGATGCCGACGCCGTCGCCGGGCTTGAAGCGGGTTCCGCGCTGCCGGACGATGATCTCGCCCCCGGTCACGGTCTGACCGGCGAACACCTTCACGCCGAGGCGCTTGGCGTTGGAGTCACGGCCGTTGCGGGACGAGCCCAGGCCTTTCTTATGCGCCATCGGTGGCCTCCGGAGTCTCGTTGGATGTGACCGGCTCTGCTACGACGGGGGTCGGCGGCGCCGGAGTCTCAGCCACCGGCTCCTCCTTCGCGGCCGATGCAGCCTTGCGGCGACGGGCGGCGGAGAGCTTGATGTCAGTGACCTCGATCCGGGTCAGGTCCTGACGGTGGCCGGTGCGGCGCTTGTAGCCGCGCTTGGGCTTGAACTTGACGATGCGAAGCTTTGGGCCACGCTCGTGGGCGAGGATCCGTGCCTTCACCGTGACCCGGCCGATGTCGGAACCATCGACCAGGTCTTCGCCGTCGACGTAGAGCAGCGGTTCGAGCTCGACGCTCTCGCCGTCGTCATCGGGCAGGCGTTCGATGAGCAGGGATTGACCCTGCTCGACGCGATATTGCTTTCCGCCTGTCTTGACGATTGCGTACATGCTCTAATCCGAGGGAGAGGTCGTGGGAGCTGATTCGGCCGGGGCGCCGGAACGGCGCCGTCCGCCTCTGCGGCCGCGGCGCCGAGACTTGGATTCTAGGCCATCGTCCGATTCAGCTGCGGCCGAGGCCTCGGTGCCGTTGCCGCCCGGGGCTCCGGGGAGGTCGACCAGCGTGGCCGTCGCGGCGGTGCGCCCGACCTCCTCGATCCGTACCAGGCGCTTCTGACCCACGTACTTTGTGGCGCCGCGAACCGAGATGATGTAGCCGTCGACCTTGGCCACCGCGTCGCTGGGGTTGTACATGTGCGGCTCGATGATCTCGACGTGCACCTCCTCGCCTTCTCGGAAGGGAAGGGCTCGCTCGAGCACCTGCTCGCGGTCGCCCTCGAGGAGAATCGCCAGGTGGTCGATCGGGAGTCCCTCGGACCCCTCGAAGTGGAACCACTTACCGGTTTCCTCCTCGACCGCGTGGAGCACTCGGGCTCCGTTGCTGGTGAACTCGGCGCTGACCCGTGGATTCATCTGGATCAGCAGAGCTTCGGCCTTCGTCTCCTTGGCCAGGTCGCGCATCCGCCGCTCGAACTCGATGGCGATCGTCTCCTCGGACTTGATCACTCCCTCGCCGTGGCAGGTCGGGCACGGACGGGTCATGATCTCCCGCACTCCCTCGGTCACGTTCTGGCGGGTCATCTCGACCAGCCCGAGCGGAGAGATCTCGACCACGAAGGTCTTGGTCCGATCCTCGTCGAGCGCCTTGCGCAGCGTCTTCAGCACGGCGTCACGGTTGCGCGCGCGGGCCATGTCGATGAAGTCGATGACGATAATCCCGCCGATGTCCCGCAGGCGCAGCTGGCGCACGACCTCGTCGGCCGCTTCGAGGTTGGTCTTGGTGATCGTGTCCTCGAGCCGCGCCCCCTTGCCTCGGCCGATGAAGCTGCCGGAGTTTACGTCGATGACCGTCAGGGCCTCCGCATAGTCGATGATCAGATAGCCACCGCTGGGCAGATCGACCCGGCGGGACAGCGTCGAGTCGAGTACCCGCTCGACTCCAAAGGCCTCGAACAGCGGCTTCTCGTCCTCCCACAGCTCAACGTGCTCGACGAGATCAGGAGCCGTCCGGGAGAAGAACGAGGCGAGGCGATGGTGCTGCTTGGGGTCATCGACGATCGCGCGCTCGAACTCGGCGGAATAGATGTCCCGCACCACGCGTACCGACAAATCTGCCTCCTGGAACACCAACGCGGGCGCAGCCGTTTCGGCGACCCGCTTCTGCAGCACCTCGTTCAGCTTGAACAGGTACTGCAGCTCTCGCTCCAGATCGACGCGCTTGGCGCCCTGGGCGGCGGTGCGGATGATCGCGCCGGCACCCTGGAGATCGAGCTTGGCGGCCTCCTTGCGCAGGCGCTCGCGCTCCTTGTCCTCCAGGCGGCGGGAAACCCCGACCCCCTCGCCGTACGGGGCCAGGACCATGTAGCGCCCGGCAATGGTCAGATCCATCGACAGGCGGGCGCCCTTGGTCTTCAGCGGGTCCTTGACCACCTGGACCACGATGTCCTGTCCGGGCTTGAGCATGTCGGTGATCTGACGACCCTCTCGGGCTCCGCCGCGTCCACGCCGGGGCGCCTCGACGCCCGGAAGCACGATCTCGTCGACGTGGAGGAAGCCGTTCTTCTCCAGCCCGATGTCGACGAAGGCCGCCTCCAGGCCGGCGAGAACGTTGTCGACGCGGCCCTTGTAGATGTTGCCGACGATCGAGCGAGCGCCGCGGCGCTCCAGGTACAGCTCAGCGACCTGATAGCCGGCGGCGGGATTGGCAGTCTTGCGCCGTCGGCGCGAGCCTCCCGATCCGGGCTTGCGTTCTGCGACCGTTCCGGTCGCCTCGAGTAGCGCGACGCGAGTCTCTCCACGGTCGACGCTGACCAGCACTTGCTTCTTCAATTTGTTTCAGTCCTTTACGAATTGGCGCCCGGCCGGTGCTCGGCAGCGGGGGCGAAAGTGCCCGCGCGCATTGCGGCGCGGGGGAAATGGAAATGCGTATCGCGGGGGCCTCCGAACGCGGGCATCACGAGAGCAACGCGCGGCCTTTTCCCGCTGAGGTCATCCGGGCCTGGATGTAGATCGATTGCAGCAGGCCGAGGGCGATGAAGGTCACGAGCACCGAGGAACCGCCGTAGCTCATGAGCGGCAAGGGCACTCCGGTGATCGGCATGATGCCGATCGTCATACCAACGTTGACGAACACCTGGAACATCAGCATGGCAAGGATGCCGGCGGCAATCAGCGTGCCGAACAGGTTCTTTGCCCTGGTGAGAATTCGCAAGGTTCGCCATATCAACAGTGCATATAGCGATAGCACGAGCGCGGCGCCGGCAAAGCCATAGGTCTCGCCCACGACCGCGAAGATGAAGTCCGTCTGGTTCTCCGGCAGGAAGTTCCCTCTGGTCTGGGTGGCGCCGGTCACCCCGCGTCCGGTCTTACCGCCCGAGCCGATGGCAATCTGCGATTGGGTGATGTTGTAGGTCTGGTTAGTGGGATCGCTCGAGGGGTTCAGAAACCCGGTCAGCCGCTGCACCTGGTAGGGCTTGAGCACGTGGACCCCAATGGCCGGGGCGCCGGCGAGGACGATCACCACGGCCGCCACGAACACCGCCGCAAGCGCCGTCAGCTGCTTCCACGACGTCCCGGCGAAGAACAGGACGGCAAACGCCACCGCCACGTAAACCAATCCGGTACCGAGGTCCGGCTGCGGAATCACGATCATCGCCGGGAGCAGCGCCAGCAGCATGATCCTGGCGGTCGTACGCCGCTCGTGCAATCTTCGCGATCGGTCCACCGCGAACGCTGCCAGGGCGGCGATCAGCAGCAGCTTGCCGAACTCGGAGGTCTGGACCTGGAAGAACGGCAGCGGGATCCAGCGATGGGAGCCGCGAACGGCGGGCATGCCGAAGACGATGATGTTCAGCGCGACGATCAGCCCGTAGAGGCCGTACTTGTACTCCCGCAGCCGGGAGTAGTCGAGCCGCGCCAGCACCAGCGCCATCACCACGCCGAGGCCGACGTAGATCGCCTGGCGCTGGACGTAGTAGAGCGGCTGGCCACGCATCGCGTTGCTGGTCGCCCCGTGCAACGTCACCAGCGAGCACGCGACGAGCCCGAACGCGGCCAACATCAGCAGCGGGTCAAATAGCAGCACCACCCGGCGCCGTGGCGCAGCCGTCTCCTCGGTCATCTGGATCGGGCTCACACTCATAGCGTCTTGGATTGGCCGGCGATGAACTGACCGCGCTTCCCGAAGAACCATTGCGAGAGGATCTGGCGCGCGGCGGGCGCCGCCGCCGCGGCACCGAAGCCGCCCTGCTCGACGGTCACGACCACGAGGATCGGCCGTTGCGGATCCGGGACATAGCAGACGTACCAGGACTGGTCGGCGAGATTCCCGCGCTGCGCGGTTCCGGTCTTGCCGAATACTGGGTACTGGGTCTGCGGCCAGCTGCGGAATACGTCGGCCGAGGTCCCGCCGGGCTGAGACGCGGCCGCGTGCAGTCCGGAGCGGACGGCGTCGAGGTTCTGGGCGGCGATGTTGATGTGCCGCGACGGGGCCGGGTCGATCCGCTGCAGCACGGTGCCGTCGGGGGCGTCGACTTCGAGCCCGACGTGGGGACGCACGACGGTCCCGCCGTTGGCGATCGCCGAATAGGCGACGCCCAGCTGCAGCGGTGTCGCCTCGAGGTCGCCCTGGCCCACGGCGAGGTTCTCGTTGTCTCCGACCGACCACGAGCGGCCATCGGCGATCCCGCAGGTGCTGTGGCGGGGTTTGCCACGGAACGGGCCGGTGGCGTGCTCACACTGGATCTCCAGCTGGTCGCGCGAGGTGCGCCAGGCGGGCGTCGGCAGGATGCCCGCGTTCTCGGCGCCGAGATCGACTCCCGTCTGCCGCCCGATGCCGAACGCGCGGGCCCAGTCCTGCAGCGCGCCGCCCTTGGGCTGGTTGTCGTTCATCAGCCGGCCGAGGTTGTAGAAGAAGTTGTCTGAGGAGACCTGGATGGCCTGGGTCAGATCGAGCGATCCGTAGGCCGCGTGACCGGCGTTGTGACGGATGTCCCCGGGGCCGTTCTGGTACACGCCGGTGTCGTCATAGCTCTGTCCGAGAGTCCAGGCGCCGCTCTGCAGCGCTGCCGTCGCCGTGATCCCCTTGAACGTGGACCCGGTCGGATACGAGCTCTGGATCGCTCGGTTGAACAGCGGAAATCCGCTCGAGGCGTTGTTGAGTTGCTGGTACTGAGACTGGGACAGCGGCTTGGTGAAGATGTTGGGATTGAACGTCGGAGCGGACCCCATGGCCAGCACCTCCCCGTTGTTCGGGTTCAGCGCCACGAAGGCTCCAGCCCCGGCGGGCGGGTTGCTGGCGATCGCCTGGGCGAGGGCCTGCTGCCCGGCCTTCTGCAGCCCCAGGTCGAGCGACAGCTTCAGCGTGTGACCGGCCGTCGGCCTGGTCTGCCTCAGATACCCGGTGAAGTGACCAAGCGAATTCACCTGGACGCGGTCCGCTCCGTCACGCCCCCGGAGGTAGCGGTCGTAGTACCACTCGATGCCGGATTGACCGACGATCGAGTTCTGGGAGACGCCCCGGTAATGGGACTGGCTCAGCTCCGGTTTGGTGATCGGCCCGACCGTTCCGAACAGCTGCGCCGCGGTGTCGTTCAGCGGATAGCGACGCAGCCACACCTGCTGAACGGTGACCCCGGGGAACTGATCCTGACGCTCGGCCAGGTAGTAGTGGACATCGTCGGGGACATCGGTCTTGATGGTCACGTTGGCATACGGAAGCAGCGCCTGCTGTTGGGCGACATCACACTGGATCGTGGGCAGACGCAGCGCGTGGCGAAGCCCGACGATGCGGCAGCGGGCAGGTTTGGTGGGAATGCCGAGGATGGCCGCCAGACGTCTGAACAGCCGCCGGCGCCCCGGGCCTCCCTTGGGAAGATCCGAGGGCGAGAGCTGGACCGCGATCGTCGGCTTGGAGTCGACGAGGATGTTGCCCGTCCGGTCGACGATCTGGCCGCGGGGAGCCGGGATCGCGAGCTTGCGGACCTGATTGGTGCTCGCCTGTCTCACGTATTGATCGCCGGAGAGCACCTGCAGGTACCAGAGGCGAAAGAAGATGATCGCGAACATCGCCAGGGCGAGGCTGCCGATCACGGCCGCGCGCAGCGCAAGCTGCGGCGTCAGCGGCGGCCGTCGATCCTCGGGTGGCTGAATCATTGCGAGGCTGACCGCGGGATCTGGCCGAGCCGGTCGGACGGACGCTGCAGCGGGCTGAGGCCGCCGGTCGTGTAAGCCCGGCGCCGACGCCGGCGAGGATCGTCGGGGATCGCCGGGCGAATGATCCTCTGCACCAGCGCGTACACCGGCAGGGAGATCAGCGTGTTGACCAGTACGGTGATGACCAGCTGCTGGACGAGCAGGAAGCTCACCGGGGCATCGACCCCGAGCAGAAACTGGATGATCGCCATGCCGAATCCGGCAAACGCGGTGGCTGCCGCGCCCAGCGCCAGTGGCACGAGGCCGTGTGAAGGATCGCGGAGCTCGCGCAGGCGGCCGGACCAGTAGCCGATGGCGATGTAGAGCAGGGCGGTTACGCCCAGCGTCTGGACCAGCACCATGTCGACGAACAGGCCGATGCAAAAGCCGGTGATCGCGCCGAGCAGCGATCCGGTCAGCAGGCCGACCGACATCACGACGAGCGGGGTCAGGTCCGCGCTGACGCCGAAGATCGAGACCTGAGAAACGCCCGCCTGCTGGATCACGACGCTGGCGAAGGCGAGCAGAACCAGCCGGAACGGGAGACGGAGGTGTTCGTTCACGGCAGCTGTGCCCGCTGCGTGCCGGCGTGGGGATGGGTCAGGATCTGGACGAGATCGAGATGGCGCAGATCGGCGCCGACGCTGACCTGAACCTGCCCGTTGTTGAGCAGGTCGCTCTGGCTCGCGCTCGAGACCTGGCCGATCGGGATGCCCGGCGGGAACAGCGAATCGATGTTGCCTGACTTGAAGCCGGCGGTCACGACCTGCATCCCGGTCTGGATCGGCGCCCGGCGCGGCAGGTACTGGAGCACCAGCTGATTCGGACTGCCGACGGCCGGCACCAGAACACCGGTATCCCCGTACTGATCCTGAACCTGCGCGGTGACCGCGGAGGAGTGGTCGGTGATCAGCGCGACGAATGAGACGTTCGACGCCACATCGGAGACCTTGCCCACCAGTCCGCGGTCGCCGATCACGGGATCGTCCACGTGGACGCCGTCGGCCGAACCCTTGTCCACCTCGATCGTCGCGTACCAGAGCGTCGGATCACGGGAGATCACGTGCGCGGCCACCTGCTGATAGCGGTTGACCCCGATGCTGTTGTCGAGCTTGACCAGATGCGATAGCTGGGTGTTCTGGATCAGTGCGCCCTGCGCCAGCGCCAGCTTCTGGGTCAGCTGCTGAACCTGCTTCTTGTACTGATCACGCTGAGACTTGGCTCGGAAGGTGTCCGAGAACCAGCCGGCGATGTCCCGCACCGGCTTGAGCGCGGTGCTGGCACCCTCCTGGATGGGCGAGAGGACCTGCACTATCCCCCGCTGCACGCTTTGCAGCTGGCTGCTCTGCGACTCGCCGAAGTAGGCCGTCAGCAGGATCAGGGAAACGCCGACGAGCAGCGCGAGCACTGCTC
>JBPCMW010000114.1:0-14637 GCA_051001875.1 Solirubrobacteraceae bacterium | reverse complement strand
CGACGCCGGCCTCGCCGACCAAGCCACCACGATCCCCTGGCTCGACGGCCGCGAGCTCCGCTTCCGGTTCCCACCGCGATAACCGACCCCGAAACCTCAGCACAACTATCCGACCGAGAATCGAGGTCAGAGGCAGCCCGTGTGCGTCCAACGCGCGCGCCGTGCGGTCGAAGTCCGGAGTGGTGATGACGACGTGGTCCAAGCCGATGGCCCCGTTGGGGTGCTCTGCGTTTTGCGGCTGGGGAGCGGGGACATCCGTTGTGGTCGGCAAGCCGTCGATGTCGTTCGTGGGGGGAATGCCGTAGATCGACCAGCGGGTGATTCCCTCCCCTGGCGCTCCCAAGACGATGTTCACACCGCCGAGGTTCACGTGCTCGTCAGCGACGCTGAAACCCAGTGCCTCCCAGAGGGCCGTCGGGTCGGCGATGCGGAGCTCGGTCAGCTGGGGGCGGCTCATAGACCGGCCAGCTGGGGGCGGCTCATAGACCGGCCAGCTCCCGCGCGCGGACGAACACCGCGTCGAGCATCGGCTCGGTCAGTCGTCCCGTGAACGTGTTCTGCTGACTGACGTGGTAGCAGCCCAGCAGGGTTAATCCTCCGACCTGGCACTCGGCACCATGCCCGAACTTCGGTCGCGGCCTCGGACCATCGAGCGCGCGCATCGCGGCGTCCCAGGCGAAGCCGCCCAGGCACACGATCACGCTCGCGCCCGGCAGCAGCGACAGCTCCCGGACGAAGTACGGCAGGCAGTTGTCGCGTTCGGCCGGCAGCGGTCGGTTGGCCGGCGGGGCGCAGCGAACGGCTGCGGTCACCCATGCGCCGCTGATCGCCAGCCCGTCCGCCCGAGAGACCGACTGCGGCTGGTTTGCGAACCCCGCTCGCCACAGGGCGGCGACCCGCCCGTCCCAGGAGCGGTCTCCGGTGAAGATCCGCCCGGTGCGGTTTCCGCCGTGGGCCGCGGGCGCGAGACCGAGCACGACGACTCGTGCCGACGGGTCGCCGAAGCCGGGCAGCGGACGCCCCCAGTAGTCCTCGCCGGCGAACGAGGCCCGCTTGACCCGCGCGACCTCCTCGCGCCAGGCCACCAGCCGCGGACAGCGCCGGCAGGCGACCACCTCGGCCTCAAGCTCATTTAGATCGCTCACGCGGCGCTCGCGCGCGACATCTCAGGCCTTCAGTGCGCGCCCGTAGTGTTGTTCGTAGTACTCGCGGTAGGCGCCGGATCGGATCGTCTCCCACCACCATGCGTTGTCGCGATACCAGCCCACCGTCCGCTCCAGCCCTTCGGCGAACCGAACCCGCGGCTCCCACCCCAGGCTGCGGAGCTTCTCCGAGCCCAGCGAGTAGCGGCGGTCGTGGCCGGGACGGTCGGTGACGTACTCGATCAACGATTCCTCGGCCCCCGTCAGCTCGAGCACGCGCTTGACCACCGCGAGGTTCTCGCATTCGTCCGGGCCGCCGCAGTTGTAGGCCTCCCCCGGCATTCCGTGAGCCAGCGCGTGGCCGATGCCGCGGCCGAAGTCCTCGACGTAGAGCCAGTTGCGGACATTGCGCCCGTCGCCGTAGACGGGCAGCCGATCTCCGGACAGTGCGTTCAAGATCATCAGCGGAATCAGTTTCTCGGGGTACTGATACGGGCCGTAGTTGTTGGAGCCTCGGCAGATCACCGTCGGCAGCCCGTAGGTGTGGAAGTAGCTGGCCACCAGCAGGTCGGCGCCCGTCTTGGTCGCGCTGTAGGGGCTCGAGGGGGCGAGCGGAGATTCCTCGGTGAAGGAGCCCTCCTCGATCGATCCGTAGACCTCGTCGGTCGAGACCTGCAGGTAACGCAGACCGCGCTCGCGCGCCGCCTCCAGCAGAACGTGGGTGCCCTGCATGTTGGTGACGATGAACGTCTCGGGGCCGGAGATCGAGCGATCGACGTGGGTCTCGGCGGCAAAGTTGACGATCGCGTCGCAGCCGCTGAGCGCGTCGGCGACCGCCACCGGATCCTCGATCGCGCCGTGCACGAAACGGATCTGGTCGATCACGTCATGCAGGTTCTCGCGCCGCCCCGCGTAGGTGAGCTTGTCGAGGACCGTGACCTCATCGCCGTGCTCGTTCAGGCGCAGGCGGACGAAGGTGGAGCCGATGAAGCCCGCACCGCCGCAGATGAGCAGTCTCATGCCATTCCCACAGTCGCAGTCATGTACTCGGCGAGTCCTTCGCGCCAGTGTGGCAGCGATGGAGCCTCGGCGGCTCGTTCGGTGCCGAGCACGCTGTACGCGGGCCGCGGCGCCGGGCGCGCCATCTCGGCCGTCGTGGTCGGCTTGACCTTGGCCGCCGAACCTGAGCGGGCCACGATCTCCTGCGCGAACTGAAACCACGTGCAGTCTCCCGCTCCCGCCACGTGCAGGATGCCGAGCGCGCGCCGCTGGGCCAGGGTCAGGAGCGCGCGCGCGAGGTGGCCGGTGAAGGTGGGACAGCCGTGCTGATCGTCGACCACGCTGAGCTCGTCGCGCTCGGCGGCCAGCCGGCGAATCGTGGCGGGAAAGCACGGTCCACCCGCCCCGAACAGCCACGACGAGCGAACGATCGTGTGCGATTCCGGGGCGGCGCGGGCCACCGCCCGCTCACCGGCCAGCTTCGAGTGCCCGTAGGCCGACGCGGGCGCGACCGGATCTGATTCCAGGTATGGCTCACGCTTGGTTCCGTCGAACACGTAGTCGCTGGAGACGTGGATCATCCACGCGCCCGCCGCCGCCGCCGCGCGGGCGACGCTTCCCGCCCCGTCACCGTTGACCGCGCACGCCGCCTCGATCGAGCGCTCGGCGAGATCGACGTTGGTAAACGCCGCGCAATTGATCACCGCATCTGGACGAGCGCGGCTGACGCACGCCGTAAGCGCTTCCTGATCGGTGATGTCCAGCTCGGCCCGGGGCGCGGCGAACACCTCGTGGACGTCCGCCGCGGCAGCCGCCACGTCGAGGCCGAGCATCCCGGCGGCACCCGTGATCAGCAGTCGCATTGGGGGAAGGTTCCGGCGGGTCAGTCGGTCCAGCCGGCGGCCGAGTCGTCGATCTCCATCAGGTTCTTGATCGTGAAGCTGGGCATGGGGTGAGTGTATGCCGCGGTGGTAGGGTCAGGCCATGGCCAAGCGATCGCAGTACACCCCGGGGACGTTCAGCTGGACGGATCTGACCACCACCGACCAGGAGGCCGCGAAGGTCTTCTACGGGGACCTGTTCGGCTGGGCCGCGGACGACCAGCCCGTAGGCGACGGGTTCGTCTACTCGATGATGCAGCTCGGCGGCGAAACCGTCGCGGCGATCTCTCCCCAGCCCCAGCAGCAGCGCGAAGCGGGAGTGCCGCCGGCGTGGAACTCGTACGTCACCGTCGAGAGCGCCGACGACGCGCTGGAGCGCGCGAAGCACCTCGGCGGAACGGTGCACGCGCCGGCGTTCGATGTCATGGACGCCGGGCGGATGGGTGTCGTGCAGGACCCGCAGGGCGCGTTCTTTGAGGTCTGGGAGCCCAAGAGCAACCCGGGAGCCTCGCTGGTCAACGGACCCGGCGCGCTGAGCTGGAACGAGCTTGTCACCACCGACATGGAGGCATCGGCGTCGTTCTACGCCGAACTGTTCGGCTGGAGCCTGACACCGGTGGAGGGGTTCGGAATGCCCTACATGACGATCCAGACCCGGGATGGGCGGACCAACGGCGGCGTCCGCGCGGCCTCGGAGACCGAGCCGTGCTACTGGCTCGTGTACTTCGGCACCGACGACGTGCAGGCCAGCCTAGCCCGGATCTCCGAGCTCGGCGGCAACGCGATCATGGGGCCGATGGAGATCGGCGAGGCGATGTCGCTGGGCGCCGCGAGCGACCCCCAGGGCGCGGTGTTCGCGCTGTACCAGGGCCGCTTCGAGGACTAGAAACCCGCGCGTTAGCCGGCGTTCGCGCCCAGCGCGGGCGGCATAATGAGGCACGTGCGAACTCGCCTCGCCGCAGCGCTCGCCACCGTGTGCCTCGCCGCCGTGGCCGTCCTCGCCGGCTCCGGGTGCGGGGCCCGCCAGAGCAACCCGCCGCCGACCAAGCGCGACGCCCTGCCGTCGCTGCCGACCGCGCCAACGTTGCACGCTCACCCCCAGGCGGTGGAACCCGTGGCCGGGGCCGCCTCGCCCATCGGGCCGGCTCCGAACGAGGCGGCGGGCGTCAGTGTCGGCCCACCCAACCCCTCGCTCCCCCAGCCCATTTCGGATGCCCAAGTCCGCCGCGAGCTGGCCACCAGCGGACTGGCCGCTCACCCGGGCGTAGGGACCGTGACGCCGCAGGGCCTGGCGCTCGCGCCCGTCGACGCTCCGGCGATCATCCAACAGGTGATCAATGCCGGCAACCAGATCGCCCATCTTCCCTACCGCTTCGGCGGCGGCCACGGGACGTTCATCGACAACGCGTACGACTGCTCGGGCTCCCTCAGCTTCGTGTTCGCGGCCGCCGGGATCCTCAGCACCACGATGACCTCCGGCGAGCTGATGAGTTGGGGCAAACCGGGGCCGGGAAAGTGGATCACCGTGTTCGCCAACAACGGGCACACGTTCATGTACGTCGCCGGCCTGCGCTTTGACACCGTCGCGCTGGCCCAGACCGGGAGCCGGTGGTCGAACCAGGCGGCGAACGAGTCCGACCTGCGCACGTTCGCGGCTCGTCACCCCGCCGGGCTGTAGCGCTCCTCGCCCGCTGACCGAATCGGACGGCGCCCCCCCGTTCACGCAACCGTCGACACCGAGTCGCGGCTGAACTCGAGCAGGAGCTCGGTCAAACGCTCGGGCGCCTCGACCTGCGGGCAGTGGCCAATCCCGTGGAGCAGCTCGAGGCGCGCACCCGGGACCGCGCTGATCACCTGCTCGGCTCCGCGGTGAAACACCAGGCGGTCACGGTCGCCCCAGACCAGCAGCACCGGGACCGTGATCCGCTGAAGCGTGAACGGCCGGCGCAGCTCCGGAACCAATCGGCGCGCGGTCTCCAGGTACCCCGCGACGGTCGCCCGGTGGCGATGGTGATAGGTGAATGCCGACACGACCCGGCGATCGATCGAGCGCGGCGCACCGAACGCGAGCTGGAGGTAGAGCCGCGCCACCGCCGCACGGATCACCATCGCGGGTACCGGCGCAGGTAGCGCCAGCAGCGAGCGCAGCACTGGATCGGCCTGCACGAGATTCAGTAGCCGGGACATCTCGAGTCCGGCCGGCGCGATGGCGACGACGCCGGCCATGCTGGCTCCCTTGCGCTCAGCGAGCCTCAGCGAGACACAGCCGCCGAGTGAGTTTCCGACCGCGACCACCGCCTGGCGCGGGCGGCCGGCCGCGTAGGCCAGCACCGCCGCGGCGAATTCGTCCAGCTGGGGGAGGATCGGATCCGGCTGGAGCCGGTCCGCGGTCCCAAAACCGGGAAGGTCGACGGCGATCGCTCGTCGCCCCCGGCGTGCGAGCAGTGCCAGCGCCTGCCGCCACGTATCGGCGCTGTCGGCATACCCGTGGAACATCACCATCGGGGCGCCTTCGCCCTCGAGCTCGAGCACTCTGGTCGCGTAGCCGGCAAAGCTGCGTCGATGCTCGAACAGCGGCTGGATCATCGACGAGCGCTCATCAGCACTGGTGCCCCCCTAGGCAGCCGCCGGGGCGAGCTCCTGTTCTCGCTCAGGCGTCCCGTAGGTGACGAAGTCGGTGCCTCGCACGAGCGCGAGGCCGAGGACAGCGCCGGTCAGGGCAACGATCGCCGCGACCAGCAGGATGTCGTTCATCGCGCCAGCGAACGCACTGTGGATCGCGATCGCGGCATGGGCACGCTGGCCGGCCGGAATGCCGTGCAGGACACCCGGGGTCCCGCCTGCAGCGATCGCGTGCGCGAGCTGAGAGCTATGCCCGGCGACCGGGGTACCGGCCAGCTGCGGGGCCAGCTTGGAGGAGATGGAGCTCTCGAAGATCGCCCCGAGAATCGCGATCCCGGTCGCGATTCCCACCTGGCGGAAGGTCGAGTTGATCCCGGAGGCCATGCCGCTGCGCTGCGGCGGGACCACACCGACCGCGGTCGAGGCCAAGGCCGGGTTGACCAGGCCGATGCCCGTGCCGGCGACGACGAACCCGGCCAGCAGCACGGTCCAGCCGGAGGATCCGGTCAGCCCTCGCATCAGCAGCAGCCCGCCGCCGACCAGCACCAGCCCGAGGCTGAGCAGGAGCCTGACCGGAACCCGCGAGGACAGGTTTCCCGACAGCGCGGCGACGAAGAACGACAGCAGGGTGATGGGTAGAAAGCGCAGGCCGGTCTGCAGCGGCGAGAGCCCCAGGATCGTCTGGAGGTAGAGCGTGAGGTAGAGGAACATCGCGAACATCGAGGAGGACAGCGCGAAGGCGACGATCGAGGCTCCACTGAACGTCGGTTTGCGGAACAAAGTGACGTCGAGCATCGCGTTGTCCTGGACGAACTGAGCGATGAGGAACGCGGCCAGGAGGACGACGGAACCTGCGAACAGCGCGACTATCAACGTGCTTCCCCAGCCCTCGGAGTTGCCGCGGATGATGGCCAGCACGAGCAGGAACAGCGCGCCGGTGAAGGTGGCCGTGCCGATCCAGTCCACCCGGGTGCCGGCGGGATTGCGCGACTCGGCAATCTTGGCCATGGTCAGGAGCGCGGCCGCGATGCCGATCGGGACGTTGATGTAGAAGATCGAGGACCAGCCGAACCCCTCGGTGAGGACCCCGCCGAGCAGCGGTCCGACGGCGGCCGCGCCGCCGATCGTCGCGCCCCACACTCCGAGCGCCATGCCCCGCTCCTTGCCGTGGAACTCCTGTACCAGCAGAGCCAGCGAGGTTGAGAACATGATCGCGCCGCCGATCCCCTGGCCGGCCCGGGCCAGGATCAGGAACAGGGCGCTCGGCGACAGCGCGCACAGCAGCGAGGTGAACGCGAACAGGCCGAGGCCGATGGCGAACACCAGGCGGCGCCCGAACAGGTCGGCCAGGGCGCCGGTGGTGAGCAGCACGGAGGCCAGGGTCAGCGCGTAGGCGTCGATCACCCACTGGATGTCCGAGAAGCTGGCCTTCAGCTCGAGGGCGATCTTGGGCAGCGCGACATTGACGATCGTGATGTCCAGCAGGAGCATGAATGTGCCCACGCAGACGACGAGCAGCGTCCACCACTTACGTTCCATAAGCGCGGATCCTAGACCAACGAGCTGTCGCGACGGCGGCCGGCTCAGGCGCGCCCGTAGACCGGGATCGCGGCTCCGCTGGTGGGTGCCGCGTCAGAGGAGAGCAGGTGCGCCACCACACCCGCTATCTCCGCCGGCTTGACCCAGCGCTCATGCTTGGCTTCGGGCATCGACGCGCGGTTGGCGGGGGTGTCGATCACGCTCGGCAGGATCACGTTGCAGCGGATCCCGTCCTGCTTGTACGCGGTCGCCACGGCCTGGGCGAACGAGATCACCGCCGCCTTCGAGGCGATGTACCCGGCGGCCCCGGAGAACGGCTGCACCGCCGCCCGGGTGCCCACGCATACGATCGAACCCTCGCCGTGCTCCAACATTCCGCCCAGCACGGCCTGGGTCATCAGATATGTGGGCCGCAGGTTGAGCCGAAACTGGGCCTCGAATGTGTCGACCGGGGTCTCGTGGACGCGGCTGCCGGCCGCGAAGCCGCCGACCAGGTTGACCAGCCCGGTAAGCGGCGCTTGCGGATCCGCCGCTCCCGCGGCCGCGACCGCTGCGACGGCCTCTGGATCGAACAGATCCGCCTGGATCAGCTCCAGGCGATCGTGCCGCATGACGCGGTCGAGTTCCTGCTCGGCCACCCAGGGCACCACGACACGCCAGCCATCCTGCAGCAGCCGCGCGACGACGGCGGACCCGAGTCCGCCGGTCCCACCGGTGACGATTGCCGAGGAAGTCATCAACTGCCGTCCGCCCCCCACTCTATCTTCGCGATGCGATGAAAGTCCGGGAATTTGCAGACGGAATCGATATCGCGCAGGCGCTGCTCGTGCGTGACGCAGAGGTGCGCACCAGGCGGGATGGCAGCGAGTATCTGAAGCTGCAGCTCGGTGACCGTACCGGCAGCGTGGTGGCGATGGTCCGCGAGGACGTGCCCGAAATCCGAGAGGTGTGCCGGTCCGGCCAGGTCGTCCACGTCAGCGGCCGCTTCTCCGTACACCCCCGCTTCGGGCCCCAGCTCGCCGTGCTGGCGATCCGCCCCCCGGCGCCCCACGAGTTCGTCCGCGAGGAGCTGCTCGACGGACCGACGCGCAGCGCCGACCAGATGGAGGCCGACCTCCGCGAGCTGATCGCGACGGTTCAGAACCCGCACCTGCAGCGGCTCCTGGCGCAGGTGTTCGGCGAGAACTCGCCGACCTGGACCGACTACCGCGATGCACCGGCGGCCAAGCGCTACCACCAGGCATACCGGCACGGATTGCTCGAGCACAGCCTGACCGTCGCCCAGGCCGTCGGAGCGATCTCGGCCACGTTCCCGGGGATCGATCGAGACGTCGCGGTGACCGGGGCGCTGCTGCACGACCTCGGCAAGCTCGAGGCCTACCAGCTGGAGGGCGATGCGATCTCGATGTCGGACCCCGGCCGGCTGTATGGGGAAATTCCGCTGGGGTACTACCGCGTCCGCCGGGAGATCGAGCGCCTGCAGGGATTCCCGCCTGACCTCGAGCGGGCGCTGCTGCACATCATCCTCAGCCATCACGGCTCGCTTGAGCACGGGAGTCCCGTCGTCCCGTGCACCCGGGAGGCCACCCTGGTGCACATGATCGACAACCTCGGTGGCCGGCTCGGGAGCTTTGACCGCCTGGAGAAGGAACTTCCGGCGGGCGAGCAGTGGTCGGCGTACGACAAGGGAATCGGGGGCGGGGCCTACTTCGCTCCGCTTGAACGGCAGGAGCGCAAGGCGGCCTGAGCCGCCGCGTGCCGCCTTCCTCACGCCAGGCCACGGCATCGCTCCAAATCCGCGCAAATAGCGCGTCGATCACCGTCCAGAACCTCTGGGTTCCGGCTGGCCCAACTAGAGTTGACGGTCATGGCAAAGGACACGGAAAAGCTGATCCGGCAGCTGTCGCTCATCTCATACCTGATGGCCGAGCGACGGCCCGTCACCGCCCCGGAGATCCGGCGAGACGTCGAGGGCTACAGCGTGATGAACGAGGACGCGTTCGCGCGGCGCTTTTACGCCGACCGCTCGGAGCTCGAGGCGCTGGGGATCGTGCTGATGGTCGAGAAGCCCGCCGACGGACTCGTCGAGCAGGAGAACTACTCGCTTCCCCCGGAGAACTTCCACCTGCCGCCGATCGAGTTCAGTGACGGCGAACTGGCCGGTCTGCGGACCGCCCTGCAGCTGCTCGATGGCGAATTTGCCTACGCAGAACCGCTCCGGCTGGCCCTGCAGCAGATCTCGTGGGGCCGACCGAGCCCGCTCACCTCGCCTGAGCACAACACCGTTGCCCTGGGGATCACCGGCTCCGCCGGCGGACATGACGTCTCCCAGCGGCTGGCCAAGATCGAAACGGCGATCTTCCGGCGCAAGACGATCGTGTTCGACTACTACACGATGGAACGCGACGAGATCGGTGCCCGCAAGGTGGACCCATACCAGTTGCTCTACCAGGGCGGCCAGTTCTACGTCGTCGGTACCTCGCACGAGCGGCACGCGGTCCGGGTGTTCCGGCTCTCCCGGATCCGGGGCAAGGTTGGTTACGCGACCAAGGCCGAGCACGACTTCCAGCGTCCCCGGGAGTTTGACCCGCGGGCGTACGGGAATCGGATCGACTGGCAGTTCGGCGATCCGATCGGGACCGCCGAGGTCTGGGTCAGCAGCCGGATTGCGTGGCAGATCGAACGGCACTTCGGCCGCTACGGGGAGATGCGCCCCGCCGACGACGGCGAGGACCGCATCTTCCTGACCCAGTACGCCAACGCGCGTCAGCTGATCGCGTGGGTCCTGGGGCTGGGCGAGCATGCCCGGATCTCCGGTCCGCCGGAGCTGCTGGAGGAGCTGCGCGACCGCGTGCAGCTGCTGATCGAGCGTCACCTCGGTGACGCCGAGATCGCCCCTGCGGCCGTGCGGGCACCCGGTGCTGATGCCGCCGAGGCCGCGCGCGCGGAGGCCGCCGACGCTGACAGCAACGGCCATGAGCCCGATGTGGCGATCCGGCCGGAGCGGTTCGCGCGGCTGGTCACGCTGGCCAGCATCCTGATCGAGGCGGGGCGGGCCACCCGGCGAATCGACGCGGCGGAGATCTGCCGTGATCTCAAGATTTCCGATCAGGAGCTGCGCGAGGACATCTCGGTGTTGAACGTGGTCAACTTCGGGGCCGGGACCTACGTCCTCTATGCGGAGATCGGCAGCGACGGGATGATCGAGGTGGATCCCGAGCCGTACGGCGACTCATTCGCCCGCCCGGCGCGGCTGCTGCCGGTCGAGGCCAAGGCGCTGATCGCGGCCATCGACCTGATCGGAGAGCACATTCCGGAGGGCTCGCTGTCCTCGGCGCGGGACAAGGTGGTGGCGGCACTCGGCGAGGACTCCGTTCATGAGGGACTCCAGGTCGCCTCCCCGGGCGGCGATGACGCGGAGATCGCCGGCGTCGTCTCCCGGGCGATCTCCACCCGGCACATGCTGTCGTTCGAGTACTACAAGGAAAACGAGGACGAGTTCACCACTCGGTTGGTGGAGCCGTACGCACTGATCAACGGCCGCGAGGGGTGGTACGTGGCGAGCTTCGATCCGGCGCGGGAGAGCGTGCGTCACTTCCGGCTGGACCGGATCAAGTCGGCCTCCGTCACCGATCAGGGCTTCGAGCCGCGGGCCGACGTCGATCCTGCGGCCGACGTCGATGGCTGGCCCCGGACGGGTGAGGTACCGGCCTCGCGGCGGGCCCGCGTGTGGATCTCTCCTGACCGCGCGCGGTGGGCCCGGGAGGAGCGCACCGTGGTCGGCGAGCTCGCTGACGGATCGGTGATCGTCGAACTCGGCTTCGCCGGCGTCGACTGGCTGGTTCGTGAGGTGCTCAAGGAGGCCGGCGACGCCGTCGTGCTCGAGCCCGAGGATACCCGCACCGCGGTGCGATCCGCGGCCGAGGGGATCTGGGCCGGCGCCGGCGCGCTCGCAAGGTGAGCCGCGGGATCGGCTGATCCGGCGTCTGGCAGTAGCCTCCGCGCCATGGAAACGCTGAAGGGCCTGATCCTCTCCGGAGGCAAGGGGACGCGGCTCCGGCCGATCACTCACACGAGCGCTAAGCAGCTCGTGCCGGTGGCCAACAAGCCGGTGCTGTTCTACGGGATCGAGGCGATGTCGGCCGCCGGAATCGCTGAGGTCGGGATCATCATTGCTCCCGAGACCGGCGATGAGATCCGCGCCGAGGCCGGAGACGGCTCGCGGTTCGGATGCAAGATCACCTACATCGAGCAGGACGCGCCACTCGGGCTCGCGCATGCGGTGCTGACGGCCGAGCGGTTCCTCGGAGGCTCACCGTTCGTGATGTACCTGGGGGACAACCTCCTGCAGGGCGGTATCTCGGATCTGGTGCAGGCCTTCCGGGCCAGTGAGCCAGACGCACTGATCCTGCTCACGCCGGTTCTCGACCCGGAGAACTACGGCGTCGCGGAGCTGAGCGATGGTGCCGTCGTGCGGCTGGTGGAGAAGCCGCCTGAGCCCCAGACTGATCTGGCGCTGGTCGGCGTGTACATGTTCAACGCGGGCATCCATGACGCGGCCCGGGCGATCAATCCCTCCGCCCGCGGCGAGCTGGAGATCACCGATGCGATCCAGCACCTGGTCGACCAAGGCCGGCGCGTCGAGCCGCACATCGTGCGTGGCTGGTGGAAGGACACAGGCCGCCTGGAGGACATGCTCGCCGCCAACCGGCTCGTGCTGGACACGATCGTCGGGCGCGTGGAGGGCGAGCTGATCGACTCACAGATCGACGGGCGGGTCGTGATCGAGGCCGGAGCGCGGCTCGAGCGCTCGGCGGTGCGCGGCCCGGCCATCATCGGCGCCGGCGCGCAGCTCACGGACTGCTACATCGGACCGTACACCGCGATCGGAGAGCGGTGCACGATTCAGAACGCCGAGGTGGAGCACTCGATCCTCCTGGCCAGCTCATCGGTCAGCGATCTCGCCGGCCGGATGGAGTCCTCGTTGTTGGGACGCAACGTCAAGATCCAGCGCGACCAGCTGCAGCCGCGGGCCTTCCGCTTCATGTTCGTAGACAACTCCGAGATCGGGATTCTGTAGCCACTACATCTGCACGATTGCGTCCGCATAGCGGACGTTTCTGTGCACCGGGCGTTTAAAGTGAGAGCGCCCCGGAACCGGCGGGATATGAGGCCGGATCTAAGGGGCGCGCTCGGGAGGAGAGAGGTGTTGCTCGACCATCATGGACGGTCGGGGCTTAGAAGTCCAAGACGAGTTATCCAACCGATCTATAGTCTTTCCTTATGGATCTTCGTCAGCTCCGGTACCTGGTGGCGCTGGCGGAGGAGTGCCACTTCACCCGGGCCGCGGCTCGCGAGCACATCGCCCAACCAGCGCTCTCCCAACAGATCCGCAGGTTGGAAGAGGAGGTCGGTCTGGCCCTGGTCGAGCGGACGACGCGCCACGTGACGATCACCGAGGCCGGAGAGCTGCTGGTGGCCAGGGCTCGCCGGATCCTCTCGGAGGTCGACGCGGCGCAGACCGAGCTCCAGGGGCTGCGGGGCATCCAGACCGGCCATGTCACAGTCGGGGCGATGCACACGATGGGGCCGGTGGATGTGTCGCTGGCGCTGGCCATCTTTCACAGCCGCCACCCCGGCGTGGAGCTGACCGTGCGTGAGATGTCAAGCGAGGAGTTGGCCGAGATGCTGCGGGTTGACGAGCTCGACCTGGCCTTTCTGTCGGTTACCGAGCGGATCGAGAGCCACGGGCTCGGCCTGCACCAGCTGGTCTCCGAGGAACTCGTGGTGCTCCTTCCCTGTGACCATCGGCTCAGCGGCCGGGAGACGCTGCGGATGGCGGAGCTGGCCAACGAGCAGTTCATCAGCTATCGCGAGGGCTCACGGCTCCGGGAGCTCCTGATGGCTGCGGGCCAGCAAGCCGGCTTCGAGCCTCAGGTCAAGCTCGAGTCAAACGAGAGCCAGCGGATCCGCCGGCTCGTCGCCCGGGGGATGGGAGTGGCGATTCTGCCTCGCTCCGACGCCGACAGCCCGGGAGGCGAGTTCCAGGTCTCGGGGCTGACCGACCCGGCGCTGACGCGGGACATCACGCTGGCCTGGCGCGAAGGTCGCCGTCACACGCCCGCGGCGGCGGAATTCATCGAGCTCGCGCGGAGCACGTTCACCGAGCCCGCAGATCAGGCCTCAACCGCCGGAGCATGAGTTGCCTGCGCCGCGGCGTCGGCGAGGATCCCCTCCAGCTGCGCTGAGATCTGGGTCCACGAGAACCGTGCGCATACCGCTTCCCGGGCCGCGCGCCCCCGGCGCTCGCGCTCGCGGGGGTTCTCGGTCACCTCAGCGATGGTGCCGGCCAGAGCCGCTTCATCGGAGGCCGCCACCAGCCATCCGCTGCTGCCGTCCTCAATGATCGACTCGGGTCCGAGCGCGCGAATTCCGATGGCCGGCAGCCCGCACGCCATCCCTTCGATCAGCAGCTGACCGAACTGCTCGCGCTCCGCGGCCGAGATCACCGCATCGGATGCCACGAAGAACTCCGGGAGTTCCTCGTGCGAGCGCCATCCGGCGAGGAAGACCCCCGGGACGTTCAGGCGCGCCACGGTGTCGGCCGGATGCTCGCCCTCCCATTCCCCGGGGTGCCCGCCGACCAGCACCAGCGCGGAGGAACCGGGGGACCGCTGCTGAGCCAGGGCAAAGGCGGCGATCAGCCGGTCGAGCCGCTTGACCGCGGTGAATCGCCCGACGTAGACCAGGATCGTCGCGGTCTCCAGCAGCGCCACGTCATCGTCGGTGTAGCGCACGCTCCCGGCCGCTTGTCCGCGCGACCAACCTCTCGGCTGCTCGACCAGGTGGCGCTGCCAGAACCGAAATCGATCGAGGCTGCCGGGCTTGAACAGATCGACGGCGACGCCGTTGGGCATCCCGGTCAGGCGCTCGAGCGGGACGTCCAGCAACCGACTCGCTCGTTCGGCGCCGGCCGGCGCGACGATCAGATGTGAGCAGCGCTGTGCCCAGCCCCGCAGTCGCTCGGCCCACCGGTCGGCGTGATCCCAGCCGGCCGGGGGTCCGTCGGCGATCTGCTCGAGCATCAGCAGCTCGGTTCCGTGCAGCTGGCCGACGATCGGGACGTGCGGCGCCACGCGCGCCGCGGCCTCGTTGATCGGAGTCAAGTGGTGCAGGTGCAGGACGTCTGCCTGGGCAGCGCCAGCTCGGCCGAGCTCTCGCGCCCACGCACGGACCTGGCGCTCGTAGTCGAGATCGTCCAGCATCGCGAACACCGGGTCAGGCGCGTCCAAGCGCTCCTCGAAGGACGGGTGCATCGGAGCGGAGCCGGGCGGCCCCTCGAAGCGCAGCGGATCGGGGGTGGGGCGCGCGGCGTCGAACGCGACCCCCCCGCACCCCCCACCACACCCACCAGCATCCCCACGCCCCCCCAACCCCCCCCCCGACCCACCCCC
>JBPCMW010000113.1:0-20821 GCA_051001875.1 Solirubrobacteraceae bacterium | reverse complement strand
GGGCTTAACCTACTCGCGGGCCAGATCGACCCCCAGCTGTCGCCCGAGAACGCCGTCAACATCACCCAGTCTTACAAGCAGCGTTTCGGCTCGAAGGTGCGGGGCCTGTTCGTGACGCTCGAAAGCCAGGCGGTGGCGCTGACCTCGGTCGTCGACTCGAGCTTCAGGCCGAAGATCGCGACCTACGGCGGCACCGACGCGTGCATCAACGCGCTGAAGAGCGGGCTGCTGTCGGTCTGCTACTACCAGAACCCGACGCTGATGGGCCGCCTGGCCGGCTGGGCCGCGGGCAAGGCGGTTGCGGGGCAGAAGATCCCGACGAAGATATATCTCGAGGTACCGGCGATCAGCCCGGAGCGCGCCGCGAGCTTTCCCAGCGCCCAACAGCAGCTGACTCGGCCGTACGCGTTCCAGCCCGTCAAGGTCAACGGCCGCTGGACGATGCCGCTGTTCAAGTAACGGCCCGCCATCGACTAACCGCCTCGGGCGCGCTGGGCCTGAGGCGATCTCCAGGACCGCAGCACGAACGAGAAAATCCCAACCATGCCTGATCCCGAACAGTACACCGCGGTCGGGTGCAGCCGAGGAGGTAGTCGCATGATCGAGCCCTACATGGCGGTCGGGCTGGTGTCGACAGTTTGGGGGGCGCGCAAGCGCGCTGACATCGAGCGCAACATCTCACACATCCACGGGATGATGAAGGCTGCCTCCTGGCTCTCTAGCCTCGACTTCCCAGTGCGCTACGTCGCGCTCCCGGAGGGAGCGCTGCAGGGCTTTACAGACGAGGTGTTCGACACTGACCACGCACAGTTTGCGCGCGATTCCGCAATCGAGATCCCGGGGCCCGAGACGCGGATGCTAGGTGAGATCGCGCGCGAGTTCGACGTCTACCTCGTCGCCCAGGCGAAGGCGATCGATCCGGATTTCCCCGGTGTCTACTTTAACATCGCGTTCATCCTCGACCCGGCGGGGAAGCTGGTCCTCAAGCACTACAAGTCGGCGCCGCTGTACCCGGTCGAGCACTCAGTGTGTCCGCACGACGTCTGGGATCGCTGGGTGGAGTTGCACGGTGACGGGCTTGACGCGTTCTTTCCCGTTGCGCGGACGCCGATCGGCAACCTCGGTGTGATGATGGCCAACGAGGGCTCCTACCCAGAGAACGCGCGTGCGCTGGCGATGAACGGAGCCGAGGTGCTCTACAGGCCGAGCTACCCGCATCCCGCAACCGGCAACGAGTTCTTCGAGATCCAGAGCCGAGCGCGGGCGCTCGACAACAATCTCTACGTGGTCGCGCCGAACACCGGCACCTACTTCCTCACGCCGGACGCCGACTGGCCCATCGACACATTCGGCGGGCGCAGCTTCATCTTCGACTTCCGCGGGCGGATCGTCGGCCGCCACGAGTACTGCGGCGGCTCGAGCTACGTCGCCGGCGTGATCGATATCGAGGCGTTGCGCGATCACCGTGCGCGCAGCCAGTGGACGAACTGGATGAAGGATCTGCGTACCGAGCTCTACCAGGGCATCTACTCCCAGCCGAGCTACCCTAAAAACCTCTACCTCGACCACGCTCCTTATCAGCACGACGAGTACGCGCGCAAGGTCAATCGTCCGCAGGTGAAGCTGATGCACGACCGTAAGATCTGGGCGCGGCCGGCGCGCGCCGCCCGGGCGGCGAGCAAGGCACCCCCCGGTCGCCGGCGCGGTCGACCGAGCAGCGGCGCAAGCGCGCGGACTGACGCGTGCGGTCACCGGCTGCCGTCGAACAACCCGCGCCCAACCCGCGCATTGCGGCGTGCAGGAGGCCACGGCGAGTCCTCTCTGTCCCGCTCGTCTCCCTCAGGCGATCCGGCGGGCCGACACCACCAGGTTCATAAGTCGAACCCGGGTGCCCTCCCGGCGGCTCAGCGCATCAGCAGGCCACCGTTGACGTCGAGCGTCGCGCCGGTGATGAAACCGGCGGCCTCGGAGGCCAGGAAGGTCACGATCGCGGCGACCTCCTCGGGACGGCCGAGGCGTCCGACCGGGATCGCTTGGGCCATCGCCTCGACGCGCTCAGCCGGCATCGCGGCCATCACCGGGCCATCGATCGCCGCCGGAGCGACCGCGTTCACCGTCACCCCGTGCGGCGCCAGCTCCTTGGAGAGGATCTTCGTCAGGACGATGATCCCGGCTTTGGACGCGGCGTAATGGGCACCGGCCACCGTCCCGCCCTGCTGTCCGGCCAGCGACGCGAGATTGATGATCCGGCCCCAGCGCCGCTCGCGTAGCCGCGGGCCGGCGAGCTGGCAGGCGAGGAACACGCTGCGCAAGTTGGTGGCCAGCACGTCCTCCCACTCGTCGAGCGCGATCTCCCAGATCGGGCGCGAGACAGTCCGGGCGGCATTGTTGACCAGGATGTCCAGGCCGCCGAGCCGCTCGTCGGCCTGGTCGAACAGCCGCCGCAGCGACTCGGGATCACGCACGTCCACGTGGCTCGCCACCGCACCCTCGAGCCCGGACGCGACCCGGCTGACCAGCTCCTCGTTGATGTCGGCGAGCAGCACGCGGGCGCCGGCGCCGGCCAGCGCGCGCGCGGTCGCCTCGCCCAGGCCCTGAGCCCCCCCGGTGACGATCGCGCTACGGCCGCTCAGTCTCACGCTCGAAGTATCGCGTCCGGCGCTGGAAGCCGCGGCAGTCGCGCCTGCAGTGCAACGCCCAAGGCCAGCAGCGCTTCGTCGGCGCCGCGGGGAGCGTCGAGCTCGAGACCAACCGGCGGATGATCACTCGGGAGCGCCAGCGGCAAGCTGAGCCCGGGAATGCCCGCGAGGCTGCCGGGGTTCGTGTTGCGCGACAGCGTCGGGAACACCGGCACCTCACGGCCGTTCAGCGGGGTGGTGATGTCGTCGCCGATCGGCGGCGCGGGCAACGGGACGGTGGGAAGCGCGATCGCCGCGACCTGGTGCTGTTGAAAGTACGCGTGGTACGCGGCGCGCAGCTCATCCCGCGCGCCCAGCGCTTGCCGGTAGACGGCTGACTCGAGAGGGCGGTCCAGCAGGCTGGTCAGGATCGTGCGCACATCGGGACTGGCCGCGCGCTGGGCCAGCGTGATGAGGTTGACCCCGGGCACCGCCTCGAGGTAGCGCTCGAGCGCGCGGCGGCCCTCATAGAGCGCGATCGGGAATCCCGCCGCTGCGTCGAGCGCTTCGACTCGCGGCAGATCCTCCTCGACCAGCTCGACGCCGAGCGCGCTCAGCGCGTCCAGCGCCTGTTGCGAGACCGCGGCTACATCCGGGTCCAGGTTCTCGTAGAAGAACGCGCGGGGGACTCCGATCCGGATGCTCAGGCTTGCCGGGGCGGAGATCCGGGGCGGGTCGCGATCAAGCAGCCGATCAAGCAGCGCGACGTCGCTCGCCGTACGCGCTATCACGCCGACGGTGTCGCGGGTCGGCGAGATCGGCACGACCCCGGCGCCGGGGTAGCGCCCGTGAGTGGGACGGAAGCCGACGACGCCGCAAAGCGCCGCCGGTATCCGGACAGAGCCGCCGGTGTCGGTCCCCAGACCTGCCGGCACGACCCGGGCGGCGACCAGCGCTGCGGTTCCGCCGCTGCTGCCGCCGGCGACACGATCCAGGTTGTACGGGTTGCGCACGGGGCCGAAGCGGGCATTGTTGCTCGTCACTCCGAAGCCGAGCTCGTGGAGGTTCGTCTTACCCGCCAGCACGCCGCCCGCCGCCAGCAGGCGCGACAGCGCGGGCGCATCGCGGTTCGGCCGCCACTGCTCGAGGGCCGGCGTCCCGGCCGTGGTCGGCAGCGCGGCGCTCTCGATGTTGTCCTTGCAGGCGATCGGCAGCCCGCACAACGGCCCGTCGACTTGGTCCACACGCGCCAGCGTCTCCTCGTCGAGCGTGATCCACCCGTTCAGGGCGCCGTGCCTCCGCGCGCGACCGAGCACCCGCTCGCCGAGGGCCGCGCGATCGAGTGACCCGGCGCGGAGCGCGGCGACGGCCTCACACGCGGTGAGGTCGGCCGGATCGCGGTCGAGCCGGTTGGTCATGCCCGGACGCCGCTCCTGAGACCTGCACGCCTCGCACGCTCATGGAAGACGGGCGTCAGGGCCGCCTGAACGCTGCGGTAGGAGCGATAAGCCTCCTCGTAGCGCTCCACGGTCTCGGGGCGTGGCTCGAATACGCGGTCGGTGTGAATCGTCTGGCGGGCGGCGGTCTCGAGATCGGCCAGGATCCCTGCCGCGACGCCACCGAACAGCGCGGCGCCGAGGACGCCGCTGTCGAGCACTGCGAGGCGGGCCAGCGGCAGCGAGAGGACATCGGCCTTGATCTGCGACCAGAGATCGCTTGCGGCTCCGCCCCCGCTCAGCGCCAATCCCGTGGGCCGGCATGACGCGGCTTCCTCGAGAACCTCGAGCAGCTGCCGCGCAGAGAATGCCACGCCCTCGAGCAGCGCGCCGCAGAGGTGGTGCTCGCCGTGCTCGAGTCCGAGCCCGATGAAGCCGCCGCGGAGGTCCGGGTCCCACAGTGGCGCCCGCTCTCCCGCGAGGTGGGGCAGGAAGACGACTCCGTCGGCGCCTTCGGGAGCTCGCTCCGCCTGGGTCAGGGTCCACGAGATCGGACGATGCCGGGCCTCTGAGAACCAGCGCAGCGAGTCGCCGCCGGCCTGGGTGGGACCGGCGAACAGACGCAGCCCGCGATAGGGCGGAAAGGCCACCGCCCCCGCCGCGCCAGTCCCTGCGTTTCCCACCAGACCCAGGATCTCCGACGTTCCCGACACCTGGAATCCCTGCCCGTCGGCCACCACGCCGGAGCCGTACACGCTCCCCCACGCGTCCATCGTTCCCACGGCGACCGCGATTCCCGCCGGCAGGCCGAGAACCGTGCCGTCCGTCTCACCGCAGCGCGTGGCCAGATTGCGAACCGGAGGCAGCCTCGCGACGGCGCCCGCGACGATCGGATCGAGCTCCAGGTATGTCTCCCCGCTCGTGGCGACCAAGCCGATCGAGCTTAGCGGATCCGTGGCGGCCGCTCCGGTCACCCGCAGGTTGACGTAATCCTTGGGAGTCAGGATCCAGCGCGTCTGCTGCCAGATGCGCGGTTCCACACGGCGAACCCACTCCGCACGCGCGAGCAGGTTCGAGGCGTCGAGGTGAAATCCGGGCTGCCAGAGCGCCCGGCGCTGGTCATCGGTGATCCGCGCGTCGAGCTCGCTCGCCAGCTGCGCGCATCGCTGGTCCTGCCAGGTGATCGCCGGACGCAGCTCATGGCCGCCCGCATCGACGAAGACGTGCGTGTTGACCTGGCTGCAGACCCCGACGCTGGCGACGGCCTCGAGCGGGATCTCCTCCGCCAGGCTCGCGAAGACGGACTCGAGGGCTGACCACCAATCAGCGGGAGCCTGCTCCACGTGCCCGGGCGCGGGCCGTGCCGTGGGATAGGCCCGAGCTGCGCTCGTGAGCTGCCTGCCCTCGAGCGTGAACCCCGCGGCCTTGACCTTGGTGGTGCCGATGTCCGCTCCGATCAGGACGGGTTCGCTCACGACACGGCCTCACGCAGGGCGGCGAGATACTCGGCCACCGCGCTGCGACCGACGGCCGCCTGGCGAACGAGCTCGGATCCGATCACCACTGCGTCGGCTCCCATCTCGACCGCATCTCTCGCCTGCGCGGGCGAGTGGATCCCGATCCCGAGCGCCACCGGAGTGCTGACCCCGGCGCCGCGCAAGCGCTGGATCAGCGGGGTGCTGTCGGGCAGCTTCCGGCGCCCGTGGCCGGCCCCGGTGACGCCGGCGGTCGCCGACAGCATCACGTAGCCGCCGCTGTGGCGCGCCGCGGCGACATCGGGCTCGGACAACTCGCGCGCCAGGAAGTGCAGGAGATGCACGCCCAGGGCCTCGAGCTGGCTCGAGAGGCCGCCGAAATACCGCGCCGGCTCGACGAACAGCACGCCGTCGATTGACGCCCGACCCGCCAGGCGCACCAGCTCCTCCGCGCGCATCGCCGGGCCGTAGGACATCCAGACGATCGCCTGTGCCGGGTGGCGGCGGCGCAGCCTCGCCGTTAAGCCCGCAAGCTCGCGGGCTCCGATGTTGGCTTCGCCCACCCGGCGCATCGACTCGCGGATCGTCGGGCCGTCCAGGTAGGGATTGGGCACCGGCAGCCCGATCTCGAGCACGTCGATGCCGCCTTTGACGTAGAGCTCCGCCAGGCCGCGCGGCATCGCGGGATCGCCGAGCGGGAGGTAGCCGATCAGGGCCGGGCGGCGCTGCTCCAGTGCGCGATCGAGCCGGTTGCCCGGCGACTTGGGCTGCCCGCTGACGGCAGCAGCGCCGTCGATCACGCAGCTCCCGCTTCGACCGCGCTGACCTGTGGGCGCAACATCTCCCGCAGGCTCCGGCGCAGCTCGGCGTAGGCGGGCTGACCGTGGAGCGTGTCGGGCGAGCGCTCGCTTCCGAACGGCACGTCGACGATCGCGGCGATCTTGCCCGGTCGCGCCGTCATCACCGCGATCCGGTCGGCGAGTAGGAGCGCCTCATCGATGTCATGGGTGACGAGCAAGGTCGTCATCGCGGTCCCGCGCACGATTCCGAGCAGCTCCTCCTGCAGGTAGCTGCGTGTCAGGGCATCGAGCGCGCCGAAGGGATCGTCGAGCAGGCAGACGGACGGATCGAGCGCCAGGCCGCGCGCGAGTGCTGCCCGCTGCTGCATCCCGCCGGAGAGCTCATGCGGGTATTTGTCCTCGTGGCCGGAGAGGTTGACGAGCGCGATCGCGCGCGCCGCCCGCTCGTGCGCAGCTTTCCCCGAGACACCCTTGGCCTCCAGTCCGTAGAGGACGTTGCCGAGGACCTTGCGCCACGGCAGCAGGCGCGGACTCTGGAACACGTAGGCGATTCTCGCCTCACCGGGGATCTCGATCGAACCATCCTGGACCTCGAGCAGGCCCGAGATCAGATTGAGGAGGGTTGATTTGCCACAACCCGACGGACCGATCAGCGCCAGCAGCTCGCCGCGACGCACCGACAGCGAGACGTCGTGGATCACCGGCACCGGATCGCGACGATCGAACCGCAGTTGGATGTCACGGATATCGATCATCGCTGGTCGGTCGGTTCCGGTGGCCATCGTTCACCTCCGCTGGCGCGAATGGCGGGTCAGGACGAATTCCACCGGGCGGAAGATCCCGTACTCGAACAGGATCGTCAGGGCCACGATCGACAGTCCCCAGGAGAACACCGAAGCCGTGTCCAGGAGCTTGATCGAACTCGAGATCTGAAATCCGACACCGTTGGTGCCCATCAGATACTCGGCGAACAGCGTCACCTGCCAGACGACGCCAAGCGTGATCCGAGCTCCCGCCAGGAAGTACGGGACGACGGACGGCAGGACGATCGTGCGCATGATCTTGCGTTCTCCTGCGCCGTACGCGTGGGCCATGTCGGTCAGGTCTTGGTCGATCGAGCGCGTCCCCTGGATGACGTTGAGCGTGAAGTAGGTGAGGCCGCTGGCGACGGTCACGGCGACCACTGCGGTCGAGTCCGTGCCGATCGCGATCAGGGCGATCACGATCAACACGAGCGTCGGCACGGTCTGCAGGAAGATGAGCAGCACGCGGGTGAGATCCTCGACCACCCAGAAGCGCCCGATCACGATCCCCAGCGGCAGGCCGATGGCCAGGATGAGACCGAACGCCGAGGCTATGTGGCTCAGCGTTGCGCGGATCTCCGTCCACCAGGCGCCGCGCTGGATCTCGTCCTTGAACGCCGACCAGACCTGGTGCGGCGCGGGAAGGATGTACGAGGCCGTTCGACTCGACGCCCACAGCCAGAGGCCGAAGAGAGCCGCCAGCGAAACGGCGATCAGGCCGATCCGCAGCAATCGGCGACGGGGGAAGGTCCGCCTGGCACCCCCGTCCACGGTCGTCGAGGAAGAGGCGATCGCGCTTCCGTCCGATCTCTCTACAGCGACCTCTTGACTCATGGATCTCACTCCCTCGAGGCGTGGCGGCCCGTTGCTAGCCGAGCCGCCCGGCGTAGCAACCTTTCAGTAGATGCTATTTCGTGATGATGAATACGCTGGCGGGATTGGCCGGCGCTGTCTTGATGAATCCTGACTTTGCCAGCAGCGGGAATATCTTCGACCAGGTGACGACGTCCTGGGGGGTGATGGCCCGCTTCGACTTGGGGATGCCATTAAGGTCGAGCACTTGGCCGACCACCTTCAGCTGCGCAGGCGGGACGCCGCTGACCTGGGAGGCGACCTGATTGACAGCGTTGGGGTCTTGGTTGTATTTGTTCCAGGCGTCCTGGATCGCGCCGACCAGTGTATGGACGAAGTCCTGATTGGCGGGATCCTTGAGGAAGGTGGTCTTGGCGATGAACCCACCGTTGACAACCGCTGGATCGCCCAACGCCTTCAGGAACGCATCGTGGACGCTGTAGATCGCGTTGAACTTCCCGCTCGCGAGCAGCGGATAGGTCGTCGGGGCCTCGAGAAATCCGGCGTCAGCGCGACCCAGAGCGAGCTGCTGCGGCGCGGCGTCTGTCTGGACGAGATGGAAGTAGGTGCGGATGTTCTGGCCGGTCACCGCCAGGATCGCCGCCTCTTCCGCACCGAAGCGTGTGCTCAGCGGCGGGATCACCACCGTCTTGCCCTTCAGCGATGCCAGCGTCGTGTACGGAGAATTCTTAGGCACCAGAATCTGCGGGCCGATCGTCCAGCGCGCGAGGGGGAAGAACTCCGCTGTGCTAATCCCGTACTGGTCCTTGACCCGCGGGATGAACGACGGAACCGTCGTCATCACATCGAGCTGACCAGCGCCGAACGCCGGCACCTGCGTGGTCGCGTCGAGGACCTTGAATTTGACCGTGTACGGCTTACCCGCGAAGTAATGGGCCTCCTTCGCCTCGACGTAGTCGAACAAGGGGTGGTAGGGAATGTCGATCCCGACCGTGTAGGTCTTACCGCTGGCGGGCGCGCCGGCGCCCTTTGTGCTGGCTCTGGACGACGATCCGCTTGCGGAGCCGCTGCTTTTCGAGGAGCTGCCGCAGCCGACTGCCAGGACGGCCACCAGGGCGACCAGCGACGTGCCGATGGCCATCCGTTTGACACGAAAGAACAGCCTGGTCATCTGCGCCTCCTTGTAGGAATGATGTGAGCCGCCGCACCGGTGACTACACCGGAAGCTCCGACCGGCTCGTATCTGTTGGACAGATCGCTCCACCGACCCCTCGAGCTATCCCGAGTGTCAGCCGGCATCCCCGCTGACGGGCCGTTTGGCAGCACTACCCTGGGACAATACGCTGCTCTCAATGCTTCGCCATCCCGCCGTCGACGTTGATCGTCTGACCGGTGATGAAATCGCTGCCTGCGTCGCACAGGTACAGTAGTGTCGAGGCCAGATCCTCCGGCTGCTGGCGGCGCTTGACCACCTGGTTGGAGACAACCCAGTCGAACTGCTCGCCGACCCAGCTGTGCCGGGCCGTGTCCGTCTCCGTGAGACCGGGTGTGATCGCGTTAACCGTGATGCCGGTATCGGCGAGCTCGGCGGCGAGCGCACGGGTGAATCCGATCAATCCTGCCTTGCTGGTCACGTAGGCCACGAGCGTCGGCACGCCGAGCCACACGGTTGAGGATGACAGGACGACGATCCGCCCCCAGCCCGCCGCCCGCAGGTGCGGCAGCGCCGATTGGACGGTGAGAAAGGTTCCGTCGAGGTTGAGCGCCATCACCTCCCGCCACTGCTCGAGCGTGATCTCGTCAAACGGCTGCGAGGGGTAGCGCCCAGCGTTGGCGACCACGATGTGCAGGCCGCCGAGGACACTGGCCGCCTCGTCGCACACGGCGCGCATCGCTTCCGGGTCGCGCACGTCGGCGCGCAGCGCGTGGAAGTCGCCTCCGGCCCTGGCCACTGTCTCCCGGGCACCGTCGAGCGCAGCGATGTCAACGCCGGCGACCGCCGCTCCGCCGCGCGCCAGCGCATCGCAGAAGGCACGGCCCAACCCGCCGGCTGCGCCTGTGACCAGTGCGGTGCGGCCCTCCAGGCGCCTCACGTGAGGTACCCATCGGGATCGCTGTCCACCTGTTGCGAGACATGCAAAGCCAGGGCCATGACCGTCAGCGACGGGTTGACCGACAGGGTCCAGGGCAGCAGCGAGGCATCGGCGACGAACAGCCCCGCCACGTCGTGGGACTGTCCGCGCATGTCGACCACCGAGCGCTCGGGATCGGGGCCCATCCGACAGGTGCCCTGCACGTGCGAGGTGATCAGCCCGGTGGATACCGTCTTGCGAGCTCCGGCGGCGCGCAGCACCTCCCGGCAGAAAGTATGCGCGCCGTCCAGTCGCTCCTGGTCCTCTGGCGGGATCGGCTTGGTGAACATCTCGGTGCCGTCATCGCGGATCTCGACCGTCCCGGTGTTGGAGTCGTTGGCCATCGCGAACAGCCCGACCCAGTGGCGATAGTCGCGCATCACCGCCGAGAGCCGGTCGCCCCACAGTGGCAGGCCGTCGTCGTCGACCAGGTTGCTGGCCAGGCCGATCGGCTCCATGATCGTGGTGGCCTCGACGACGAAGCCGCCGTCGGCGTCGCGCCGGAAGGCGTCACAGCGGGCGGTGATCGGATAAACCAAGTGACAGTCCTGCGGCTCGTCAAACAGGCCGTGCACGATGCGGGCGGTGTGGGTGCCCAGGTGGCGCCCGAGGTGGGAAGCGCTCGCCGTACCGAGATCCGGGAGGCCGGAGCGCATCAGGATCTGCGGCGTGTTGAGGGTTCCGCCCGCCACCACGACAACGCTCGCGTCCAGCGACTGGCGTTCGCCGGCCTGATCTACATAATCGACGCCGGTGGCTCGCAGCGGCCCGTAGCGAGTGTCGAGGCGCACGCGCGTCACGGTGCAGCCGGCTCGGAGGTCGAGCTCGCCGCGGCTGAGCGCGGGCTCGATGTAGGACGTCAGCGTCGACTTACCGGCATTGGTGGGGCAACCCACATAGCAGCAGCCGCACCGCGTGCAGGATGGATCGGTATAGGAGCGAACCGGCTCGAGCTCAGCGCCGAGCGCGCGAAACCCCGGTTCGACGGTTCGTACGCTGAGCGGCCAGTCGGCACGCTCGCGTACCCCCAGTCGGCGCTCGACCCGCTCGTACAATGGTTCCAGGTCCGCCATGCTCAGCGTCGCTCCGGTGGCGCGATGCCAGTGGGCGAGGTCCTCGTCGGTTGCCCGCAGTGCCACCTTCGTGTTGATCGTGGTGCTGCCGCCGACGCAGCGGCCACCCACCATAACCAGCGGCGGACGACCCTCGCCGGTGTGGGCAAAGCGCGTGGGCCACCAGAGCCGTCGGGTTGCCCTGGCCTCGAATCGGATGAAGTCGTGGGCGCTGTCGTGCACGCCGGACTCCAGCAGCGCCACGCTACGTCCGCGTGCCCCGAGCTCGGCGGCGACCACGCCGCCGCCCGCACCGGAGCCGACCACCACGACATCGAAACGCTCCTCGTTCATTGTTCCTCGAGGAAGCTGAAGTCCTTGTGCAGCCGCCGCGCGAGGGGGCTGTTGAAGTCGATCTCATCCCAGGCACCGGGTGTGCTGCGCCCGGGCGCGACGAAGTCGCTGTAGTAGGCCTCGATCGCCATCGCCCGCACGAGTCCGAACTCCGGGGTGCTCACGAACTCCTCCAATCGCTCTGCGCTCGCCAGGCGCTCGATCGCGGCGATGAGGACGCCGCGCACGGGTTCGGGCAGGGTGGCCGCGGCGCGCTCAAGGTAGACATGGGCGCCCGTGCGCGCGCAGCCGGGCACGAGCTTCTCGCACAGGTCGGGCAGCAGGATTGCTGTAGCCGCCGGTAGGCCGCTGATCATCGGGTCGACTCCCGCATGCTGCCGGGGACGGGGAGCAGGTCGAGGTGGCGTAGCAGGCCAACGAAGCGGGAGATCGTCTCACGGCGGTACTCCTCGCCGTCGCGTCCGCGAAATGTGGGGGCGGCCCTGTCAGTGGCACCGGCGGCGATCACCGATGACGGTGGGGCGAACCGCTCCGACCCCAGTTCAGCGCGCAGGTACTCGCTGGCCCGCAGCAGCGTGTCGGCGCCCCCCCAGTCGATGAACTCCAGCAGCCCGAGCAGCGCGAAGCGAAGGCCGAAGCCAACCCGCGAGGCGGTGTCGATCGCCTCCGGCGAGGCGACGCCCTCCTCGGCCAGCCGCGCCGCCTCGTTGAGGGCCAGTGCCTGGATGCGCGGCACGATGTAACCCGGCGAGGCCGCGACCTCGACCGGCACCTTGCCCGCGGCCTGAAGCAATGCCAGCAGCGCCTCGACGGTTCCACGGCTCGTGGCGGCGCCTGGGCTGACCTCCACGAGTGGCATCAGATAGGGAGGGTTGAGCCAGTGGGCATTGAGGAAGCGCTCCGGGGTGGAAACGAGCCCAGCCAGAGCGTCGACCTGGAAGGTGGAGGTCGTCGACGCGATCAGGGCATCCGCCGGGGCGTGGGCGCTGATGTGCCCGAGTGCTTGGCGCTTGGCCGCCATCACCTCCGGGACGGCTTCGAACACGGCCTCGGCGTCGGCGAACGCGTCCGCTGCCTGCGTGGCGTCAGCGCCGGTGACGCGGCCGCGGATCGAGTCTCGCTCAGCGCCATCCAAGATCCCAAGTTCGTGCAGGGCCGCCAGGCTCTCGGCGATCTGTGCGTCGGCGGCCGCCAGAACCGCGCGGGCGTCAGCGGACGGGCGTGGCTTGAGGTCGACGAGGACGACGTCGAGGCCCGCGTAGGCGAAGGCCTGCGCGATGCCCACACCCATCCGCCCCGCGCCGGCGACGGCGATCGAGGCACTCATGCGCGGTCTCCCGTTGGATTCATCGCTGCCGCGAACGAGACCGCGGCCGGACCATGCGCCAACCCGTCGCGCAGCTGTGCGAGGTCCATGTCGGTCAGCCCGAGCGACTGCACCGTACGCCCGCTGTGCAGGAGGTCCTCGCCGGCGATCACCGAGGCGATCGTGAGCAGCCCTGCCGCCACCGGGGTTGGCACGCCGGCCCATCGGGCCAGGGAGACAAGCAGGGTCAGGCCGAAGGCCACGTCCTCGCGCATGTAGCGATGGCGCTGGAGATCCAGGGGCTCGCGCCAGCCCTCGCTGGACACCAGCCGCTCATGCGCACGATGGCCGTACATCCACTCCTCGCCGCCGGACTCGTAATGGTCGCGCAGCGGGAAGTGGGGGGGGCCATAGCCGAGCGCCTCGCGGAGCCGGACGCGCTCGCCGTCGAGCGCGTCCTGCACGAGGCGGACCGCCGGCTGGGTGCCCTCGCTGTGGAGGTCGTAGCGATCGCGCGCCTGGATCGGTGCGGCGTTGAGCAGGATCAATGGCGGGTGGATCACCGGGCCGGCGTTGAGCAGCGCGGCGTCGAGCGCGTCGGTGCGCTCCTCGATCGCTGGGTACGCCTGACGGATCACGTCGAACGTCGGCTCAGAGTGCTCGCTGGGTAGCGTACCCGTCGGCAGCCGTGTTGCCCGCGCGGTGATCACCACCGCGTCCTCGCCTCGCTTTCGCGCCAGGTACGGGAGCGTGGCGGACTCGGCGAAGCTGATCTCGGCCGTGCAGCCGCTCGCGGCCAGTGTCCGCGCCATCGCCCAGCTCCCGAACGACCCGGGAGGGATGTAGAGCACTTGGCCGTCGACGAGATGGGGCGCGATCTCGCCGGCGAGCGCCACCTGGGCGAACGCGGGCAGCGGGATGACCACCAGCCGCGCTCCGCGCAGCGCCTGCCCGAGGTCTCCGGTCGCCAGCTCGAGCGGCGCGCGCCGCGTCCGGGCGGCATCGACCAGCTCCAGCTCGGGGACACCGCCTGAGCGCCGCAGCCCGTCCAGGCGCTGCGCCGCGCGCCGCCAGAGCCGCACGGCGAACCCGCGATCGGCGAGATCGGCCGCCGCCGCGTAGGCGCCGTGGCCCCCACCGAGGACTGCGGCCGCGGTCACGAGCGCGCCGGCGCCGGGTGGCCCGACTCCTCGATCGGGATGGCGGGGGCCACCTCGATGCCCAGCGATGTTCGCCCGAACAGGTCAGTGGCCTCGGGGTTGTTGTAGGGCATGATCGTGCCCGCCCGCACGTCGCGATACGCGCGCTCCAGCGGCGATCGCTTGTAGTAGCCCGCGCCGCCGACGGCGTGCAGCGTGCGGTCGACGATTTGCTGCGCGTTGTTGCAGGCCACGTGCTTGGACAGGATCGCACGGGCCATGCCCTCCTGAACCGGGAGCTCGCCGAACAGCGCGCCCGACGTCATCTCCTCAGCGTGGCGGTAGAGCACGGCGCGGGCGGTCTCGAGCAGCACCTCCATCTCGGCGAACAGGTGCTGGACCTGCGGGTCGCCCTCCCGTCCGCGCCGTCCCACCTGCTCACGGGCGTGCTCCATCGAACCAAGGGCGATGCCGAGGTAGACGGCCCCGAAGGACGGCATCGCCCAACCCCATACCGTCTTTAACATGATCGCGTCGAAGTGGCCCACGGGATAGGAGTGAAAGACCGCGTCCTCGGGCACGAACACGTCCTCGAGCGTGAAGTCGTTGCTCTGCGTCCCCCGCATGCCCATCGTGTCCCATGTGTGCTTGACGGTCATGCCCTCGACGTCACGCGGGATCCGAAAGAACATCACGCGGGCGCCGCCCTCCGGAGACTCGTAGCGGGCCATCGTGGTGAACTGCGTGCAGATCGACGACTCGGTTCCGAAGATCTTGTCGCCGCTCACGCGGAAGCCGCCGTCGACCCGTTCGGCGATCGTGCTCGACGTCATCAGCACGGAGTGACCGCGCTCTGCGGTCATCGACGCGTACACGACCTTGCCGCTCGCGGCCTCGCGCAGAAACTGCTCCAGCTTCGGGTCGCGGGTGGAGCGCCACAGGCTCGCCAGCTGCCCGATCGGCGAGACGTGCATGTTCACCGCCAGCGCGGTTGAGCTACAGCCGGTTGCCAGCCGCTCCTGCGCCAGGAGCAGCTCCTGGAGGGAAGCGCCCATGCCGCCGAGCTCCTCAGGGACCGTCAGGCCGAGGTAGCCGGCATCCCGCATCCGCTCGTAGTTCTCAAACGGGAACGACGCCTCGCGGTCGTGCTCGGCCGCACGCTCCGCGAACTCGGCGGCCAGGCCGGCGGCGAGCTCGACGATGCCGCGCTGACGCTGTGTCAGCGGAGCCCTCATGGGGTCAGCGGCGTCCTGAAGGTTTGATCAATGATCTGTCTCTCCTCTTGCGTAGTGATATCATCTCGCAGGTGGCGAGTCAATCGCGTAAGAGACGCGCCGCGCCGGCTCTCGCCGAGCCTCCTCCCGTCGCTGAGCTGCCACGACTGCTGCACGGCGACGAGTTGACCCACTGGCTGACCGAGCTCGGGTTGTCGCCCAACGAAGCGCGGCTGTACCTCGCGCTGCTGCGGCTGGGGGAGGGAACCGCCGCCGAACTCACGCGCGAGTCCGGCGTACCGCGGCCGAAGGTCTACGAGGCGCTCGGCGCGCTGGAGACGCGCGGCTTCTGCATCGCCGTCCCGAGCCGGGTCACCCGCTATCGCCCGATCGCGCCGGCGACGGCGCTGCGAGACTGGACCCGCCACCGTGACCACGAACGTTCGGCGCGCGCCGAACGCGACCAGGCGCTGTCGGAGACACTGGTGGATCTCCTGCCGGATCCGCCCCAGCGCTCAGCCACCCAGTCGCCCGACTACCTGGAGGCGGTCTTCGGGCGTGCGCGGACCAGTACGGCGCTCGAGGACATCATCCGGCGTGCGCGCAGCAGCATCTGGATGATGCAGCAGCCTCCGTTCCTGCAACCGCGCTCGCGCTGGAACATCGCCGAGGTGGCGGCGATCCGGCGCGGAGTACAGGTGCGCATCATCTACAGCCCCGAGGCGGCGGAGGATCCCCGGCGCTGCGCCGAGCTCGCGCAGGCCGGCGGGGAGTGCCGGGTCCTCCCCGAGATCCCGATGAAGCTGCTGGTGAGAGACGGGGTGGAGGCGTTCTGCTCGCTTCGCGATGCCCAAAGCGGCCGCCAGACGATCACGTCGGTGGCGATGCGCCACCCCGACCTGGCTAGACCGCTAGGGCTGCTGTTCCGCCAACTCTGGAGAAAAGCAAAGCCGATCGAGAAGGAGCGATATGAGCGCGGAGGATGAGGGGACCCTCCGGGTGCTGTTCTGCATCGGGGTCCGCGATCCGTTCTTCGAGGCGGGGCCCGAGGAGCGACAGGCGGCGTTCACGGCGATCCCACCCGCGTTCGCCGATCTGGAGGGCCGTTTTGGCATCCGAGTGATGGGGACGATGGACGACGACCAGCTGATGGTCGGGCCATCTCCGAGCTGGCCGTGGACGTGCTACATCCTCGCCGACGCTCCGAGCATCGACGCGGTCGCGCGCGTGTGCGACATCCTGCGCTCGACCGACCTCGACTCGGGATACAAGCTCTGGCGTTACCTGAAGGTCGAGGCGCGCGTCGGAAGGCCCCTGTTCTTCGGCAACGCTTGAAAGTCGCCAACATGGCTTGAGCCCGGACGCGAGGACAGTTCAGGAGGATTGACGAGCTTGCGATCCGTCACCGCCTCGGTCAGACTTTCATATCGTTGCTCCCAAGCCCCGAGGCGAGCATCGCGGATGAGTCATCTCCAGACTCAGGAGGCGTCCGACGCGGTTCAGCGATCGCGGCGATCGGAATGAGCTTTGACAATCGTGCTCGTGCACGGGTGGAAGGGTCACACCGGCTTTGGGACTCGGTCCTGGCGCGGTTGGAGAGTTCGCGCCGGGTGGTCGCCTTTGACCTGCGAGGAGCGGGACCAACCCCTCCCAGGCCGGCGAAACTGCCGTTGGGTCTCTGGTAAGGACGACGTGTGGCTGGTCCCGGGGAGCACCGGCGCGTGTCTCGTCGATCTCGAAGGGCCGCAGGGCGCCGGGAGCGGCTGCAACAGTGCGAGCGCAGTCGACGCTGGCGACTTGTGGACGCTCGACACGATCCCTTACAGAGCCGGCGGGGCGAGGACCAAAGTGCTCTTGGGCGGCGTGCCAGATGGCAACTCGTCCGTCACCGTCTCATGGGCTGGCGGAGGCTCGACCGTCGTGCCGGTGACCGACAACGTCTACAGCGTGCCGATCGGCTCTCATCCGGGGTGGAAGTCGGTGACGCTGAAGAACAGCGCCGGCACCGTGGTGGCCATCCCGGGGATGCCCAGCCTGCCCTAACCACGGTCTTACGTGGCCTGAGGAGCCGTGCGCGTCGCTCAAGCACGGCTGGGCGCCAGCGTCACTACTCCTCTCGCGCCTCCAAGCCAGCGGGCCGCGGAACCCGCTCGCCCGCGCGCTGCAGGAATAAGGGCGGCTTGTGAATCGGGCCGTTTGACCCGGCGCCATCACAGAGCGGACCTCGCAAACGAGTGCCGCAGATCATGGAACGTCGGGGACGGATCGGCGATCCCGGCGAGTCAGCCCGCCGCCGAACCGAGGATCTACCGGCCACGTCGGACGCCAACCATCCGTCCGGGGATCACTCTCTCACCGAGCACACCCGACGCGGCGCACCGGTTCGCGAGTTCCTCGAGCTTCGCCGCGGCGTTCGCCTTCACGCTCGTGCGACGCCCGCGCGCCCTGCGCCTCGCGGCGTTCGCGAGCTCAGCAAAGGGGTGCTCCGGTCGGTTTGGGGGTGAAAGTCATTTTGGGAGTGGGATGACGATTCGGGAGCAGCAGAGGTAGACCAGGGCCATCAGCGGGCTGGCGGAGTGGAACCCGAAGCTGCGGTGGCTGATTAGGCGGATGCGGCTGTTGAGTCCTTCGAGGCGGCCGTTGTTCAGACCGAGTCGGATCGCGTTGAGGATCGCGTCGCGGTGGCGGCGGATGGTGCGGGCAAGCTTGACGAACGGTTCGAGCCGGGATCTGGAGGCCCAGGTCAGCCAGGCGTCGAGGTGCGCCGGGGCGAGCGAAGGGTCTTCGAGGTGGTAGAGCAGCCGGAGCTCTTCTTTGAGCAGGAACGCGCGGTAGAGCGGCCGGTTGGCTTGCTGGACTTCGCCGAGCTTTGAGAGCTGGTCAATCGTCTGCTTCTCGGGGCTCTTGAGCAGCGACCATCGCGTGCCTTTCACCCAGCGGCCGGTTGGGGTGTGGGATCGGTCGTGGGCGTTCCATTCGTCGCGGCGGACCTGGTCCACAGCGCGCTGTCCGAGGCGCACGACGTGGAACGGGTCAAAGCAGATCTCGGCGTGCGGGATGCTCTGGCGGACCGCCTGCTGGTAGCCGCCGGACATGTCGATCGAGACCGCCCGAATCGAGTGGCGGCGCTCGCCGAGCAGCTCGAAGAACGCCTGCAGCGTCTGGGCGTTGCGACCGGTGCGCACCACACGATCGCGCCGCCGTGATGGTCGACGACGGTGGTGAGATAGCGCTGTCCGCGGCGGTAGGAGATCTCATCCACGCCGATCGCCACCAGCCCCTGCAGCCGAGTCTCATCGAGGTGATCTGAGACGACGCGCTCAACGATCCGCCCGACGGTGTCCCCGCCGATCCGCAACAGCCCAGCGATCGGCGTCTTGGCCATCTGCTGCGCCAGCCATGCCACCACGTCCTCGAAGTCGCGGGTGTGGTGTGAGCCAAGGCGAGCCCACGGGACTGCCTCGAGGTGAACGCCGCAGTCCAGGCCGTGCAAGCGCCGCAGCTCTGACTCGATCACACAACGGTTGGCGCCGAGATCGAGATGGCGCCAGCGCTTGACGCGCCGATCATGGATCTGCAACTGCCGGCCGGTCCCCGCAGCGCCCGCACAGCCGCCGCCGGCGCCGCAGTCTGACGGCCACGATCACCCCCTCAGAGCCAAAGCTGACATCGATCACCGATGCGCTGGGCAGGCGCAGAAGCCGGTTGAATGCGGTACTGAAGCGCACCTCGCCCCCCTTTCGGGCCGCTTGACCTTCGACAGCCAGCAGCCTGCGCCGCAAGGCGGGTGCGCGTCGCCGCGCTCTTCGAAAACTCCAAAAAAATCCTCAGCCGCGAAAGCCCAGCTCAGCCGGCCAGACCACGGCGTCCTTCACCCCCAACTCGACCGGAGACCCAGCAAAGGACGCCTGGACCCCGAGACCGCTGCCAACATGAGCGGGACGACGATCCATCCCCGGCGGCGACCTGTCTGAGGCCGAGGTTGCTGAGTGACCACGAGACGAACCGCAGATCATCTCGAGGCTGCACGTTCGCCCATCAAAGGCGGTCCGCAGACCGTCCTTCGAACCGGCGCTAGGCGCGTTTGACGAGGCGAATGTGCGTTCCACCGAGGACCGCCGTACCGCTCGCGTTTCCATTTGCCCAGACTCGAGCGTCCACCCACCCAGCTGGGCGCGATCGCTTCCACCTGACCGCCGGCGCACCGCGAACGAGCGCTCATAGGACATCCTTTGGTTGCCTCGACCGCCGTCGGGAGAGGGCCGCGAGTGCTTGCCCTTTGCAGAGGGCCCGCATCCAGACAGACCGGTCGAAGCGCTGCTCGACATCGACGCGATCGAGGTCCGCGCATCGCCCGTCGGCGCGGACCACACCCTCTACCGGGCCGACGACGAGATCCTCCTCGCCCTCAGACACATCAGCTTCGCCGATCAGTCACTGCCGCTGATCCACCTCCGCCAGGCCACCTACGGAGGGCTGTTCGACCGGCTCGCCCACGACTTCGACGACCGCTGGGACAAGGCGACCCCGCTCACCAGCCGCAAGCAGCTCCCCGGCTACCTCGCCGACACCGAGGTCGAGCCCTGGACCGAACCCGACCAGTCCCCGAACCGGACCCGCCATTGCCTCGCACGCCATCACGGCCATCGGAGACTCCGACCGCCTCGCCCGGAGAAGCGCCGCGCCGCTGGCCACGACGACCCACTTGACTCAGCGCCGGCCGGTGCCGCGTCACCCGCAGGCCACACTCGCCGACATCGCTGAGCGTCCGCCGCTGGAGCCCCTGTCACGAACTTGGCGCGATTGTCGCGCGTGCCGCCGGCCCGTCAAGGTCGGGGCGCCGAAGGCGCTGGGGTTGCCGACCGCCGCCGGCCCCTCTCTTGACTGCCGTCGGTCACGCGCAGTGCTCCGCCGACGTCGTGCCAGGGAGAGCCCTCGCCAACCCGCGGACCGGAGCACCACCATGGGACCGGTACCAGCATGGTACCGTGCAACGGTGGCCATGAATCTTCGCTTGACCGATAGCGAGTCAGCCGCTCTGCGGCTTAAGGCGGCAGAGGAGGGCCGCTCGATGCAGGAGGTCGCGCGAGCCGCGATCGCTCAGTACGTGTCGAATCGGCCAGAGCGTTTGCGGGCGGCGATCGAGCGTGTCCGGAGTGAGGATGCCGAGCTGCTCGACCGACTGAGCCGGTGACCGAACCGCCGGTCGATTACCTCAGCGTCGAAGACCTGGTGGAGATCGCCGTCGGCGTCCTCGACGAGGTGGAGATCCGTGATCGCGGGCTCCTTGCGTCCGCGGCGGGACGGCCGCAGAGCAGTGCGTTCGGAGCGGATGCTTACCCGACGTTTGCAGCGAAGGCCGCCGCGTTGATGCACTCACTGGCACGCAACCACGCGCTGGTCGACGGGAACAAGCGACTTGCGTGGGCGGCCACGCGCGTTTTCTGCCTTCTCAACGGGCGTGACCTCACGTACAGCGTCGACGAGGCGGAAACAGTGGTCGTCGCTGTGGCGACCGGCGAGCTCGACGTTCCGGACCTGGCGAAGGCAATTGAACTCCACCTGCCGACGGCTCGAGGCTGTGACCACGTCAGAGCGACGGAGTCGTAGCGGCTTTGCCTTAGACGAGCGGTCCGATCTCATGCAACGCCCGGGATACTTGGCGTCATGAGTACGAGT
>JBPCMW010000112.1:0-28755 GCA_051001875.1 Solirubrobacteraceae bacterium | reverse complement strand
GGGGAGAACAGGTGCAATTGATAGTGAAACGTGTGTTTGCAGGGGCCGGAGCGCTCCTTGCCGTCGCAGTGCTGGTCGCCTGCGGAAGCTCATCGTCCTCCAGCTCCTCCTCCGGCTCGTCCTCCGCTGCCTCTGGGCCGGGCAAGGGCAAGCCGCCGATCACAATCGGCGACAAGAACTTCACCGAGGAGTTCGTCCTCGGTGACCTCTATGCCCAGGCGCTGCGGGCCAAGGGCTACACGGTCAACCTCAAGCCGAACATCGGCAGCTCCGAGCTGACCGACAAGTCGCTGAGGTCGGGACAGATCGACATGTATCCGGAGTACACCGGCGTGATCCTCAGCGTGCTCGCGATGCAGACCCACCGGCCGGCCAGCGAAGATGCCGCCTACGCCGCGGCGCAGAAGTTCGAGCAGAGCCGGGGCTTCACCCTCCTGGACAAGACGCCGTTCTTCGACGCTGACGCGATGGCCACCCTGAAGCCGTTCGCGCAGAAGAACCACCTCGTGACGCTCGGGGACCTGAAGAAGCTCAGTTCGTTCTCGCTCGGCGCGCCGCCCGAGAACAAGACCCGTTACGAGGGTTTGGTCGGGATGAAGCAGGCCTACGGGATCACCAATGTCAAGTTCGTGCCCCTGACGATCGGGCTCCAGTATTCGGCTTTGGACAAGGGCAGCGTCGACACGGCCAACGTCTTCACCACCGACGGGCAGCTGCAGAGCGGTAAGTACGTGATCCTGACCGACACCAAGCACATCTACGGCTTCCAGAACGTAGCTCCGGTCGTCTCGAGCAAGCTGCTGGCTAAGGAGGGCCCGGCGTTCGCCCAGACGCTCAACGCGGTCAGCGCCAAGCTCACCACGCACGTCATGCAGCAGCTCAACGCTGCCGTCGATATCCAGAAGGTCGATCCCGCCACGGTGGCGAGTAAGTTCCTGCAGGCCAACGGACTGAAGTAGCGACATGTTCGGGACGTATACCGGTTACCGGCGCACGGTAGGAGGCTGATCCAGATGCCGGATCAGCCTCCGGATAGACCGGCCGAGACTGGGGGGAATCCCTCAGCGGCAGCGCTCGAGTTCAGGAACGTGAGCAAGCGCTATCCGGGCGCGGAGCGGCCCGTGCTCGTCGACCTCTCGTTCGAGGTCCCAGCGGGCCAGATCTGCGTACTGGTCGGTCCATCGGGGTGCGGGAAGACCACCGCGATGCGGATGGTTAACCGCATGATCGACATCACCGAGGGTGACATCCTGCTGGACGGCGAAAGCGTCCGCAAACGCGACCCCGCCGAGCTCCGGCGCCATAGCGGCTACGTGATCCAGCAGATCGGGCTGTTCCCACACCTCTCGATCGGCGACAACATCGCGACCGTGCCCCGGCTGCTCGGCTGGGACCGCAAGCGGGTCGAGTCCCGGGTGCAGGAATTGCTCGAGCTGGTCTCGCTGCCGCCTGAGACGCGCGAGCGCTATCCCGCCGAAGTCTCGGGAGGCCAGCGCCAGCGGGTGGGGGTCGCCCGCGCGCTCGCCGCCGATCCGCCGCTGATGCTGATGGATGAGCACTTTGGGGCGATCGACCCGATCACCCGTGAGCATCTCCAGAACGAGTTCCTGTGCCTGCAGGAGGACATCCGCAAGACGATCGTGTTCGTCACCCATGACATTGACGAGGCGATCAAGATGGGCGACCGGATCGCCATCCTGCGCGAGGGCGGGGTGCTCGTGCAGTTCGACACCCCGGAGCGCATCCTGGCGGAGCCGGCCGACGACTTCGTGGCCCGGTTCGTGGGGCTCGACCGGGGCCTCAAGCGCCTGTCGCTGCACACGCTCAGCGACCTGTCGCTCGAGGCGCCAGAGTGCCTGCCCGATGGCACCCCGGCTCCCGGACGAGCCGATCGGGACCGAATCGTGTTCGTCGATGACCATGGCCGTCCCGTGGGCAGGCTGGGGCCTGACGGGGAGCCAGAGCCGATCGGCCCGGTGGGCGATCCTCACACCTCCCTGCGGGACGCCCTGTCGCTGATCATGAGCGACGGCAACCGTCCGCTGGTAGTGGTCGACGCCGACGGGGTGGTGGCGGGGCTGGCGCGGATTGAGGTGATCGCCGGTGCGCTGGCGATCGGCAACGGGAACCGCGCACCGGAGCCGGACGGCGGCTGATGGGGCTGGTGTTCGCCGCCGGCGGCGCGGCGCCGGTGCTCCCCAACTTTGCCAGTAGCAGCGGCGCGTGCGAGCGCAACAACGGGCTCTTCTGCTGGCATTGGTTCACCGACCACTGGTCGAGCACCTTCCAGCCCGCCCTCATCCAGCACATCGTGCTCGTGCTGATCGCGGTCGGCGTCGGCTTCGTGATCGCGTTCGCGCTGGCGCTCCTCGCCTACCGGGTGCGCTGGCTGGAGGCCCCGATCGCCGGCGTCTCGAGCCTGCTGTACACGATTCCCAGCCTGGCCCTGTTCCAGGTCCTCGTGCCGTTCACCGGGCTGACTCGCCTGACCGTCGAGATCGGGTTGGTCTCCTACACTCTACTGCTCCTGTTTCGCAACATCGTCACCGGGCTCCGAGAGGTGCCTCAGGAGGTGCGCGACGCGGCCCGCGGGATGGGGCTCACACAGCGCCAGATACTGCTGCGGATTGACCTCCCACTTGCCGTTCCCGCGATCTTCGCCGGCCTGCGGGTGGCCACTGTGACCACCATCAGCCTGGCCACGGTGGCGGCGATCGTCGGGATCAATGAGGGGCTCGGCGTGCCGATCTTCGACGCGATCCAGCGGGTCAACTTCAAGACCGAGTTCATCGCCGCCGCCGTGCTGGCGATCGCCCTCGCCTGGGTGGCCGACCTGCTCCTGGTCGTGCTCCAGCGCCTGGTCGCGCCCTGGGCGGCACGCCGTCGTTCCTCGCTGGTTCCCCGCGCCGTTGTGCGTGCGATCACGCGTCGTCCGCGCCCGATCTCCACCGTGCGAGGGGCCTGAGTCAATGCCTCTGGCGGATGCCGGCCTCGGTCAGCAGTTCTTGGACTCGTTCAAGTTCATGGGCCACAACCTGAGCCACCTCGTGCACGACACCCTGGGGACGATCGCCCTCAGCGGCGCGGCACTCGCCGTGGCGCTGGTGGTCACGCTCCCCCCCGCGGTGTGGCTCGGCCACCTGCACCGTGGCTCCGGGGTGGCGATCCGCACCGCCAACCTCGGACGCTCGCTGCCCGAGCTCGGGCTGATCGCGATCTTCCTCGCGCTGTTCGGCATCGGCTTCCTCAATGTGATGTGGGCGCTCGTCATCGTGGGCGTCCCGCCGATCCTGGCCAACGCGTTCACCGCCGTCGACGGCGTCGAGCCCGACGTGGTCGATGCCGCCCGCGGCATGGGGATGAGCCCACTCGCCGTCTTGCTCAAGGTGGAGATACCGCTGGCGCTCCCGTTGATGTTCGCAGGGATCCGCACCTCGGTGCTGTTCATCATCGGGGCCTCGCCGCTGGCCGCCATCGCGGGCGGATCCGGTCTGGGCGAGATCATCGTCAACCAGGCAAGCTACGGATTCGCGGGGGTGCTCGCCGCCTCGCTGTGGGTATCCGCCCTCGCCCTGCTGGTCCAGGGCCTGTTCGCGCTCCTGCAACGCATGCTCACGCCCGCCGGCCTCAAGGTCGGCGCCGGCGGTCGGCGTGCCTCCGCGCCAGGCGTGGCCGATGCCGAGCGCGTGACCGGCATGGAAGCCGGCGCCGTTTAGTCGACGCTGGTTGGCCCGAGCCCCGCGAGCATGAAGAAGTTACGCAGCACCTGGGCTCCGGCAGGGTGCTGCTCGTCGAATCGCTCGGGGTGGAACTGTGTGCCCCACCAGCGGCGCTCAGGGGACGCGATCGCCTCTACCGCGCAGTCCTCGCTGCGCGCCAGCACGGCAAAGCCTTCCGGTGCCGTGAGCACGTTGAGCGAGTGATGCTCGTAGACCGTCGCGGTCACCCCCAAGCCACCCAGGAGCTCTCCCTCGTCCAGCACGTCGATCGTCCCGTACCCCACCGCTGGTCGCTCCCGCTCCGCCAGTGTGCCGCCGGCAAACATCATCTGAAGCTGCATCCCAGCGCAGATCCCGAGTACGGCCCCGTCGAAGCGTCCGACGCTGGCGCCCAGGCGACCCAGGGCAGCGGGGTCGTGCAGCGCCCATGGCGCGAACGACCCGCTCAGCACCACCGCGACGGCGCCGGGGAAATCGTCCGCGTCCGGGTACAGCCGGCTGCGCACCGACACGCCGGCAAGCCGCTCCAGCTGGCTCCGGATGGCCTCGTAATGGCGCCGCATTGGCCTTGTCATCGCGCTTGGGTGCTCTGTGATCACGAAGTCGACGACGGGGCTCCGCATCACGGTTAGGCTACCGGAGGCGGCGAGCCTCAGAGCTTGGCGGCGTAGTCGAGATTGCCCCGCTTGAGGCTGGGGTCCTGGCCGAGGAATGCGTGGCGGGACATGTCCGGGCTGTAACGGCTGGCGGGCGGTGTGCGGCCGAGCGCTTCAGCGACGGCGCGGATGTGGTGTGGTCCCGCCCCGCAGCACACGCCCAGGTAGTCGACGCCGAGCTCGTGGGCCGCGCGAGCAAACTCCGAGAGCTCATAGCGGTTGCAGGTGAACGGATCGAGGGCCGTGGGGAATGGACGATCATCGGGAATGCACTCACAGCCGGAGTCCGTGAGCGACTGAAAGCTCGGCTCCGCCTCGTGCGTGCGGTAGGGCACCGGGAGCGCGGCGACGGGGCAGGACACCGCCTCGCGGATCGGGCGCAGGAGCGGCAGCATCGTGTGTGGGCCGCGGATGCAGTTGAGGCCCACGACGTCCGCCCCGGCGGCCTCCAGCCGGCGGCACGCCTCCTCGGGAGTCCACCCCTCGCGGGTGGACGGCTCACGATGAATGGCCAGCGTGATCACGGCGGGCCGTCCCGTCTCGCGAATCACCTCCGTGGCCAGCAGCGCCTCCTGAGCCCAGGAGAACGTCTCGCCGATGATGAAGTCGACGTCCGCCTCCACCGCCCAGGCGACCTGCTCCTCGAACATTTTTCGAACCGTGGCCTGTGCTGCGCTGTCGGTGGGGTCGTAGACGTTGGTGTTGCAGATGTCGCCGGCCAGCAGGCTCCCATTGCGACGGGCTACATCACCAGCGATCGCCAGAGCTTGGCGGTTGATGGTCTCGAGGGCGTCCTCCCTGCCGATCAGGCGCAGCTTCTCCCTGTGGGCGTAGTAGGTAAACGCCTCGACGACGTCCGATCCGGCGTGGACGAACTCCTCGTGAAGCTGGGTCACGAGCTCCGGATGCTCGAGCACGACCTCCGGCACGAACGCGCCGGCCTGAAGATAGCCGCGCCGCTCGAGCTCAAACAGATAGCCCTCGGCGCAGATGACGGGCCCATTCGCCAGACGCTCCAACAGACCGCTTCGTGCATCAGCCATGTGATCGCACCGCCTTTCCCGCATTTCGGAACCAGATGTGTTGCTACTGGCGCAACATGGGTTGCAGACTAGCCGAAAGCCGGACCGCCGCCAACCGGAACCAGCCAACCGACGCTGACGTACAGTCCAGACATCCCAGCACGAGTGGCGATAGCGATGTTGGTGCTGGTGACGGCCGGGTGCGGCGCCGCCGCCGATCAGACCGGTTCGAGGCCAAGCGTCACGAGCACGCCCACGTCGACCTCCCCCGCTGCAGTTGCCCAAGCTCATCCTCAGGCGGTCGAGCCCGTCGCGGGTGACGTGGGCAAGCGCGCCAGCGCCGCGCCTGCGGGCGCCCTGCACCCGTCGCCCGGCGCACCGCTGGCACCGGCCAGCGTGACCGGCGCGCCGGCCAAGGGGGCGCCCAGTGACGCGGAGATCCGGGTTGCGCTGCATCGCTTCCAACTTGCGGTCGCGCGGTACCACCTTGACCAGCTCAACCTCGCGGGCGCGTTGCTGAGTCCTTCACAGCTCCCGCCCGGCCGGTACAACGTCAGCATCGCCTCGGTCTACACCGACTACGGCCTGCCGATCGCCTGCGGCGGCGTCCTCCACGTCCCGCAGCTGGGGGTCGCCAACAAGACTTTGCCCTGTGGGACGATGGTGACCTTCCGCTACGGGGGGCGGGCGATCCGCATCCCGGTGATCGACCGCGGCCCGTACATCGCCGGGCGCGAGTGGGACCTGACCGGAGCGGCCGCGGAGGCCCTGCATTTCCCCGGGCTGGGGCCGATCGAATGGAAGATCGGCTGAGGCTCTGGCCGCCGCGTTGGCTGCTGGTGACCGCGGGGTGACGGGAGTACAATCTGACTTCAGTCCGCCTCGACCCTCGGCGGAGAGGAGTTTCCGGCTCCGACCCTCGGCCGGCGTGTACGAGTTGACGTGAACCGTCAACCCATGCCCATCGTCGTCAGGAGCTCGATCATGGATTTTGTTGCGTTTTGCCCGCTGCGGTCAGGTTGATCGGATGTTTGCGCTAGGGCTCATCGCGGTGGCAATCGCGGTCGTGCTGATGCTGGTCGAGGCCCATATGTCCACCGGCGGACTGCTCGGTGCGCTCGCCGTATTCGCCCTCGTAGGCGGCGTGGCGTTCCTGCTCACCGGCGCCGCCGCAGGGCTGCTCACGGTGCTCGCCGTGTCCGGCGGGGTGTTCGCCGCCGGGGCGGGCGGGCTGGTGATGCTGGTGCGCCGGCTGCGCCCGGCCGGGCACGTTCGTGCGCGCTCCGGCGTCCAGGCGATGGTCGGGCACCTCGGGGTCATACGAGCGGACGGGGCCGCCGCCCGGGTGTTCGTCGACGGTGCGCTGTGGCGCGTCCAGCCGAGTCCCCTGGAACAGGAAACGACTTTGCATGACGGTGATCGCGTGGTCATCGAATACGTCAACGGATTGACCTTGCACGTGCGCAAGGCCGAAGAACTGGAGCTGAATCGATGATCCTGACCGTCCTTCTGATCGTGGTGGCCGTGATCGTGCTGCTCGGACTGGTCCTGGCCTCCGCCTCGGTGCGAGTGCTGCGTGAATACGAGCGGGGAGTCGTGTTTCGGCTCGGCCGGCTGGTCGACCAGAGAGGGCCGGGGGTGGTGCTGCTGCTCCCGTTCGCCGAGCGCCTCGAGCGGGTGAGTCTGCGTACGGTCACCCTTCAGGTTCCGCCCCAGGAAATCATCACGCGCGACAACGTCCCGGCTCGGGTCACCGCAGTCGCGTACTTCCGGGTCGTCGACCCGAACAAGTCGATCGTCGAGATTCAGGACGTCCTCTCGGCGACCTCGCAGATCGCCCAGACGACTTTGCGCTCGGTGCTCGGCAAGGCTGAGCTCGACACGCTGCTCTCCGAGCGCGAGCAGCTCAATGCGAGCCTGCAGCACATCATCGATGACCAGACCGAGCCGTGGGGCGTCAAGGTGCTGACCGTCGAGATCAAGGACGTCGAGATCCCTCCGAGCATGCAGCACGCGATGGCGCGCCAGGCCGAGGCCGAGCGGGAGCGCCGGGCGAAGATCATCGACGCGGAGGGCGAGTTCCAGGCCGCCGCCAAGCTGCTGGAGGCCGCCGAGCTGATCAGCCGCAACCCGGTCACGATCCAGCTCCGCTACCTGCAGACGCTGCGGGAGATCGGCGGCAACGAGAACTCAACGATCGTCTTCCCGTTCCCGCTGGATCTGCTGCACAAGCTGCAGGGCACAGCCGGCGCGGTCGAAACCGCCCCGGCGGTCTCGTCCACCGCGTCGAACGGAGCTCGCCTTCAGCCGCCTGCGACCGAGGTCGACTGAACCGCAGAGCCATCTGGCTTGAACGGCTCTGACAGCGATAGCCCCTCGGTGAGCAGCCGTTCAGGCCCGGTCTCCACGGCAAAGCGAATCGTTTCCGCGTCGACCCCCGCGCGCTCGAGGGCGAGCGCACCGTCGCTCAGCATCGGCGGCCGAGACAGACGGTGGGCATCGGAGGCAAGCACGAACGGAAGCCCCGAGGACACCAACTCGAGCGCCGAGCGGGTCGCCCGCGGACCGTGCCGCCCGAGGAGCGAGGGCGCATTGATCTGCAGCACCGCTCCGTCGCCCACCTGGTCGCGCAGCTGCGCCAGTCGCAGCTCCGGGGAGCGTTCGGGGTGTCCGATCAGGACCTGAAAGCCCCGCTGCCCGAGTTCGACGCGCGCGACTTCCAGATCCGGCCGACACGGTCCGAGCGGCGCCTCGAGCAGCACCCAGCGCCGGCCGGCCGGGCCATGAGCGATGACCTCGAGGTCCGAGTCGCTCAGCGCTGCGACGTCGTCCGGGGAGACCTCTCCGCCGCCCAGCACCTCGAGCGGAACGTCGCGGCGCTCGAGCAGTCCGCGCAGCCTCTCGACGTGATCGGGGAGCCGGCTGAGGTTGATCTCCCGCACGTGGGGAGTGACGACCACCCGGGAAGTCCCGTCCTGGATCGCGGCTTTGGCCAGGGCGACGGCAGCGTCATCGTCAGGAGGACCGTCGTCGACGGCCGGGAGAAGGTGGAAGTGGAGCTCGGTGCGCATGGAAGCAGAAGTCCCTCACCACCATAGTTGCGCAGGAACCGGCGCTCGCCGTGTCATGATCAGGTTAGGCCTCAGCCCGACAGGAGAAATTTGATGCCCACACCGCTGCAGCAGTTGACAGACCACGGCCAGAGCCCCTGGATCGACTACGTCTCCCGGCAGTTCATTCGCGACGGCGAGCTCGCGGACCTGATCGAGCGGGGGATCGTCGGGATCACCTCCAATCCGACGATCTTCCAGAGCGCGATCGCCGACAGAGATGCCTACGACGAGCAGCTGCGCGAGGTGCTGCAAGAGGAGACCGATCCCAAGGAGGCGTTCCTCGCGCTCGCGCAGCAGGACATCCGCGACGCCTGCGACGAGCTTTCACCGGTGTTCAACCGAGGCGACGCCACCCGGGACGGATGGGTCTCGCTGGAAGTCGATCCGAACCTCGCCGCCGACGCGGAGGCCACGGCCAAGGAAGCCCGCAGGCTGCACAGCCTGATCGACCGCCCCAACCTGTTCGTGAAGATCCCGGGCACCGAGCCTGGGCTCCAGGCCATCGAGGACACGATCGCGGGCGGGATTCCCGTCAACGTCACGCTTCTGTTCTCCCTGCAACGTCACCGCGAGGCCGCCGAGGCCTACCTGCGCGGTCTGCGGCGCCTGCGCGAGAGCGGCGGTGACCTGCACACCGTCGCCTCGGTGGCGTCGTTCTTCGTGTCCCGGGTGGATACCGAGGCCGATAAGCGTCTCGACAAGATCGGAGGCCACGACGAGCTCAAGGGCAAGCTGGCGATCGCCAACGCCAAGCTCGCCTACCAGACCTACAAGGAGCTGTTCTCCGGCCCGGAATGGGAGGAGCTCGAGCGCGAAGGAGCCTCACCGCAGCGGTGCCTGTGGGCATCGACGTCGACCAAGAACCCGGACTACCGGGACGTGATGTATGTGGAGGAGCTGATCGGTCCCAACACGGTCAACACGATGCCCCGCGAGACGGTCGAGGCCTTCGAGGACCATGGGCACGCCGAGGACACGCTCGAGCGCGACGTGGACGGCGCGCGGAAGACGCTGGAGGACTTTGCCGCCGCCGGCGTCGACTACGACGACGTGGTCGCGGTGCTGGAGCGCGAAGGCGTGCAGAAGTTCGCTGACTCGTTCGCAGAGCTGATCGACGGGGTCGCCGGCAAGCGGGATCAGCTCGTCAAGGCTTGAGCCTCAGTCCCCGGGGACGCGCTCGCGCAGCTCGGACAGCCACGCCGCTGCAGTGCTGTCGCTGGGGGCGCGCCAGTCCCCCCGGGGAGACAGCGAGCCGCCAGAGCCGACCTTCGGCGCGTTGGGCAGCGCCGAGCGCTTGAACTGGCTGGTGCGGAAGAAGCGGTCGAGGAACACCTCGAACCAGTGCTTGATCTCCGGCAGCGAGTACTCGTGGCGCCGACCCTCGGGGATCAGTTCCGGCCAGCTGCCGGCGTCGCGCCGACCCCAGACGTAATCGGCCAGGAAGGCCACCTTGCTCGGGCGATAGCCGAAGCGCAGGACGTAATAGAGAAAGAAATCCTGGAGCTCGTATGGACCAACGACGCTCTCGCTGTCGGCGCCAGGTTCGTCGGAGTTCGGGTCCTGGCGCGGGATCAGCTCCGGCGAGATCTCTAGCTCGACCACCGCGCCGAGCACCTCGCCCGCCGCGGGACCGAACTGCTCGGTGTCGATCACCCACCGGAGCAGAAACTGGATCAGCGTCTTCGGAACCGAGGCATTGACGTTGTAGTGCGACATCTGGTCGCCGACTCCGTACGTGCTCCAGCCCAGGGCCAGCTCAGACAGGTCTCCCGTTCCGAGCACGAGCCCACGGTGGTAGTTGGCCAGCCGGAACAGGTGCGAGGTGCGCTCACCGGCCTGCACGTTCTCGTAGGTGACGTCGTAGGCGGCCTCACCGCGGGCGGCCGGATGGTCGAGATCCTCGAGCATCTGGGTTGCCGAGGGGCGGATGTCGATCTCGCTGCTGGTGACCTGCAGCGCCTGCATTAGACGGTGGGCGTTCTGGAGCGTGGTGGTGCTGGTGGCGAACCCGGGCATCGTGTAAGCAAGCACGTTGGCCCGGGGGAGCCCGAGCCGATCCACGGCACGGGCCGCGACGATCAGCGCGTGGGTGGAGTCAAGACCACCGGAAACGCCGATCACCACCTTCTCGATCCCGGTGGCGCGCATTCGGGTCTCCAGCCCTCGCACCTGGATGTTGTAGACCTCCTCGCAGCGCTCGGCGCGGGTGGCTGGATCGGCGGGCACGTACGGGAAGCGCTCGATTTTCCGTCGCAGCGGCACCGGGGCCTCGCCGACGCCGAGCTCGAACTCGATCCTGCGCATTCCGGCCAGCGCCTCGCGGTGGTCGTGGATCGCGTCGACGAAACTGCTGGTACTCGCGCGATCGGCGACGATCCGGTCGAGGTCGATATCCGCGTAGATCAGCTGCTCCCGCTTGGCGAACCGCTCAGCCTCCGCCACCAGATCGCCGTTCTCGCAGATCAGCGCCTGCCCATCCCACGCCAGATCGGTGGTCGATTCGCCCTCGCCGGCGGCAGTGAAGACGTAGCCCGTGAACGTGCGGCCGGACTGCGACTCGCACAGCAGCCGGCGATAGTCGGCCTTCCCCACCGTGATGTTGCTCGCGGACAGGTTGGCGATCACCGTCGCTCCGGCCATGGCGCCATAGGTGCTGGGGGGAATCGGCGACCACAGGTCCTCGCAGATCTCCACATGCAACGTGAAGTCGTCGACGTCCCGGCAGGCGAACAGCAGCTTCGAGCCGAAGGGAACGTCCTCTCCGAGCAGGCGCACATGATCTCCGACCACGTCGCGCGCGGCGCGGAACTGCCGCTTCTCGTAGTACTCCCGATACTCGGGCAGGTAGCTCTTTGGCACGACGCCCAGCACCCGTCCGCGGTGGATCACCACGGCAGTGTTGAACAGTGCCCGCTCGGCCATCAGCGGAGCTCCCACGACCAGCACCGGCATCAGCTCCTCGCTGGCGTCCACTAGTTCGCGCAGCGCGGCGAGCACGGCGTCGTTCAGTGCCTGCTGATGAAACAGATCCTCGTTGGTGTAGGCCGAGATGCCGAGCTCGGGGAACGCCAGCAGACCCGCGCCGGCCTCCGATGCCTGTTGCGCCAGCGCGATCGCCCGTTCCACGTTGAAGGCCGGCTCGGCGACCTTGACCGTCGGGACCGCTGCGGCGACGCGCACGAAGCCGTGGCTGTAGAGAGAGTGAAAAGAAGTCATCTGATTTCCAGGTACTTTCGCAGGCCGTGTGCCGATGCTGTCCGGACCGGGTACAGACAGATCATGGCTGCTGAACCGGATTCTGCCCAAACTGGGCCTGCGCTCTCCGAAGTCGTCGAGGAACTGATCGCCCGAGGCGAAGCGGATGGTCGACGTTGCGTCGACCTATCCGAGCTCAGCGAGGTGGTCCGCGAGTCGCAGCTCGACGACGATGATGTTCAAGCCGTCCAGGACATTCTGGAGGAGCGAGGACTAGATGTCCGCGACGACTGCGGGCGCGATCACGTCGAGCAGACCACCTACGTCAACGACGATCTGGCGGGGCGGACGACCGACGCGATGGCGCTGTTCCTGCAGGAGGTCAGGCGGTACCCGCTGCTGAGCCGCGAAGAGGAAGCGGACCTCGCCCAACGGATCGAGCGGGGCGACCTCGACGCGAAGGCGCGCCTGGTCAACTCGAACCTCCGGCTCGTGATCTCCAACGCGCGAAAGTACCAGGGCCACGATCTGCCGCTGCTGGACCTGATCCAGGAGGGAATCCTCGGGCTGATCCGCGCGGCTGAGAAGTTCGACCACCGCAAGGGGTTCAAGTTCTCCACCTACGCCACGTTCTGGATCAGGCAGGCGATCCAGCGGGCGCTGGACAACCGCGCCCGGACGCTCCGCATCCCGGTCCACCTCGGTCAGCGTGAGCGGAAGATCAGGCGGGCGGAGCGAGAGCTGGCCACGCAGCTGGGCCGCGAGCCCACCGAGGAGGAGGTGGCCGAGGCGACCGACCTGACACTCGAGGAGGTGCGGGAGACACTCGAGGCGGCTCGTGTGGTGACGAGCCTCGACCGGCCGGTCGGCGAGCAGGACGAGACTTCGCTGGGGTCGCTGCTGCCCAGCGACGCCCGCGGGCCCGAGGAGGAGGTCGAGATCTCGCTGCGCGGCGATGCCCTCATCCGAGCGCTCGACCGCCTACCCGCACGCGAACGGGAGGTCGTGAAGCTTCGCTACGGCGTCGGCGGCAACGATCCAACCCCGCTCGTCGAGACCGGACGGCGTCTGGGCATCTCCCAGGACGCGGTGCGCAGGCTGGAGCGTAAGGCCCTGTCCGAGCTGGCGGAGAGCCGCGAGCTGGAGGGGCTGCTCCCGGCCGCCTGAGCTTGCGTCCCACGGCTGGCAATAGGATGACCGCGTGAGGCGAGGACGACTGCTGGCGGCCATCGGGTCGGGGCTGATGCTCGCGGCCGGCGCTGCGGCGTCGTCGGCATCCACGGCGGCGTCGAGTGACCCGCTGTGTCTCGGGTCCTACGGCAGTCTCCCCGCGCGGCACGGGGCCAGGCTGCGCTTTGGGGTGGATCCGGGCCTGGCCGGCAGCGTCGGGGGTGCTCAGCTGCCGGCGGTTCCGGACGCCCCGGTCCGTGATCTGGCCGCCGTCAGGCACCTGCGGCCGTCCGGGAAGGTGATGGTCGTCCGGTTGAACCGGCTTTTCTGGTCTGACGGCGCGGCGGGGATCGCCAGCTTCCAGCGGCTGGCGGCTTGGTACGCACGGGCTGGGCTCGACGTCGAGGTTCAGGTTCGCTACCACCCGGCGCCCGGCGAAGCCGGCGACATCGCCGGCTGGGACCGCTACGTGCGCCAGGTGGTTCACGCGTTCGGGGGCAACCGCCATGTCGTGGCGATGACGATCACCAACGAGGTCAACGTCACGTTCTCGCCCAACACCTCCGACGGCTACTACCAGGGAGCCGAAGACGCCCTGATCAGCGGGATTGAGGCCGCTCACGACCAGGCGCGCAGGGAGAAATTCACGCAGCTGCGCTTTGGCTTCACCTATGCCTACCGCTTCGCGCCCACGCAGGACGCCGCGTTCTTCGCCTATCTGGCTGCCCACGGCGGCACCCGGCTGTCCCGTGCCTTGGGCTTCATCGGGCTCGACTTCTATCCCGGCAGCGTCTTCCCGCCCGTGATGCTCCCGGGTGACAGTTACCGAGCTGAGCTTGCCCAGGCCGCCGGGGTGCTTCGGCGCTGTCTTGTCCCGCGGGCGGGCATCGATTCTCGCGTGCCGATCTGGATCACCGAAAACGGAGTGCCAACCGGCATCCTCTCCGAGTCCCAGCAGGCGAGCGCGCTGCGGGAGCTCGTGCAGGCGGCATCGGACCTCTCGGGCACGTATGGGATCAGCGACTACCGCTGGTTCAATCTCCGCGATTCCGTCACCGGCGGTGTCACCGGCCTGATCGGCGCCACCTTCGCCACCGACGGGTTGCTGCGATCGGACTACACGCCCAAGCCGGCGTTCGCCGCCTACCGGACGCTGATCGGAAAGCTCGGCGCGAACGCCCGGGCGCGGCCGCGCCGGCGCTCAGCTCATCACCACCACCGCTGACGCGTGCGTCGATGCGTCCGGGTCGACGATCCAGCGCAGCACGCCGTCTCGGAGCATCAGCTTGCGCCCCGGCTGCGAGGGGGTGCGGAACTCCATCTCGGCGTCGAGCGCCGATGGCTCATGGCCGTCGAGCAAAAGCTCCTCTTCGATTGGCTGCCAGTAGTTGGAGTTGTTGACGTGGCCGGCGATGTCGCACTCGGTCGCCCGGAAAGTCCACGCCGAACGCGCGGCATCCGCCGGAGCCGGGGGGTGGCGCAGCCGGGCGGTGATCCGGCGTCCCGTCGCCGCGTCGCCGTAGAGGGCGATCTCCTCGTCGGCGAACGGCATCGGACGCCAGGTGTCCGGGTCAAGGTGAACCCACAGCGCCACGGCCTCCACGGAAGGTTCGCCGCTGCCTCCCTCGGGCGTGATCGTGGTCCGGCGCTCAGCCCACATCCGGCCGATCCCGCTGCAGAACGTCAGCACCTCGAAGTGTTCGGCGAACCGCGGGAACCTGAGAACCTGGATCCGCGTCCGGCGCACCACCCACACCGCACTGCCGGCGACGCCGGCATCCTCGACGTCGGCGTAGGCGACGTCCTGAAGCCACCTCGCCAGTGCGTCGAGCCGGATCCGACCCGATGGCGCGCAGTCAGCCAGTCCGGGACGCATGGTCATGGTGAACTCGCGTGCGTCCGGCGGCGGTCCGACGAGATCGGTGAGCTTCGGAGCGTGCATCCGCGGGCAATATCTCACAGTGACTCGGCGCCGCTCGGCTCATCCGACCGCCGCCTGCTGAGGGGTGTATGCGGCGGGGAGCGGATCGCTCAGCCGGTCCGCAGTCGTGCGGGCGGTGGTGTAGGCCCAGCGGGTGGTGGTGAGCAGTCCCAGCACCAGCACGACCAGGCCGAGGCCGACGAGGATCCACCAGCCCGGGTGCGTGGCCGCGGCGAATCCGGGTCCGAGGGCGCCGCTGACGGCGCCGCCCGCGACCGCTCCGACGATCGCCACCCCCAGGGTCTGGCCGACCTGGCGGCTCGTTGAGGCCACCGCCGCGGCGACACCGGCCTGGGAGGGGGGCATGCCGGACACCGCCGTGTTGGTAATCGGAGGGTTGACCAGGCCGAATCCGAGCCCGAACACGACGTAGGCGGTGAGCAGGTAGCCGTATGAGGTGGTGGGGGTCAGCCGGGTGAGCATCAGCGCGCTCGCGGTCAGCGCGGTACCCGCCACGAGCAGCGATGGTCGCGCGCCGCGGCGGCCGACCAGGCGACCGGACAGCGGGCCGAACACCAGGGTCATCCCGGCCATCGGGAGCATGTAGAGCCCGGCGTGTAACGGTGAGAGGCCACGGACATCCTGGAGATACAGCGTGTTCAAGAACAGAAAGCCACCCAGCCCGGCGAACGCGCAGATGGCGATCACGCTGGCTCCGGTGAACGGGGCGCTGGCAAAGAAGCGGATCTCCAGCAGCGGTTGTTGGCGGCGCAGCTCGTAGCGGATCAGTGCGAGCAGACACACCAGCGCCAGCGTGAACAGCGCAATGATCTCCCCGGACAGCCAGCCGCTCTGGTGACCTTCGATGATCGCGTAGGTCAGCGAGCCCAGGCCGGCGATGACCAGCGCCTGGCCGACCACGTCGAGCCGGCGCGGATGGGGCGCCCGCGACTCGGGCACGAACCGCCGGGCCAGCACCAGCGCGACGAGCCCCACCGGGAGGTTGACCAGGAACACCGAGCGCCAGCCCACGGAGTCGACCAGGGCACCGCCGACCACCGGCCCCAGCGCCATGCTGATCCCGACGACGCCGCCCCACACGCCGATCGCCTGAGCGCGCTCACGCGGGTCCTCGAATACGTTGCGGATGATCGACATCGCGACCGGGTTGAGCATCGAGCCGCCGATCGCCTGGATCACCCGGGCGGCCACCAGCATCTGCAGGCTCGGCGCCAGCGCGCACAGCAGCGATCCGAGCGAGAACACGACCAGCCCGATCTGAAATACCCGCCGGCGCCCGATGCGATCGGCGGTTGAGCCGGCGAGCATCAAGAGGCTCGCCAGCACCAACGTGTACGCATCGACCGTCCACTGAAGCCCGGAGAACGACGCGTGCAGGGAGGAGCGGATCGACGGCAGCGCGACGTTGACGATCGTATTGTCGAGCCCGACGATCAGCAGGCTCATGCAGCAGATTCCCAGGATCAGCTGCCGACGCGCCCGACTGGGCTGATCGTTCCCGTCGTCCGTCATCCGGGATTCGATGCTAGCTATGGCTGGCCGCGCTCCGGCAGCCTATGGCCGGGGTCCCAGGCCTGCACGAACAGCCGCGCCTGCTCGATGTCGGGGTGCAGCGGGCGATCGCTGAGGTCTGGATCGAGCCGCTTGGCCGCCGCGTCGAACAGTGGTTTGGTCCCCGCCCCGACCGGTTCATGTCCGGCCAGGCGCATCGCCCGCACGGCAATCACCAGCTCCGTCGCGACGAGGACGCGGAGCGCCTCCAGGATCTCGGCCGCGCGCCGGGCCGCGATCGGGGCGAGGCTCGAATGGGACTCGACGCCCCGAGACACCGAGACCGTCTGCGCGGCCACCGGCGTGACCAGGGAGCGCACCTCGGCGGCGGCGGCATGAGCGGTGTACTCGACCACCAGGGCGCCTGACTCCGGTCCGGGAACGCGGGCGAGAAAGGGCGGCAACCCGGTCAGGCTCGTATCGAGCAACGTGCTCACCCGGGCCGCGATCAGCGCGGAGGACTGCGCCAGCGCGGTCCGCAGATGGTCTATCGCCCCGGCCAGCGGAGCCGCGTGCGGATTGCCGTTCGGGAGCGCGGCCGGCGTGTCGGCGTCGATCAGCGCGTTCTCGCCGCGGAAGTTGAGCTCGTGCTCGACCGTGTCGTAGAGGTCCCACAGCGCATCCCGAACCGCGCCGTCGACCTGCGGCAGAGCCCGGAACGGATAGGGATCCTGCACCCCCAGCGGGCCGGGATCGCGGGTTCGCGCCCGCACGCCGGCCAGCAACTGCCGCATCGTCGCCGCCACCGCCGCCTGGCCGGGACGGTGTCGCTCGGAGTGGATCCGCGGATCGAGCACGATCGGATCGGCCGCGGCCGCCTCGAAGGACAGCGCCGCCACCGCCAGCCAGGCATCGAGCAGCCGCTCTGCATCGACGACGAGCAGGGCGGCGTGCCCGATGCTCACGGCATTGCTGCTGATGAACGCGAGTCCATCGCGCGGACCGAGCAGGCCCGGCGCGATCCCCGCCGCGTCCAGGGCCTGTCCGGCGTCGACCAGCTCAGCTCCGCGCCACATCTGACCTTCACCGAGGAGTCCCAGGCCGATATCGGCCAGCGCGGTGAGGTCGCCGGTGCCCAGCGAGCCGAGCTCGCGCGTGAACGACGAGGTCCGCGTTGAGGGCGTTCACCAGCGCCTCGAGCAGCTCGTCGGCGACGCCCGCGCCCCCAGCTCCGATCTGATTCGCGCGCGTGGCCATGGCTGCTCGCACGAGTTCGGTAGCCAGCGGCCGTCCAGCCCCGCAGGCGTGGCTGCGCAACAGGCGCAGGGAATAGCCCTCGCGGTCCTCCTCGGCCACCCGGTGGCCTCTGAGCGCTCCGACCCCGGTGCTGACTCCGTAGATGTGCTCGCCGCCCGCCAGCAACCGAGCGATCGCAGTCCGCGCGGCATCGTTGCGCGCCCGCGCCTCGGGCGCCAGCTGAACGCGAGCGCCGTCGCGCGCGATCGCCGCCACCGCAGCGGGGGTCAGAGTGGCCCCATCCAGGGCGAACGAACCGTCGCGCATGCCCTCGCACTGTATGACGCTCCGGGGCGCCCGGCTATCCGGCCGGCCGCCCGGGCACAGATAGTCGAGGGTGGGGGCCGGAAAGCGCCGGCAGGAGATCCTCCACAACCAGCGCGGGCGCCTGCTCGAGGAAGTGCTGAAGGCCCGCGGCACCGTCGTTGTGGCGACGCTGCCGTTCCGAATTCACGACTGACCTAAGCTACGCACCGATGTCGCCGCCGCGCCAGGTACACCAGACGTCCACTCGCGTGATGTCGATCCTCATGATCGTCATCGGGATCGTGCTGCTCGTGCGCACGCTGATCGCCGGAGGCGGTGCGCTGGCATCGGGAATTCTGCTCGGTCTCCTGTTCATGGCGGCCGGGGCAGCGCGACTGTATCTGCAGTTCAGAGGTCCGTAGGGAACCCTTCAGAGCCACGTGAACGAGCGACCCTTCAGCTACCGCGCGCTGTTCGCGGTCGTTTACACAACGTCGATCAGTTCCGTCTATTTTGCGCTGGGCGTTGTCGCCCGGCACGCGGAGGGCCTGACCCCGTTCGTGTTTCTCGCCGGCGGCCTGTTCTTCCAGCTGACCGCGATGAGCTACGCCGAGGGCGTCTCGCTGCATTCGGAGCGCGGCGGTTCCGCGGTGTTCGCCCGCTACGCCTTCAACGAGCTGGTCAGCTTCATCGCCGGGTGGGCGATCGTGCTCGACTACACGATCCTGCTGGCCGCCGCCGCGCTGACCGTGCCGGCCTACCTGGGGGCCTTCTACGCCCCGCTCGGGCACGGAGTGGTGCAGATCGTGCTCGCCCTCGCGGTGATCGGATTCGTGGTCGTCGACAATCTGACCGGGGTCACCTCCCGCCGGCTACGACGGCGGATCGTCGTGACCGGGGTCGATCTGGTCCTGCAGAGCGCAGTGATCGTGCTCGGTCTGGCCCTGGCCTTCCATCCGCACCGTCTGATCGACAGCATCCACCTCGGCAGCGCGCCCACGCTGTCGAACCTCGCCTTCGCGCTTCCGGTGGCGGTGATCGCGTTCACCGGCCTCGAGGCGGCGGCATCGATCGCCGGGGAGGTCAGTGCCAGCGCGCGCCAGGTCAAGCTCCTCGTCCTTCCGGGATCGGCGATCATCGTGCTGGTCTACGTGGGCATCGCGTTCGTGGGTGTCTCCGCGCTCCCGGTGCACCACGGCCTGAGCGACCTCGGCCAGCATCATCTTCACGCGCCGGTGCTGGGCATCGTGGAGTCATTCCGTCCGGTCTGGATCTCGGACGTGCTCAAGTACGCGGTGGCGATCGGGGGCGCGATCGGGCTCACGGCAGCGGCCGGGTCCGCGATGCTCGGCGTCTCCCGGGTGGGCTACTCGCTGGCCACGAACCGCCAGATCCCGAGCCGCATCGGCCGCCTGAGCAGCCGCTGGGGGACGCCGTTCGTGGTGATCGGGTTGGCGGCGGGAGCCGCTGCCGCGCTGGTCCTTCCCACCGACCTCGAGCTCCTGATCGGGATCTACGCGTTCGGCGCGCTGCTCGCGTTCACGATCGCCCACGTCTCAGTGATCGTCCTGCGCTTCCGGGAGCCCACGCGCCAGCGCGGGTACAGGGTCCCAATGTCGGTCCAGTTCCGTGGCGCGGCCGTCCCGGTGCCCGCCGTGGTCGGAGCGCTGCTCGCGGGCGCCGGGCTGATCTCGGTGATGATCTTCCACTCCGGCGCGCGGTACGTCGGCCTGGGCTGGCTGCTGGGGGGCATCGTGCTCTACGTCGCCTACCGCAAGACGCAGCAGAAGCCGCTGCTCAAGCGGGTCACGATCCCCGAGCGGGCGCTGCGACATGAAACCCTCGACCCGGAGTTCGGCTCGATCCTCGTTCCGATCTTCGGGACCCCGCTCGACGACGACATCATTCAGACCGCAGGTCGGCTCGCGGGTGAGACGCGCGACGACGTGGTCGAGGAAGGCGCGGTGATCGAGGCGATCTGGGTATTCGAGATGCCGCTTTCGCTGCCGCTCGACGCGCCGCTTCCCGAGGCTCAGATCCAGCTCGCACGCACGGCTCTGGCCCGCGCCAAGGCGGTGGGGGAGGAGTATGCGGGGGTGGAGGTGGCCACGGCCACGGTCCGCGCGCGACGGGCCGGCCAGGCGATTGTCAACGAGGCGAAGCGGCGCGGGGTCGAACTGATCGTGCTCGCCGCCGAGGAGCCCTCCCGGGTGCGCGGTGGCGCGCTGTTGGGGGCGTCCGGCCCGCTCGATAACTACGTCGGCGAGATCACCAAGTACGTGATCAACAAGGCGACAGCCCGGGTGATCCTCACCGCTCCGCCCGCAGATTGGCGCGCGCGGTTCGAGCGCGAGCACGCCGGGGTGGTCCCGCCTGACAGGGAGGAGGGCGAGCCCGCGGCGCCGGACGAGGTCATACCGCCGACCGAGGTCGCGCCGGGAGGCGAGGGCTGATGGCACGCCGCCAGTTGCCGGGCCTGCAGCGGGTGCTCGGCGTCAACGCGCTGTTCTCGACCGCCTACGGGAACGTCGGCTCGTCGATCTACTACGCCCTCGGCCTTGTCGCCTCGTTTGCCCTCGGGCTGACGCCGGTGGTGTTCATCCTCACCGGCGTCATCTTCTACCTGACCGCGGCGACCTACTCGGAGGCCACCGCGATGTATCCCGAGGCCGGAGGCTCGTCGAGCTTCGCCCGCCACGCATTCAACGAGTTCTGGTCGTTCTTCGCCGCCTGGGGCCAGATGCTCAACTACGTGATCACGATCGCGATCTCGGCGTTCTTCGTGCCGCACTACATCGGCGGCCTGTTCTTCCCGTTCCTGAAGACCTCTCCGGGGGACATCTTCTTCGGAATCGGCGTGGTGGCACTGCTGTGCGGGATCAACGTGGTCGGGATCACAGAGGCGGCCAAGGTGAACATCGTCTTGGCGCTGACCGACTTCATGACACAGCTGCTGCTGGTGGTGGTGGGTGGGATTCTCGTGTTCTCACCGCACACGCTGATCAGCAACGTGCACCTCGGCGTGGCGCCGCATTGGAAGGACTTCCTGGTGGCGATCCCGATCGGGATGATCGCCTACACGGGGATCGAGACGATCTCGAACATGGCCGAGGAGGCCAAGGACGAGGCCAAGACGATCCCCGCCGCGATCAACCGTGTGGTCATCGCGGTGTTCGCGATTTATGCCTTGCTGCCCGCGGTGGCGCTCTCGGCGCTGCCGGTGACGTGCAAGGGCGGCCACTGCCAGACGCTGCTGGGACTGCCGGAGTCCAAGGGGGGTTTCGCCGGCGATCCCGTGCTGGGGATCGTCAAGCATCTCCATCTGGGGGCGTTTCAGCATGCCGGGGAGATCTACGTCGGGCTCCTCGCCGCCACGATCCTGTTCATCGCCACCAACGCGGGGATCATCGGGGTGTCGCGGCTGGTGTACTCGATGGGCCTGCACCGCCAGGTTCCGGATGGCTTGCGCCGGCTGCATCCTCGCTTTCGCACGCCCTGGATCGGGATCGTGGCCTTCGGCGGGAGCGCCTGCCTGACCCTGATTCCAGGCCAGGCCGACTTTCTGGGCAACATGTACGCGTTCGGGGCAATGCTGTCGTTCACCATCGCGCACGTGTCGGTGATCCGACTGCGGCTGACCAAGCCGGATGCCAGGCGCCCCTACCGAGGGCCGGGCACGCTGCGTGTCGCCGGGCGCGAGCTGCCGCTGTTCGCCGTGCTCGGGGGCTTCGGCACGTTTCTGGCCTTCGTGACCGTGACCGCGCTGCACGTCGTGGTGGCGGCCGCGGGCGTGGGCTGGCTGACCATCGGAGTGGCCGTGTTCGTCGTCTACCGCCACCGCCAGGGGTTGGATCTGACCACGACGCACAAGGTGGAGATAACCGGCCCGGCGACGGAGACCGAGGCTGAGTACGACTCGGTGCTAGTCGCCTTCAGCGAGCGCGGGTACTCGCCTGAGGTGATGGCCACCGCGGCGAGGATGGCCGCGGGCCGGCGGCGCGGCATCCACGTGCTGGTGACCATCTCCGTCCCCGCCAGCAGCCCGATCGACGTCGTGCTGCCCGAGCAGGAGGCCGCCGCCGCGTCGGTGATCGAGGAGGCCAAGGTGCAGGTCGGCCGCCGCGTGACCGGCCACTACGAGAAGGTGCGGGCCGGTCAGACCGGCCGGCGCATCGTCGACGAGGCCAAGGAGATGCGCGCCGGTGCCATCGTCATGCCGATGCCGCGCAGCGGCAGCGGGTTCGGCCGGGCACTCGAGACCGTGCTGCGCGAGCGTCCCTGCCGGGTGATCATCGAGTCGGTGCCCGACGAGCGCCGGCAGGGGGATCAGGCGGCAGCGTAGGCGAGAGTCAGACGCGTGTGACGCGCCGATGGCGCTTCCATCCGTTGGCGATCTGAGCTCGCGTTGAAGGAGTCCGGTGGCTCGGGGCGAATCGCAGGAGCATGCTCCTCAGACACCGCCCGCCCCGCATCGAGCCAGGACCGACCAAGCCCACCCACGGATTCGAGCATCTCGACGAGAACTGGATCGCCGTCCTGCGCTGGTTGCAGGCCAGCCGCGTGGAGTTTGTGCTCGTCGGCCCGGTCGCCAGAGCCGTGCGCGGAGAGTCAGGCGCGCGCGGCCCGGTGTCGATCGTGCCCGCGCCGTACGGCCGCAACCTCGACCGTCTGGCGCGCGCCCTGTCGGGCGTGCACGCGCGGCTGAGGATGGACACCGGGGCCGAAGGGGAGGCCGGCGCCGACACCGTCGCGGTCAAGCTGAGCGCGGAGAAGCTGGTGCGCGCGCAGCGCTGGACCTTGCGCTGCGGCGTCCACGACATCGACGTCGAGGGCCGCCCGGCCGGCGTTCCCCGCTACCAGGAACTGCTGTACGAGTCCGGCAAGTTCGAGCTCGCGGCCGACGTGAAGGTCGAGGTGGCCTCGCCCGAGGACGTCGAGCACTACGAGCACCTCCGCCGCACCGGGCTCGCGCCGGAGATCAGGATCAGCCGCAAAGCATCACCCGCGCCGCAGTAGCGCTGCCGCGCCGTCTTTATCGGCGGGTCAGGCATCCGCCTAGCCTGGAGACATGCCCAGGCGCGCCGTGCTCGCTCTATCGGGCGCGGCATTCGGAGTCGCGCTGCTGATCATCACGTGGTTCCTGGCGTTTCACCTCGGGATCGCCGAACGCGCGGATCAGTCGATTTACAGCGGATTTGGCACCCTCGGCCAGCACCCTCGTCTGGGTTCGGTGGCCACCTTCATCGCCGAGCTTTGCAACCCGACGCCGTACGTCTACCTGGCCGCGCTGCCGTTCGGCGTGGCGCTCGCGCGGCGGCGGATCTGGGCGGCGATCACCATCGGCGGGATTCTGCTCGGGGCCAACGTGACCACGCAACTGCTCAAGCCGCTGCTGGCTACGCCTCGCGCCGCCGGGCTGCTCGCCGGCCACAAGACCGTTTCCCCGGCGTCCTGGCCCAGCGGCCACGCCACAGCGGCGATGGCCCTGGCGCTGTGTTGTGTGCTGGCCGCCCCGGCGCGCCTGCGGCCTCTGGCCTCGGCTCTCGGAGCGGCGTTTGCGGTCGCGGTGAGCTACTCGTTCCTGTCGCTGCAGTGGCACTACCCGAGCGACGTGATCGGCGGCTTCCTCGTCGCCGCGACGTGGTCGCTGGTCGGGATGGCGGCGGTGTTCGTCGCCGACTCGCGGCGTCGCAATCCCGCGGCGGGTGAAAAACCGGTTCGCCTCTCGCTCCAGGAAACGCTCGGACCGCCCGCGCTCGCGCTCGCCGGAGCGCTGCTGCTGGCGCTGGTGGTCGTGATCGCCCGCCCGCACGAGGTGGTCAGCTATGCACGGCTCCACCACACTTTCGTCGTCGGCGCGGCGGCGATTGCCGCTGCGGCGATGGCGGTGGCCACGGGCGTGACGCTTGTGCTGCGGCGCTGACCCCGGGCTCCTGCCGGCTGCGGATGCCTACCGGTAGCGGCCGGGCTCCCACAGTGGTTCCTCGCCGTCGTTGGCGCCGCGGCTGAGGATGAACAGCAGATCCGAAAGGCGGTTCAGGTAACGGATGACCTCGGCGTTGACCGCGTCGCCGCACGCGATGGCCAGTCGCTCGGCGCGCCGGCACACGGTGCGGCAGACGTGCAGATGCGCGGCGGCCGCGGTGCCACCGGGCAACACGAACGACCGCAGCGGCTTAAGCGTGGCATTGACCTCGTCACAGCGTGCCTCGAGCCACCCTGTCTGCTCGGGCAGCACGCGCAGCCGCTCCCGTTCGGGGTCCTCCGGCGCCGAGATGTCGGCACCGACGTCGAACAGGTCGTTCTGGATTCGCCGCAGCCACGGGTCGTAACTGGTCGGCAGTCCTTCCACGGTCAGTGTCAGGCCGATCTGTGCGTTGAGCTCGTCGACCGTGCCATAGGCCTCGATCCGCGGATGCGTCTTGGGGACGCGGCTCATGTCGCCGAGGTGCGTCTCACCGCCGTCGCCAAGACGGGTGTAGATGCGGGTCAGGTTGACGGTCATCGCTGCGTGCTCAGTCTACGTCCTGCCACGGGGTCGATCGCGGTACGATGGCCCAGTTCAAGGTCGGTGGAAATGGGAAACCGGTGTGATTCCGGTGTGGACCCGCCACTGTGATCGGGGACGCCGGCCGCAGGCAAGCCACTGGTGGATTCGACCACCGGGAAGGCGCGGTCGGTAGGCCCGTAAGCCAGGAGACCAGCCTCCGACCGCCAAGCCAATACGCCCTCGCGGAAAGGGGTGGCCCTCTTGCATCGAATTCTCACCGGCTCCATGACTGGAGCCTTGCTCTCGTTCGCGTTCCTCGCATCCTCAATGGCCCCGGCGGCCGTGGCATCGACCACGCCGTCCGCCTATGTCAGGGTGGAGGGCGCCGGCGCAACGCTGCTCCCGCAGACGCTGATCCACACCACCAGCGCGACCACCATCAAGGGCAAGGCGTGCTCTGGGGCAACCGCCGCCGGCGCGCTCGATCAGGGGACGGCCGGCAACTGGAGCGGCTCCTACAGCGCCTCGTTCAAGGACTATCTCGTCGGCTCGATCCTCGGCGAGACGCCGACCGGGAACAACTTCTGGACTTTGTGGGTGAACGGCCGCAGCTCCCAGACCGGCGGTTGCTCGACGCACCTCCACACCGGCGACCACGTGCTGTGGTTCGACTGCCAATCCGACGCCAACTTCAACTGCTCGAACAACCCGTTGGCGCTGAGCGCGCCCGCGAGCACCCGGCGTGGACGCCCGGTGACAGTGTCGGTGAACCAGCTTGACGGCGCCGGTCACGGCAAGGCGCTCGCCGGAGCGGCGGTCAGCGGCGCCGGGGTGGCAGGGGTAACGGGCCCGGCCGGTAGGGCGACGGTGATCCCGCGCAGGACCGGGATCATCGCCGTGCAGGCGGTGAAGTCCGGCGCCACGCCGTCTGACCCGGTGTACGTCTGCGTGTACGCAAGTCACGCGTCGGACTGCGGCACGTCGGGGCTGAACGGGCCGGCCGTACACGTAATCGGGATCGCCGAGCAGCAGGTTTTCTCGCACGGCCCTCGTGAGCTCCGCGGGACGGCCGGGCCGGATCCGTCCGGCTTGACCGACGTCAGCCTCAGCCTGGCTCGCCGGGCAACCCATGGCCGCTGCTCGGTGTACGACGCGGCGCGCGGCCGCTGGCGCACGGCCAAGTGCTCGGCGGGCGCGCCAGCGTTCTCGGTCGGAGCCGACGAGGCCTGGTCCTACCTGTTGCCGGCCGCGCTCAAGTCGGGGGTCTACCGGCTCCAAGTGATTGCCCGCGATGGCAGCGGGCGCCGGACCAGGCTGGTCAAGGGCGTCTCCCGGGTCGACTTCACCGTCCTGGGGAAGTAGTGGGCCACACCGCAACGTCCCACCCGAAATGGCGGCCCCGGATGGCCACTGGCCATTGTCCTCGGAATCTCACGTGGCTGGGCCACGTGTCGATTCCTGCGTCCTCGGCCAGCGGCCCCCGGACCTCGCCCTTTCAGGCGCGACGTTCCGGCGAGACCCACTGGTGATGCGGCCGCTCGCCTCCAGGGCTCTCGCGACGGCGCTTTTCGCCGTCGCGGGGGCCGCCGTGGCGATCGCCGCCCCGGCGCCCGCGCACCAAGCCGTGGCGACACGCGCCGCACCCGCAATCAAGCTGATGGTCGTCGGCCGCAGCCGCACGCTGTTGAGCGCGCGCAGCGCGCAACTGCGGTCGGGGACGATCCGAATCGGCGCCCGCCGCTGCTCGGTCCCGTCCGGGACGCCGCTCGCCGGGCTGCTGGCGGAGCGACTGTCCTTGGGCGTGACCGACGCCGGGGGCTGTGATCCGTCCGCTCTGTTCGTGACCAGGATCGGTCCCGACCGCAACCACGGCATCGCCGGCTGGCAGTACAAGGTCGGCCCGGTTTCTCCGTCGTTCGGCGCCGGGGACCCCGGCCAGCGTCTGCGAGACGGCGCGCAGCTGCTGTGGTTCTGGTGCGTGCGCGCCACGGCGTGTCAGCGCACGCTGGCGCTCAAGCGGACATCGTCGGCGGTACCCGCCCCCGGCGCGGTCTTCACGGTGACCGTGGTGGGCTACGACGACAACGGGCATGCGCGGCCGGCGAGCGGCGCCACCGTCCGTCTAGGCGGGGAGGTCGTGACGAGCGGGACCGGTGGGGTCGCGACGCTGACCGCCCCGGGGCAACCCGGCCGCTACGCCATCACCGCCGTCAAATCCGGCCTGGTGCCGTCGTTCGCGATTCAGGCGCAGGTGCGGTGAAGCGCGCGGGCGTGTGGCTGGTGAGCGCGGCCGCCGCGATGGCGCTCGCCGGGTGCGGGTTCGGTCCCGGCGCGGGTACCGGACAGGTCAGCCTGACCGTCACCCGCGCGTTCGGCGAGCAACCGCTGGGGGCGACCACCGAGCGCCACGCGCCGGGGTCGGAAACCGTGATGCGGATGCTCGAGCGCCCGTTCCGGGTGCAGACGCGCTACGGCGGCTGCTTTGTGCAATCGGTCGCGGGCCACGCCGGCGACTCGTCGCACCGCGACTGGTTCTACTACGTCAACGGGATCGAGGCCGGACAGGGCGCGGCGACCACGAGCGTTCACCGCGGTGACCGGATCTGGTGGGACCTGCACGACTGGTCGGTCACCGACTCGGTCCCGGCCGTCGTCGGCTCGTTCCCTGAGCCGTTCCTGCACGGGATCGGCGGCAAGCGGCTGCCGACCGTGGTCGAATGCGCCCCCGGCGCGGCGAGCGCCTGCGCGCGCGCCTCCGCGGCCCTGAAGGCGGTCGGGGTCCCGGTGGCCAGCCAGCTCCTCGGAACCGGCTCGGGCACCGATTCACTCGGGGTGGTCGTCGGCGCCTGGTCGCAGGTGCACGCGTTGCTGGCAGCCGGGCTGATCGCCCGCGGCCCCGGCCGCAGCGGCGTCTACGCCAGGTTCACCGGCGCGGCGGGAAGCTCCCTGCAACTGCTCGACCCGGCAGGACACGTGGCGCGCACCCTCGGCGCCGGCGCCGGGCTGGTGGCCGCGACGCGTGACAAGGTCTCAGAGCCGGTATGGCTGGTCACCGGCACCGACGCAGCGGGCGTCGGCGCCGCGGCCGCAGCGCTGACTCCCGCCCGCCTGCGCGACCGCTTTGCGCTCGCCGTCCAGGGCCGCACCGACGTGCCCGTCCCGGTACAGGGAGGCGCGTGAGCTACCGCCGTCGGCCCACGCCGCTGCATGCCGCGCGAGCCGGAGCCGGCTGTCTCTACTGCCTGGCCCTCGCCGGTGCGGCGCTGCTGTGGTCCAACCCGCTCGCCCTGGCGGGCGTGATCGCGGCGCTGCTCGGGGCGGGGACGGCGGCTGAGGTGTGGCCGCAGATGCGGCGCGCGGTGCTGCTGTCCGCGCCGCTGGCCGTGCTGATCGTGGTCGTCAACGCGCTCGTCACCCGTGACGGGCTGACGGTGATCCTGCGCCTCGGCGACTTGCCCGTCCTCGGCCATACGGACGTAACCCTCGAGGCAACGGTCTATGGGGGAGTCCTCGGGTTGCGAGCCGTCGCGCTGATCCTGTGCGGAGCGCTCTACACGGCCGCGATCGATCCCGACGAGGTGCTGCGACTGTTTCGCCGCGTGTCGTTTCGCTCTGCGCTGACCGCGGCGCTGGCCACCCGGATGGTGCCGGTGCTGCTCCGCGACTCCCACCGGCTGGCCGATGCGCAACGCTGCCGACCGGGGGCGCCCCCGTCTCGCGTGGCCCTGATGCGGGCCGCCAGCGCCGGCGTGCTCGACCGTGCGCTCGATGTCGCGGCGGCGCTCGAGGTCCGCGGCTACGGGGCCGCGCGTCGCCCGCCACGGATGCACCGGCCCTACAGCCGCCACGACCTCGCATTCGGCGCCGCGGCGATCGGGTTGGTGGCGCTGGCCGCGGGCGCCCGCCTCAGCGACCTGGTCCCGCTCCAGGCCTATCCGACGCTGCACACGCCGATCGACCTCGGGGTGATCACGGTGGCGCTCGCGCTGCCGGCGCTGGCCCTGCTCCCGTTCGCTGACCGACGGGGGATCGACGGGTGAGCGTGCTCGAGCTCGACCGGGTCAGCTACAGCTACCCGCGGGCCGCCGGCCCGGCGCTGACGGACGTCTCGCTGACGCTCGATCCGGGCGAACTCGTAGTCATCGCCGGCGCCTCCGGATCGGGGAAGTCGACCCTGCTCCGAGCGGCCAGCGGGTTGGTGCCCCATTTTTACGGCGGCGATTTCTCGGGTCACGCGAGTGTGGCCGGGATGGACACCCACGATCACGGTCCCGGGGAGCTGGCCCGGGCGGTGGGCACGCTGTTCCAGGATCCCGAGATGTAGATCGTGCTCTGCACGGTCCGGGCCGAGCTGGCGTTCCCACTCGAGAACCGCGGCGAGCCGGCCGGCGCGGTCGCGCGCGGGGTGGAGGAGG
>JBPCMW010000111.1:0-3529 GCA_051001875.1 Solirubrobacteraceae bacterium | reverse complement strand
CCCGACAACTGCGTACCCTCACCTCGGCCACCGGCGTGGCCTGCATCGGCATCGGCACGTACCACTTTCTGTTGGGCAGCGCGTCGGTGCCGGGTGAGGACGCCGCTGATGCGACGGTTGATTCCCGTGAGCGGTTCTACGCGGCGATCTTCGCTGGCTACGGCGCGGCCTGGATGCGCGCTGCGCGGCGCCCGATCGCGGCCGCTGACGTCCGTGTCCTCTCCGGGCTCATGGTGGCCGGCGGGATCGGCCGGCTGATCTCGGTAGCCCGTACCGGGCGTCCGCACTGGTTCCAGGACGTCCTCACCGCGGTTGAGTTCGTGGTCCCCGGCGTGTTGCTGGCCCTGGCCGAGGCGGGGCGCGCTTCGTCACGACCATCGCCTGGGACATGAGCGCGCGCAGCCTTCACGACAAGATCCACGGCGTAGCAGAGTTGGCGGGCGCCACGCCGTTGGACTTCCTCGGACGCCGGATTCCCGGCGGCGGGATCATCGGTGATCAGATCCCAAAAATCCAAGACGTGATCAGTCCGAGCACCTAGCGTCCCGCCCACGACTTCGAGCGAAGGGACCGTTGCGAGCGATGAACCCACCAGCAACCCGTCCGGCCCGACCATGAGCGACGCCCCAACCGTCCGATCGATCTCGCTTGCCCTGCCCGGAGCGGTCGAGCAAGACCACCACGGACGCCCATCGTTCCGCGTGGGCGGCAAGATCTTCGCAACCCTCTGGGACCTCGAACACGCCAACGTAATGCTCGACCAGGCGGGCATCCTGACCGCCGTTCAAGCTCACCCCGAAGCGTGCGCGGAGTTCTGGTGGGGTCAGCGGCTGGCGGCCGTCCAGGTCGACCTCGTCGCCGCCAGCGGCGATCTGCTCGCCGAGCTGCTCACCGACGCCTGGGAGCACAAAGCCTCTGCGCGCTGGCTCGCTGAGCGCTCCGCCGGCGCGGACAACCTCGCCCCTGACCACCGCGCGCCTTGAGCGCCGGGCGCGCTTGACCCTCCGTGCCGGCATGATCGTCCCGCGTGGATGGGCTGTCGAGGTGGACGGATCGAGTGTCAACACGGGGCACATCAGCAACCGGGCAACCGGTCCCCCCAAGCCGGACGCGCCTCGACGATGTTCCCGGCCCCGCAGCTCGCTGAGACGGTGACCTCGCGGTGCGGGCAGGTAGCTTCGGTGAAGTCGATCTCGATGCTGAAGATCCGGCAAGACGCGTCGATGTGACGCGGCACCGTCCAGCGTCCGGTCTACTTGAGCTTGCCCATCCCCGGCTGCAGGATCAGAGGCGATGCGTCCAGCGCCGTGTCCAGGTCGTCGACCTCGGCCTCGAGCTCCCCGTTCGTTCTCGCCCGGTAAGTCCGCTCAATTCGCTCTTCCAGCTCAGCGACGCCAAGCTGTCCATTGCTGGCCGCGATGCGAAACTCCTCGACGACCTGTTCGCGAGCCGCATCGGTGGCGAGCACCGAGGACCGACCCGAGGATGACGAAGATCCGCTCATCAAACCGAGTCTAGAAATATCCCGAGGTCAGACGAGCCGCAGGGCTGAACCACGGCCTCCGCGGCGCCCAGGCCTGCGCGGGCCCGCTCGCCACATCCGGTGTGGAGTCGAGGGGTCACCAGCCGCGCCGATGCAACCAGATCAAGCCAGCTCGTCGGCCTCGATGGCTCCAGAAGCGGTGCTCGCGACTGCCGCGGCCAGGCTTCGTCGCGAGCTGATCCCAAGCTTTGCGTAGACGTGACCGAGGTGGGTCTCCACCGTTTTCTCGGTGAGGAAGAGGGACTGGGCCACCTGCCGGTTGGACATGCCGTCGACAACGAGGTCCGCCACCCGACGTTCACCGGCGGTCAGCGATTGGGGACCGGTGAGCGCCGCCCGTCTCGGGCGGCCACCCGCCAGACGTAGCTCCGTCTGAGCCAACTGAGCCAGACGAGTTGCCTGACAACCCAAGGCGAGGTCGTGTCCCTGGCGCAAGACGTCACGGGAGCTCCTGCCCGTTCCGCGATGACGAAGCTCGATCCCGAGGCTGACCAACGCCCGGGCACGTTCGAGCACCGCGCCGGAGCCTGCCAGCACGTCAACCGCCTGGCCGAGGAGGCGCTCTCGCTGGCTGCCCTCGGCCAGCAACCCGGCGGCTCGCAGGGCGACGCCGGTGGCGCGGGCGGCGCCTTGACGGCGGGCCAGTGCCAGCTCGTCGCTGACGAGCTCGTGGGCCCGGTCGCGCTCGCCGAGCCGCTGGAGCGCTAGCGCCGCTTGGGAGCGCCACGGCGTGGCGGGACCGCCCCAGCCGAGCAGGCGGTTACGCTCCCCGTAGGCAAGCAGCCCTGCCACCGCGGCACGGAGTTGGCCCTGGGCCAGGAGAAGCTCGCCCCGGCTGTGCATCAGCAGACGGGTGTGCAGGCTGTCGGCGTCGATCTCCGCCGCGAGGACCCAGCTGGGCGGCGACGTCCCCTGCTCGGCGGCCACCGATACCAGGACCGACGCCGCCCGAGGCAACAGGGACCGCGCCCCTTGCACCTCGCTTCCCAGCTCCAGCGCGCGTGTGGCGTCGGCCTGCGCCTCCGAGAGACGCCCGCAGCGCAGGTGCAGGCTGGCCCGCCGGGCAAGCGTGCCGGTATGAGTACCGGCAAGCACGAGCTGTGCGCTCGTCCGCGCGAGCGCTTCGAACAGTGACGCGGCACGATCGAAGCGGTCAACGAGAAGGTAGGCCAGGCCGGCCATCGCCGTCACCTGGTTTCGCACTCCGGAGTCGGTGATCAGCTCGGCGCCGGCAACGGCGCGAGTGGCCAGGTCTTGCGCGCGGCCACCCGGCTGGCCGCTCAAACCTGCGTCGAGCGCCAGTGCGGCGAGCGACAGATGCTCCCACGCCGTTCGCGCCGGATGCCGTGGCTCGGCCAGCCGCCGGGCCAGCCAGTCGGCGAGGCGAAGCCGAGCGGAGGCGCTCATTGCCGTGCAGGCGAGCAGCTCGACATCGAGTGACTCGGTGAGTTCGCTGGCGGCAGAGTCCACTTTGCGGGCGGCGCACTCCAGTACGTCGATGGCCTGTGATCCTTCTCCGCCGTAGCGCAGCGCCCGAGCCAGGGCGACGGCCGCGGTCGTGCGTTGAGACGGGTTCTCGGCCGACGTGACGGCTTGGCGCAGGTGACCCAGCGCCGAGGGGTGGTCGGCCGCGAGCCCGGCGCGACCGAGCTCGATCAGAATGCCCACGCGCTCCGGGCCCGGACCGATCTCGTCCAGCGCCCGCTCCAGGTAGGAGGCCGCCGCTGCCGGCGCGCCCAGGGCGGCCGCTCGCCCGGCGGCATCGCGCAAGACCGGCACAGCCCAGGACGCCCCGGTTGGGGCCAGCAGCACGTGGGCGGCAACCCGATCGGCGGGAGCGCCCCGCTCGGCGAGCCGACGGGCAGCTCGGCCGTGGGCGATGGCCCGCTGCTCGGCCGAGAGATCCTGATAGACCGCGGTTCGGACCACCGGATGCACGAAGGTGAGAACGGATCCCGGCTCCAGCACGTCGGCCCGGGCCAGAGC
>JBPCMW010000110.1:0-13447 GCA_051001875.1 Solirubrobacteraceae bacterium | reverse complement strand
CGCTCATTCAGCTCAGCAGACATCAACCGGTAGCGCTGCGCTATCGCCGCCTCAGCATCACCCATGCCTCCGGTGTTCTACACCCACACCCACAACCCTGCACCTAATTTACAGACGGTTCCTTAGCCGCTTCCGGACGCCCGGCTGCGCGGCAGGATGCGCCGGCGCCCGGCAACCGTGACAAATCGGTTGCAGCTGTTCCCCCGTTCGCGAGAACCCTAGAATCCGGTGCATGGAGGCGCCGATGCGGAGTCGCGTACGTGAGCCACTCGCCGTTGTGGCCCTGGCCGTTGCCCTCACGCTGCTCGCGCTCGGCGGCGTCTTCCCCCTCGGCTTGGGGTCGGGTTCCCAGGCGCCGCGCAGCGAGCCCTCGGCGGCAGCTTGTCCGCAACCGCGCGGGCCCGGAACCGCCGACCACGCATCCCCGCCCATCCAGAAGCCGCCGCGCACACCCACCCGCCGCCGCGCCGCCGCCCCGATCGCCGCGGATGTCAACCCCGCTTGCGTCCATTCCGCGGACGCGGTCGACGCAGCCAACTTCGACGCGGCTCTGACCGCTCGGCTCGGTGCCTCCCCGGGTCAGTACGTGGCCGCGATCGCCGCCCGCAGGCGGATGCTCAAGCGTGGCCCGAAGGTGCCCGGCGGCCGAGCGGTTTGGCGGCCGGCTGCCGATGGCCCGCTGGTCGCCGACTCGCCGCAGTATCCGATCAGCGCGAGCAGTGGCTACGGCAACCTGTCCGGCCGGGTGAGTTCGTTCGCGTATGACAAGGCCCACCAGCGCGTGTTCGCGGCCGCCTCGCAGGGCGGCGTCTGGGAGTCCGACGATCTCGGAGCCAGCTGGCGCTCGATCGGCGCGGGACTGCCCACCCAGATCACGGGTGCGGTCGGCTACTCGAGCGCCCGGGGTGGCACGATCATCGCGGCCACCGGTGACAACGCGTTCGGAGGCTACACCTACGGGGGGCTTGGGATTTTCTACAGCAGCGACGATGGCCGGAGCTGGCACCGCGCCCGCGGAATCCCTGCCGGGGCCCTGTCGTTCAAGGTTGCCCCCGACTCCTCCCAGCCGGGCGTGGTCTATGTGGCGACGGGATTCGGGCTCTACCGCTCCGCCGATGGCGGACGCAGCTTTCAGAACGTGCGGCTGCCGACCGGCCGCTGCGCCGGCGTTTCGCTGCGCACGGACTGCTTCCTCGCCAACATGGTGACCGACGTCGTCGTGCAGTCGGCTGACCACTTTGGCCATCGTGGCGGGGCCGTACTGGCTGCGGTCGGATGGCGGGCCGGCGCCGCCGCCAACGCCGACGGAAGTCCGCAGTCCCCGGCCAATGGGCTATACAGCTCGGCCACCGGGAGGCCTGGCTCGTTCCAGCGGCTCGCGGCTCCCGGGTTTGCGGCGCCGGACCGGATCGGGCGCGTGGCACTGGGCGCCGCGAGCGGTCCGGACCAGAACCACGGCTACGTCTATGCCGAGGTCCAGGACGTCAAGCTGTTCAACACCCAGAAGCTCGAGGGCCTCGACATTCCGAGCCTGCCCGATCCGCTCGGGCTGGGCCTCGACCTCACGCGGACGGCAACCGTACTCAACGGCGTCTACGTGTCCGCCGACTTCGGCCGGACATGGACAGAGATGTCCGACTACCACGGTTTCGAGCTTCCGCTCAATGGCTCGCGCCAGACCTCGGACCCCGGTTACGAGCTGCTCGGTTCCTACGGACCCGGGATCCAGGCTTGGTACAACGAGTGGATCCAGCCGGACCCGACCCGGTCCTCGGCCGGAGCGCCGACCCGGGTTCTCAGCGGCCTCGAGGAGCTGTGGCAGACCAGTTCGACCAGCTCGCCCGCGACCGGGTTTGAGCTGTTCCACGCGCTGACCCAGTACAACGGCAACCAGTCGCCCGACTGCATCCTCGTGCTGCTCCAGCAGCTGGTCTGCCAGACCCTTCCCCAGAACACCGTATCCGCGGTTCACCCGGATCAGCACGCAGGGATCTTCATTCCCGACGCCCAGGGTGGGACGACTCTGTTGATCGGCAACGACGGCGGCGTCTACCGGCAGCACGTCGGCTCCGGGCGGGAGCTCTCGGTCGGAGGCTTCGGTCGCGGGTCGCAGACCGGGCTGCAGACACTGGAGCCCTACGGCGTCTCGATCGCCCGGGACGGCACCATCTACGCCGGCCTCCAGGACAACGGCAACGTCAAGATCACACCCGACAGGCGCCAGTTCGAGACGCTCGGCGGGGACGGTGTGTTCACGGCTGTCGATCCTGCCAACAGCAAGGTCGCGTACAGCACGCTCCCGGGCGGGGTGGTGTTCGTGACCACCGACGGCGGCCACAGCTGGCGCAACGCGTCGTCGGGCGCCGTCACCAACCCGTCCTTCTACACCCCGCTCGCAATGGATCCGCTGAATGCGAAGCATCTCGTGACCGGTGGGCGCCAGGTGGTCGACACCACCTCCGGACCGAGCACCGCGATGGCGAGCAACGGGCTCACGGTCGACCCGGCCACGGATTGGAAGCCGGTGTTCGATCTTGGGACCCGGAAGCATCCGGGCGACCCGAACGCCGTGTCCGACCCGCCCGCAGACGCCGAGAATCAGATGTCCGCCGTGGCCGTGCAAGGCGCCGCCGAGTACGCCGGCTACTGCGGTGGCTGTGATCCGGTCAAGGACCACGCACGGTTCGGATCCGGCATCGCCACCAACGTCGGCGGTCCGTCGCCTGCGGCGGCCGGCTCCACCGGCGGCTGGCACATCGCGGCGGCCAACGGATTGCCGCACCGGATCATCACGTCGGCGGCGATCGATCCCCTGAACCCGCGTCACGTGTTCGTCACCCTTGGGAGCTCGACGTTGCGACCGTTCGCCCCGCCGGGAGCGCTCGGCAACGACGGCGTCGCCACCCATGCCGGCGCCGTCTACGAGTCCCAGGACGCGGGCCGGAGCTTCGCGAACGTCTCCGGCAACCTTCCGGCCATCGGGGCGGCTTGGGTGGCTTTCCACCGGCGGCAGCTGGTCCTCGCGGACACGGTCGGAGTGTTCGCCTCGACCGCCAACATCTCGAAGACGAGGGTCAGTCGTCTTCGCTACGGGGTACTCGGGCGCGGGCTCCCATCGGTGTCGGTGTTCTCACTGACGTTCTCGCCCGGCGACCCGGACCTGATGGTCGCGGCTACGTTCGGGCGAGGGGTGTGGACGTACCGCTTTGGCCGTCGCTGACCGCCGCCGCTGCGTCCGTCCCGTCCATCGCGTGCGAGCCGAGCGCGAGTTCCACCTGCTGGTGGTGATGGATCAGGGCGGGTTCGTTGCGTCCGTAGACCACCTCGGGCATCAGCCCTGAGCGCAGCGAGCGGTGGATGTCCTGCTGCTGGCCGAAGTCCTCCTCGAACACGACCTTGGTGGTGAAGCGAACGTTCGCCTCCCAGAACGCGCGCTCCTCGTCGGTGGCCGGCGCGTGCGGCACGTAGAACCGAACCGTCACCCGTGTGCGATGGGGATCATCGGGCTCCGGGTACATGTCCCACAGCTCGGCGTGGCCGCTCATCGGCAGGTTGATCGCGACGCTCGGGAACAGGAGGTAGACGATTGAGGAGTTGGCGCGGAGGTCCCACTCGCTCTCCGGAAGCTCGAGCAGCTTCGTCACCTCCTTGCGCATCACCGCGCCGCGCGTATGCGCGCCGAAATTCTCGCCCACGAACGGAGTCGAGAGCATGTCCGGGGCGAGCGTGTTGCGGTGCAGCGAGAACACGTGGTAGCTCTCGAGAAACGTGTCGTGGATCAGCTTCCAGTTGGCGTCGAACAGGCCGCTCCGCTCCGACAGAAAATGCCATCCGGCAAAGTCGTAGTCGGCCAGCTCGGGGCCTAGTCCCGCCAGCGAGGCTGCGACGTCGATCTCCTGTGGCTCACCAGCTCCGACCGCCGCGAAGATCAGCCCGAAGCGCTCGGCTACGGGCAGCGGGATCAGGCCGAAGTTGCAGCGCTCGAGCTCCTCGAACGCGTCCCGAGCCAGCGGCTGGCCGAGCAGCTCGCCGTTGAGGTCATACGCCCACGAGTGATACGGGCACTTCAGGGCTCGCCCCGGCCTCCCCCGGCCGCTGAACACGCGACCGCCGCGATGCCGGCAGATGTTGAGGAACGCCCGCACCTCAGCGTCCTCCCCGCGAATCAACAGGACCGGCACCCCAGCGACCTCACGGGCCAGGCAATCCCCGGTCGCCGGCAGATCGGCGCTCAGCGCGACCACCAGCGGCTGGTCACGGAACAGCGCCGCGGTCTCGGCGGTCAAGCGCGCGGGATCGGTGTACACGGTGGCCGGCTGGTGGAACACGGCTGGGGCCATCGTCGTCGTGTGCGCGGCACGCAACTGGAAGAAGCGCCGAAGGATTTCCTGCTGTGTCTCTCTCTTCATGGCTGCCGTCCTGCGGCGAGGATCCGGCCGATCAGCTCGTCAAAGCCTATCCCGGCTGCGTCCGCGGCCTGCGGCAGGAGGCTCGTCTCGGTCAAGCCGGGGATCGGATTCGCCTCGAGCACGTACAGCTCCTTGGTCTCTTGCTCGAGCATCAGGTCGACCCGGGCAAAGCCCGAGCAGCCGAGCAGCGAGTAGACCGACAGCGCGAGCGCATCGGCGCCCTGGGCCAACGCGTCATCGAGCTCGGCTGGGCAGACGAAGCGGGTGCGCCCGATCTCATAGCGGCTCTCGAAGTCGTAGAAGTTCTCCTCCTGGGGAACGGCTTCGACGATCGGAAGCGCCCGCGGCACGCCGTCCTCGTCGATCACCGAAACCGCCAGCTCGCGCCCGGAGACGTAGCGCTCGAGCAGCACCTTGCGGTCATAGGAGAACGCCGCCACGAGCGCCGCCGGGACATCGGCCGGGGTGCGGGCGAACTTGATCCCGAGCGCCGACCCCTGACTGGCAGGCTTCACCACGATCGGAAACCGGAGCCGCTCCTCGATCGCGGGCAGCGCCTGAGCGGCGCCGAGCGCCTTGAACGCGGTCTCGTTGAAGGCGAAGAAATCGGGCGTGAGAATTCCGCTGTCGCGCATCGCGTGCTTGGCCAGCACCTTGTCCGCGGCACGGATGCACGCGGACACACCCGAGCCCGTATAGGGGATCCCCATCGCCTCGAGCAGCTCCTGCACGGTGCCGTCCTCGCCGTCGCGACCGTGCAATGCGACGAAGGCGATATCCGGTGCGGTCGTGGTCAGACGTTGCACGAGGTCCCCGTCGACATCGATTCCGATCACCTCGTGGCCGAGGCGCTCGAGCGCGTCCTGCACCCTGGCCCCCGACTTCAGCGACACCTGGCGCTCAAGGGACCGGCCGCCCTTGAGCACTGCCACAAGGCTCATCCGGCGCGCTTGCGCGGGAGCTGCAGCACTTTCGCCAACTCGGGATCTGGCGTGGCCACCGCCGCCTCGGCCGCCGGCACCTCCGATCGCCGCGAAGCGTTGCGCGGCGCCGCACCCGTCAACGTGCTGTACAGGCCGACCTGCTCGCGCACGACCTCGCCGATCCGTCGGACCCCCTCACGGATCTCGTCCTCGTCGACGCCGGAAAAGTTCAGGCGCATCTCCGAGCCACCGCGGCCATCTACGTAGGCGGCGCGGCCGGGAACGAAGGCGACGTGCTCCTGCAGGGCTCGCGCCAGCAGGTCCGTCGTGTCGATGTATTCCGGCAGCGTGGCCCAGATGAACAGGCCGCCCTGGGGGTGGGTCCAGCGCGCCTCGCGCGGGAAGTGCTCGGCCAGCGCGTCCAGCATCACGTCCCGCCGCCGTCGATAGATCTCGATCAGCGAACGGACGTAGTCCTCCCAGGGGCCTGAGTCGAAGTAGGCGCTGACGAAGTACTGCGAGATCGAGGACGAGCACAGATCGGAGGCCTGCTTGCCGATGTTCATCTTGGCCAGCACCGGAGCCGGAGCGACGGTCCACCCGAGACGGACGCCCGGAGACAGGATCTTCGAAAACGTGCTCGCGTCGATCACGAACTCGTCGTCGAGGGAGTACAGCGTCGGCAGTGGGTCGCCCTCATAGCGAAGCAGGCCGTAGGGGTTGTCCTCGAGCACCAGCAGCTCGCGTTCCCCGGCAATGCGAACCAGCTCACGCCGGCGCTCCAGTGACATCGTCACGCCGGCCGGATTGTGGAAATTGGGCACGGTGTAGATGAACTTCGGACGCCGGCCGCTGCGGTCGAGCTCGGCCAGCGTCGACTCGAGCTCGTCGATGCGGATTCCGTCGCGGTCCATCGTCACCTGGACGACATCGGCCTGGTAGGCGCAGAAGGTCGGCACCGCGCCCGGGTAGGTGGGGGCTTCGGTGACCACCACGTCGCCCGGATCAAGAAGGGTCTTGCAGACCAGATCGATCACCTGCTGGCCGCCGGTGGTGACCAGCACCTCGTTGGCATCGACCTCCATCCCCTCGGCCAGCATGACCTGGGCGATGCAGCGCTTGACCAGCATCAGGCCTTCGGTCGGCCCGTACTGCAGCGCCCGCGCACACGAGTCCGCGGCCACGGTCCGCATCAGCGATGCGTAGGAGTCGGGAGGGAATGTGGATGTGTCAGGCATCCCGCCGGCCAGCGAGATCACATCCTCGCGCTCGGTCAGCGCCATCAGGTCCCGCATCGCCGAGGACTTCATCACCTTGGTTCGCTCGGCGAACAGGGCCGCGTATCGTTCGATGTCGCGAGCCGTGGATCTCGGCCGGCGGCTCCCCGGGCCACGCCCGTCAACACCGGAGCCGCGGCTCATCGGCGTCTCTGCACTATCGTCACGCTCCCTCACGGTACAGCACGATGCACCTCGTCTTCGACATCTTCCAGGGGATCGGCATTGCCGCCGCGGTGGGAATCCGCCCGTTCCTGCCTGCCCTCGTCGCCAGCGCGCTCGCCGTCGGCAACGTCGAGATCCACTTCTCGCACACGGGTTATTCTTTCCTGCAGAGCGGGCCTTTCCTGCTGATCCTGGCCGTGCTGGCAATCTTGCTGGTGATGGCGGAGCGACGCCTCGCCGCTGGGCGCCTCGAGGGCGGGCCCGGCGCGCTCCTGATCGGGGCCGCTGCGGTGGTGCTCGGCGCGCTGTTCTTTGCGGGCTCGCTGTGCCGCGGTCACTACCCCGTCTGGCCGGGATTCATCGGCGGGGTGATCTGCGCGGTGATCGGAATTCTCGCCACGCGGCCGCTGTTCGGCCGCGTCCGCGCCCGACTGGACCGGAGCGCCGCCACCGCCGTGCCGTTGTACGCGGAGGCCATCGGCATCGCCCTCGCGGGGCTGTCGGTGGTTGCGCCGCCGGTCGGCGTGATCGGCCTCGCGCTGCTGCTCTGGCTGCTGCTCGCGGGACGCCGGCGCGACGGTCAGAAGTACGCGGGGCTGCGGATCCTCAGGTGAGCGCCCAGCCGACCAAGAAGCTCGTGCTGGTCGTGATCGACGCGCTCAAGCCGGAGATGCTCGAGCGCGCGATCGCTGCCGGACGCGCGCCCGCGCTGGCCCGTATCCGCGAACAGGGGGTCTACGTCGAGGACTGCGTGGCGGCGTTCCCGTCGGTGACACCAGTCTGCGCGGCATCGATCGCCACCGGCGTAGGGCCGGATCTGCACCACATCCCGAGCATGAACTGGTACCACCGCGAGGAACAGCGGTACGTTGAATACGGCTCGAGTTTCTCCGCCAGCCGCCAGTTCGGGGTCCTGCGCTCCCTCACCGACACCGTTTACCGGATGAACGCCGAACACCTTTCCCGCGACGTCGACACCGTCTTCGAGTCACTTGACGACGTTGGCGTGCGCACGGCCGGCACCACGTACCTGATCTACCGTGGACGCCATCAGCACGAGGTGGCCAACGAGACGGCGCTGGCCCGGATCGTCACTTCGACCCTGTTCCGCCGGACGATCGACGGTCCGCAGGAGCTGTTCTACGCCGACCTGTACGCCAGCCGCAAGACCGGATGCCGAGGCCAGCTGGGTATGCCGGGCATTCGCGACCAGCACACGGGCTGCGTGGGCGCCTATCTCGTCGAGCACGACCTGTTTGATTTCCTGCTGTTTTCGCTGCCGGACAACGACGCGTTCTCGCACAAGAACGGTCCCCATGCTCAGGTCACCTCGATCGCCGCGGCCGATCGGCAGATCGAGCGGTTGATGCACGCCGCGGGAGGCCCGGACGCGTTTCTGGACCAGCACGCGGTGATCGTGTGCTCCGATCACTCGCAGGCGCCCGTCGAGGAGCGCATCCGTCTCGACCGCGCATTCGAGGACTTCGAGGTGGCGACCCCGGGCGGCCCCCGGGCGGCCACGGGAGAGATTGCGCTCAGCCCGGCGCAGCGCTCGGCGATGGTCTACGCGCTTGACGCGGACCGTCGCGAGGAGACGGTCGGCCGCGCGGTCGAAGTCGTGAGCGACCTCGAGGGAGTCGATCTGACCATGTGGCGCGGCGACGGTGGCGCCGACGAAGCCCGCGTGCGCAGCGCCCGAGGCGAGCTCCGGTTCTCCCCGGGCGGCGATGTCGAGGACCTCCGTGGCCGCCGGTGGAGTCTCGAGGGAGAGCTCGCGACGCTGTCGGCCCAAGTGCAGGACGGACGTTTCCTCAGCCTCGACTACCCGGACGCGCTCGAGCGCATCTGGTCGGCGCTCACCTGCCCCACGGCTGGCGACGTACTGCTGTCGGCCGCCCCGGGCTATGAGTTCGTCGACTGGGGCGGCTCCGACCACGTGGGGGGCGGCAGCCACGGCTCCCTGCACCGCTCGGACTCGCTGGGCACGCTGCTGTGGTGCGGCACCGGCCCGGGCTCACGTGGCGCTCACGAGCAGTGGTCATTGCGCGACGTGGCCCCGATGATCCGGGAGCATTTCGGCGCGGATCCCGACCCGCAGGCCGATTAGGGACCGGTTAGCCCGCCGGCGAGCTTAGGGTGCTCCGAAATCCCACCGATACATTCACGATATGTCGGAAGAGTTGACCAGCGCCGTAGAGCTTCCATTCCGGGTTCGCTTGCGCGATGGCGTGCGCCAGACGCAGAACTGGCTTCAGCTGATCCGCTTCGCCACCGTCGGCGCGAGCGGGTACGTCGTCAACCTCGGGGTGTTCGCGGGCTGCGTGCATCTGCTGAGCATCGACTACCGGATCTCGGCGGTAGTCGCCTTCGTGGTGTCCGTCATCAACAACTTCTGGTTGAACCGCCACTGGACCTTCGCGGCCAAGCACCAGCACCCGATCCTCCAGGCCGCCCGCTTCTTCGCCGTCTCGCTCGTCGCCTTTGCGTTCACCTACGTCGTGCTGATCGTGCTCGTAAACAGCGGCGGTGTGAGCAAGGTCCTCGCCCAGGCGATGGCCATCGTGGCGGGCACGCCGCTGTCCTTCATCGGGCAGAAGCTTTGGAGCTTCCGCGCGTAGGCGCGCGGCTGATCACGCTCCTCGCGCTCTTGGGAGCGCTGCTGTTGGCGATCGTCTGGACTCCGGCGGCCAACGCCGCCGGCCCAACCGTCTCGTCCCGGGCCACCGATCCGAACACGCCGGTCCTCGTCCCATCTGCACTGACGCCGCCGGCCGGCTATCGGCTAACCGCGGCACGAGTGGAGCGAATCGCCGCCCGGGCGCCGAAGATCGTCGCTGAGCTTCGGCGCCACTCCCGCGCGATTCCCTACGAATACACCAAGGGCCCCGGCCGCTGGCAGGTGAGTTGGTTCACGGTGGGACGCAGCCCGAAGGAACTCGCGCAGGTCTACGTCGACGATGCCAGCGGGAAGGTCACCGAGGCGTGGACCGGGTTCCAGGTGGCGTGGACCATGGCCCGTGGCTATCCCGGGGCGTTTGGCCAGCGTGTCAACGCCTGGTACGTCTGGATGCCGATGTGCCTGCTGTTCGCCGCGCCGTTTTTGCCATGGCGACGGCGGCCGACGCTGCTGCACCTGGATCTGGCCGTGCTGTTGGCCTTTTCGATCTCCCTGGCCTTCTTCAACCACGCCAAGATCGGGATCTCGGTGCCGCTCGTCTATCCGTTCCTGCTCTACCTGCTCGTCCGCATGCTGCTGCTCGGGTTCGGCCGCGGCCGTGCGCGCGAGCCGCTGCGGATGATCGTGCCCGTGTCATGGCTGGCCGTCGCGATCGTGTTTCTGGTCGGTTTCCGGATCGGTCTCAACGTGACCAACTCCAACGTGATCGACGTGGGCTATGCCGGCGTGATCGGCGCTGACAAGCTCGTGCACGACAAGCCGCTGTACGGAGGCTGGCCGCACGACAACGCCAACGGCGACACCTACGGCCCGGCCAACTATCTCGCCTACGTCCCGTTCCGTCTGCTGTTCGGCTGGCGGGGGACCTGGGACGATCTGCCGACGGCCCACGCCGCGGCGATCGCGTTCGATCTGCTGACGCTGCTGGGGGTGTTTCTCCTGGGTCGGCGCGCCCGAGGGCCGACGACCGGCGTCGTGATGGCCTACGGGTGGGCCGCCTACCCGTTTACCCTGTACGCGCTGAGCTCGGACAGCAACGACACGCTGGTCGCACTGCTGATCGTCGTGGCCTTCCTGCTCGCAAGCTCGGCCCCGGCTCGCGGAGTGGCCGCCGCGTGGGCGGGACTGACCAAGTTCGCGCCACTGGCGCTGGCGCCACTGATGCTGCGCGGCACGGGAAGCTGGCCGCGTAAGCGCTCGATCGCAGCCTTCGTCGCCGCCTACGCGTTGGCCGACGGTGTGGTGATGCTGCCCGTCCTGCTCCACCATGACCTCGGCGCGTTCTGGCGTGACTCGATCTCCTACCAGGCGAGACGTGAGTCGCCGTTCTCGGTGTGGGGTTTGTGGGGCGGCCTTGGCCTCGAACAGCATCTCGTGCAGGGAGCCGCGGCCGCGCTGGCGCTGGCGGTGGCCTTCGTGCCCCGGCGTCGCGGGCTGGGCGAGGTGGCGGCACTGGGCGCGGCCGTCCTGATCGCGCTGGAGCTGGGGATATCCCACTGGTTCTATCTCTACATCCCGTGGTTCTTCCCGCTGGTGATGCTCGCGCTGCTCCTCGCTCACCCTCGGAGCCGCCCGACGCAGGACCTGCCGGGCGGGACCGTTGAGCAGGGGTGGGTGGGGCCTGTACGAGCTGCTCCTAGCTGACCCCGGGGGCCGGTTCCAGTACCTGCTCGATGGCCGCGGCGCGTAGCTTTCCGCTCGTCCGCACCAGGACGCCGTTCAGCCACGGGTCCTCCGCCGAGGTTTCGAACTTGACCGGCATCCGCGTGATCATCGCCTCGAGGGCCTGTTCCCGCCTGACGCCGATCACTCCCCCGCGCGGACCGGTCATGCCGACGTCCGTGATGTACGCGGTGCCTCCGGGCAGGACGCGAGCGTCCGCGGTCGGGATGTGGGTGTGGGTCCCGAGGACCGCGGTGACCCGACCGTCGAGGTGCCAGCCCATTCCCACCTTCTCGCTGGTGGCCTCGGCATGCATGTCCACGAGCACATGGTCCACCTCGCCCTTCAGCGAGTGCACGGCGGCGTCGACCTCGCTGAACGCGGGCCGGCCCGCGTTCATGAAGAGATTCCCTGAGACCGAAATCACCCCGAGCCGGACGGAGTCACGGCTCACCACACAGGTCCCGTGTCCGGGCTGGCTGCGGAGGAAGTTCACCGGTCGCAGGATCCGCTCGTGTTCATCCAGGTAGGGATAGATCTCGCGATGGCGATAGCTGTGGTTGCCGAGGGTGATGACATCCACTCCGGCGGCGAACATGCCGTCGGCGATCTTGGGAGTGATTCCGAGACCACCGGCCGCGTTCTCGCCGTTGACCACGACGAACGTCGGGGACAGCCGCTCACGCAGCTGCGGCAGCAGCGCCAGCAGCGTCCTGCGGCCGATCCCGCCGACGACGTCGCCGACGAACAGGATGCCCACTTCGGCTGCGCTCACGTCGTCTCGACCCCCATACTTCCATATGCATGCTTGAAAGACTTCATTGGCGAAGAAGGCCATCCCCGGGTGTGGCTGGGGGAGCTGGGGGAGCGCCAGACGACCGCGCGGGTTCCGGCGAGCCAGAGGACGCCGCTGCGCAGGAGATGGCGGCTGATGATGCAGCGGCCAGTGATGAGTCCCAGCTGGCCCCGGTCGCCGTCCCTGTCGCCCCAGTCGTAGTCCCGCGCTGGATCCAGCTGGTTCTCCTGCCGATCGCCCTGCTCGGCCTGTGGGCACTCGCGCGCGCGGCCGGAGCCGTTCTGCTGATCCTGGTCGCTGCGAGCACCGTGGCTCTGATCCTAAACCCGTTGGTCAAGATGATCGAGCACCGCGGCGTACCGCGCGGATTGTCGATCCTCGCCGTCTACCTGTCCGGCTTCGCGCTTCTCGGCGGCGTCGGCGTGCTTCTGACCAACACGATCAGCACCCAGGCGAGCCACCTGCAGAAGGACGTTCCGCAGCTGGTCAAGCAGGCCAACCATGATCTCGCGAGCGTTCAGAACTGGCTGAACAACCAAGGGATCAAGGTGCACATCCAGCAGCAGGGCCAGACGGCGCTGCAGACGCTCCAGAAGACGATCCTGAAGCGCTCCAGCGCGATCGTCTCGTTTTCCCGGGACCTGCTCACGCAGATCGTGACGATCTCGTTCGACCTTGTGCTCGTGTTGGTGCTGTCGATCTACCTGCTCGTGTACGGCCGAGAGATCGGAAACCTGGTCCGGCGGATCATGCCGCCAGGAGACGGAACGCCGGAGGACGACTTTCAGCTGCTGGTCCAGCAGGCAGTGTTCGGCTATGTCCGCGGTCAGCTGTTGTTCAGCCTCATCATGGGCTCCAGCGCGTCCGTGGCGCTATGGATCTTCGGTGTGGTCGGGATCTTCCCGGACGGCCAGCACTACGGGTTGTTCTTCGGGATCTTCTACGGGCTGATGGAGTTCATCCCGTACATCGGGCCGATCATCGGGCCGCTGCCGGCGATCCTCGTCGCGCTGTTCAACGACCCGATCTCAGCCCTCTGGGTGGTATTGCTGTTCGTCGGGCTGCAGCAGCTCGAGGGCCATATCGTTGCTCCGCAGGTGTTCCGCATCTCCCTGCGGATCAACCCGATCCTGATCATCCTGGGGCTGCTGATCGGCTACCAGCTATACGGGATCGCCGGATCGCTGGTGGCCTTGCCGGTGGCCGCCGTGATCCGCCAGACCGTGATCTACCTCCGCCGCCATCTGGTGCTCGAGCCCTGGGTGGTCGGTGCGACTGCGGGTCCGGGCGGGGACGTCCTCCTCGCTGGCCGAGAACCGTGCCCAGAGTGTGGCGCGAGTGCCTCCTCGGAGGACTCATTCTGCCGCTCATGCGGCGCCCCGCTGCGCGAGCACATGCAGACGCGCGGGTAGCTAGTGTAGCGTCTCCTATTGGACTATCTGGTTGTGGTAGGCTGGTGGGGTGAACCACGCTGCGGCCGCGCTGGAGTTGCCTGGGCCCCAGCGCGCGACGCTGGAAGTGCTGGCGAGATCGACCAC
>JBPCMW010000109.1:0-23881 GCA_051001875.1 Solirubrobacteraceae bacterium | reverse complement strand
CTCGGCCCCGGTCCGCGATCGTGACGGCGAGGTGGTCGCCGCCCTGTCGGCGGCCGGCGCCTCGCTGCGGTTGGCACCTGCGCGGCTGCGGCTGCTCGGGCGGGTGGCACTGGAGCAGGCGCACGCGCTCTCCACCCGGCTCGGCTACGACGCTCCGCTGGACGAGTACCTGGGCTCGCGCTCGGGACTCGGCGTTACGTGAACACGATCGTCCGGCTGCCGTCCACCAGCACCCGATCCTCGAGATGCCAGGCGACGGCCCGGGCCAGCACCGTCCGCTCGATGTCCCGTCCCATCTGCTCGAGCATCTCGGCGCTCGCACGGTGGGTGACCCGCGCGGTGTCCTGCTCGATGATCGGGCCGGCGTCGAGGATCTCGTTGACGTAGTGCGCGGTCGCCCCGATCAGCTTCACTCCGCGTGCCCGAGCCTGGGCGTAGGGGTTGGCCCCCGCGAAGGCCGGTAGGAACGAGTGGTGGATGTTGATCACCGGCGCCCCCACGCGATCGAGGAAGTCGGCGCTGAGGATCTGCATGTAGCGCGCAAGCACGATCAGGTCGTACTCCCCCCCGCCGAGGACCTCGAGCAGCCTGGCCTCCGCCGCACCCTTGGCGTCACGGGGGACCGGGACGTGAAGGTAGCGGACGCCGAATATCCCCACGTCGGCCCGCAGGTCCTCGTGGTTTGAGACGACCAGCGGGATATCGCACTCGAGCTCTCCCCGCCGCCAGCGCCACAGCAGATCGAGCAAGCAGTGATCGGGCCGCGAGACCATCAGCGCGACCCGCTTGCGCTGACCGGAGTGCCAGAGCCGGGAGTTCATCTCGAAGCGCTCCGCCACCGCCGGGAACTCGGTGCGGAACTGCTCCAGCCCATCCGGCTCCACGGCGAACTCGAGGCGCATGTAGAAGCGGCCGCCCTCAGGGTCGGTGGAGTACTGATCGGACTGGATGATGTTGGCGCCGGCCCCGGCGAGCGCCCCGGACACGGCGGCGACGATCCCGCTGCGATCAGCGCAGGAGATCAGCAGACGGGCGACCAAGGCTTAGTGGCTCCACTTAGCGGGCCGGACGGTGCACTAGAGGACCGCGCGGATCTCGCGCTCGAACGTGCCGACGTGATCGGCCACGATCTCGCGAGCGCGCGTCGCGTTGCCGGCGGCGATCGCGTGCAGGACGTCGTCGTGCTCGTGCACGCGATTGAACAGATGCGGCAGCCGGTCGATCACCAGGTGCCAGATCCGCAGCGACAGGTTGAGGTAGCGCCCCAGCGTCTCCTCCAAGTACGGGTTGCCGGCACAGCGATAGATGAAGCGGTGCACGCGCGCGTCGAGGGCCATCAGCGCCTCCACGTCGTCGCTGCCCTGGCTCTCTCCGAGTTCCCGGAGCAGCTGCTCCAGCTCGGCCCGCTGTGGCTCGGTGATCCGCTCGGCGGCTCGCGCGGCGGCGTGAGCTTCGAGGTGCGTGCGCACGTCGGAGATATGGGCCAGGTCGGTGATGTTGATCTCCGAGGCGAACGTCCCGCGGCGCGGAAACACTGTGACCAGGTTCTCCAAGGCGAGTCGTTTGATCGCCTCCCTGACCGGGGTACGGCCCATCTTTAGCTCGGTCCCCAGGACGTCCTCATCGATTGGGGCTCCGGGGGCAATGCGCAGCGTGACGAGCCGGTCGCGGAGCTCGGCGTAGGCTCTGTCGGCCAGGAGCTCACGCGGCGGATGGCCGGGCCGCGACGGGGGCGAGGCGTGGCCGCTCACCGGCGGCGGCGACTGAGTGCTCATCACCGGAACCAGGCTTGACCTAAGTGAACCACTAAGCTGCACACGACTGATATATGAGTCATCGTTTACGAGTCTAACAATGGATCTCGCCCCCGCCAAGCGTCCGAACTGGCGCTTGCCATGACTTCTCCTTCCCCCCAGAGCCAGGCGGAAAGCGTGGCCGCACGGCTGGCCGCCGGCGAGGCCAGCGCGGCCCGCCAGGTCGTGGCGCAGCTCACCCGGCACACGCCGGTCCTCAGCTCTCGTAGCCTGTCGGAGCGGTGCGGTGGTCAGGTGCTGCTCAAGGCCGAGAACCTCCAGCGCACGGGCTCGTTCAAGCTCCGCGGCGCCGTTCACAAGCTCTCGCGGCTCGATCAGCCACCCGGCGTGGTGGCCGGCAGCGCGGGCAATCACGGGCAGTCGCTGGCCTACGCGGCGCGGGCCCAGCAGGTGCCGTGCGAGGTGTTCATGCCGCGCGACGCGCCGGTGGCCAAGGTGGCGGCCGTGGAGGCGTTCGGGGGTGTGGTGACCCTGGGAGGCGACTCGGTCGACGGCTGCGTCGCCGCCGCCCGCGAGCGGGCCGACGAGACCGGAGCCGTGTTCGTGCATCCCTTCGACGACCCCGATGTGATCCTCGGCCAGGCGACGCTCGGGCTCGAGCTGCTGGAGGACGTACCCGACCTGGCGACGATCGTAGTCCCGGTCGGCGGCGGGGGACTGATCTCAGGCATCGCCGGGGCGGTTAAGGCCCAGCGACCCGAGGTCCAGATGATCGGCGTGCAGGTCGATTCATGTGCCGCGTTTCCCGAGTCGCTCAAGCAGCACATGCCGGTGGCCTTCGCCGCGCGCCCGACGATCGCCGACGGGATCGCCATCAAGCGCCCGGGCGAAGTCACGCTGCCGCTGGTCGAGCGCTGGGTCGACCGGATGGTGGTCGTCGGCGAGGACGAGATCGCCGAGGCGATGGTGTGGCTGCTCGAGCGGGCCAAGCTCGTCGTCGAGGGCGGTGGCGCCGTCGGCGTCGCAGCGCTGCTCGGCGGCGCGATCACCCCGGCGGCCGAGGGTTCGACGGTGATCGTGCTCTCCGGCGGCAACGTCGACGCCGGGCTGCTGGCGGCGATCGCGCAGCGCCATGAGACGACCGCGGGACGACGGCTGCGGTTGTTCACCCGGATCCCGGACCGACCCGGCGGTCTGGCCGCGCTGCTCGCGCTGGTCGCCGACGCCGGCGGCAACGTGGTGCACACCGACCATGTGCGTGAGGCGGTTTCCCTTCATGTGCGAGAGACAGGGGTCGAGATCGCGATGGAGACCCGCGGAGAGCAGCACAGCGACGCGATCGTGGCCGCGCTCGAGAAGGCCGGCTACAGGGTGCGCCGGGAATCTGAGTGACGCGCTACGGCGCTCGCCCGGCCGCGCGGACCCAGGCGATGAACACGGCCTGGAACGGGAGCCGGGCCCAGAGCGAGACGGCCCCGCCCGGGATATCCGGATAGTCGTCGGGGTTCAGCGCCATATGCAGGTTGGCCGGAAAGACCGCGACCAGCGTGGCGATCAGCCACCACGCGCCCCACCGGCGTGAACTGCGCCGCATCAGGGCCGCCCCGCCGGCAATCTCGGCCACCCCGCTGGCATAGACCATCGCGGTCGGCGCCGGTACGTACGACGGCATGATCCGCCGGTAGACCTTGGGGATCACGAAGTGCATGACGCCGGCGAAGATGAACGTCGGTCCGGCCATGAAGCGGAGCGCGCGCACCGTGCAACCGTACCTCAGTCGCCCAGTTCCGCCCGCCGGCGCACCACGTACTCCTGGAGCTCAGCCATGATCGCGTCGTCGAGCGGGGGCTGCTCGTAGTTCTCGAGCGTTTCACACCAGATCTCGCCGGCGCGGACCGTCGTGTTGCGGGCGCCCTTCTTGGTCCAGCGGTCGAAGTTCTCGGTCGATGACAGCATCGGCCGGTAGAAGCACTCGCGGAAGCGCTCGAGTGTGTGCACCGCGCCCAGGAAGTGACCCCCCGCGCCGACCTCCAGGTGGGCGTCGAACGCGAGCGATGCCTCGTCGATCTCCAGCGGAGTGAACTCGTGCCGGAGCTCCTTCAGCAGCTCGACGTCGACGATGAACTTCTCGTAGCAGGAGACCAGCCCGCCCTCGAGCCAGCCGGCCGAATGCATGACGAATTCCGCGCCGGCCAGGAACGTCGGCAGCAGGGTCATCAGCGACTCGTAGGCGGCCTGCGCGTCGACCGTCTGGGCGGCATTCAATGCGCCCCCGCCCCGCCAGGGCAGGCCGAAATGTCGTGCGATCTGGCCGGTGCAGAGCACCCCGATCCCCGACTCCGGCGTCCCGAATGAGGGCGAGCCGGACTGCATGTCGGTGTTGGAGAGAAACGAGCCGAACACCACCGGGCAGCCGGGGCGAATCAGCTGCGCGAGCGCGATTCCGGCCAGCCCCTCGGCCATCTGCTGCACGAGCGTGGCCGGCAGCGACACCGGGGACATCGCACCCATCAGCAGGAACGGGGTGATCACCACCGCCTGGTTGGCCTTGCAGTACTCGAACATCGCCGCCAGCATCCGGTCGTCGTAGCGCAGCGGGCTGTTCACGTTGATCAGGGAGATCGACGCCGGGGCGCGCTCGATTGCCTCGCGGCCGCCGAACAGGATCTCGCTCATGCGGATCGTGTCCGCGGCGTTGGGCCCGGAGGTGACCGATCCCATGTACGGCTTGTCGGACAGGGTCTGCAGCGCGTACACCATGTCGAGGTGGCGCGAGTCCAGCGGCCGGTCCTCGGGCTCGCAGATCGTGCCCCCGGGAGAATCGAGTTCCGGGTAGAACTGGGCCAGCTTGACGAGGTTCTCGAAGTCGGCCATCTTGGCGTCGCGGCGGACGTCGCCCTCGCGGATGAACGGACAGCCGTAGACGGGCGCAAAGACCATGTTCTGCCCGCCGATGTGCGCGGTGTTGGCCGGGTTGCGCGCCTGAAGCTCGAACTCGCTGGGCGCCTTCGCCACCTGCTCGAGGATGAACTCGGGATCGAAGCGAACCCGGTTCTCCTCCTCGACGATTTGGCCCGCGTCGCGAAACAGTTCAACCGCCTCGGGCAGCAGGAACTCGATTCCGAGCTCGGAGACGATCCGTCGCCAGCCCCGGTCGAGGGTGGCCAGCGCGTCCTCGCTGAGGATCTCGTAGCGCGGCATGCCATTGACGAACAAGCTGACCTCCTCTGGGGGTTGGGTCTTGACCTGACGGTCGCGAGCCGTAATATACCGCTCGTGGAACAAGAGTTCCAAGCCACTACGAGCCATGGAACTGCGGCGGTCGACCGCGGGGCCGACCTGCTGCTCCGCGTGCTCGAGAGCGAGCAGCCGGTGGCGCTCACTGAGCTCGCCACCGCGACGGGGATCCCCAAGAGCACCGCGTCGAGGCTGATCAGCGCCCTCGAGCGCCGCGGACTCGTCGAGCAGGACGGCCAGCGCGGGCGGCTGCGCCCCGGTCCGGCGATCCTCCGCGTGGCGGAGCGGAGCATGCTCGAGCGCAACGTCGTCGAGCTCTCGCTCCCCACGCTCGACGTGCTAGCCGAGGCCTCCGGCGAGACGATCAACCTCGCGGTGCCCGCCCGCCATGGCGTCGAGCACGTCGCGCAGGTCGACAGCCGTCACTTCCTCGGCACCGGTCAATGGCTCGGGCGATCCGTCGACTATCACAGCACCGCGGTGGGAAAAGTGTTCATGGCCTTCGGCCGCGCGCCGATCCCGGCCCAGCCGCTGACCAAGCACGCGCCCGCGACGATCACCGATCCAGCCCGGCTGCGCTCAGAGCTGGAGGTCATCCGCCGGACGTCATTCGCGACCGCCGTCGACGAGCTCGAGCCGGGACTCGCCGCGATGGCGGCTCCCGTCCGGGGCGCGCGAGGAGATGTGGTGGCGGCGCTGAGCATCACCGGGCCGACCGTCCGGATGACCCCGCTGCGGATCCTGGAGTTGCAAAAGGTCCTGCTTGACGAGGCGCAGGCGCTGAGCCGTCGCCTCGGCTACCGCGAAGAAGGAGAACACGCCGCATGACGCACGAAGAGATCCTGCAGATGCTGTTCGAGGAGACGCTGGTCGGCAACGCTCCCGCCGTCAAGGACGGCGTCAACCAGGGCCTCGCGGATGGAATGGAGCCTGAGCGGATGTTGTTCGAGGCGCTGATCCCGTCGCTGGAGGAGGTCGGTGCGCGCTTCGAGCGGGGGGACTACTTCGTGCCGGAGATGCTGATCGCGGCGCGGGCGATGCAGGGCGCGCTGGACATCCTCCGCCCGCTGCTGGCCGATACCGAGGCCAACCGGGTGGGGACGTTCCTGATGGGCACGGTCAAGGGCGACGTTCACGACATCGGCAAGAACCTCTGCAACATCATGCTCGAGGGCGCCGGCTTCACGGTGATCGACCTCGGCGTGAACGTTCCGCCGGAGAAGTTCGTGGCCCAGATCGAGGAGCACAACCCGGACGTCGTCGGGTTCTCGGCCTTCCTCACCACGACGATGCCGATGTTCAAGGCGAACATCAACGCGCTCGAGAAGGCGGGCCTGCGCGAGAAGGTGATCGTGATGGTGGGGGGCGCCCCGGTGACCCAGGAGTACGCCGACGCGGTCGGCGCCGACGGCTATTCCGCCGACGCGTCATCCGCGGTCAAGAAGGCCAAGGAGCTGATCCAGCTGCGCCGGGAGAAGGTGCCGGCGTGAACGCCGCAGCCGCCCTCGCGCGGGTCGAACACGCGGTCAAGGGTCCGGTTTGGGACTGCCAGATGTGCGGCCAGTGCGTGCTTCATTCGACTGGCCTGACCTGCCCGATGACTTGCCCGAAGACGCTGCGCAACGGGCCCTGCGGTGGGGTCCGAGCCAACGGGCACTGCGAAGTCAAGCCGGAGATGCGCTGCGTCTGGCTGAAGGCCTACGAGCGCTCGGAGCGGATGCCGCTGTGGGGCAATCACATCGACCACCTCCGCCCGCCGGTGGACAATCAGCTGAAGGGGACCTCGTCGTGGATCAACCTGGTCACCGGGCGCGACCGGCAGGTGCCGGCCGGATGGGAGAGCACGCGAGCAAGCCGTGAGTCGGGCGCGGATGTCGGCACTTGAGCGCAAGCTCGACGCCCACGAGTTCGTAGTCACAGCCGAGCTGCCGGTGATCGACGGCGGCGGTCACGCGGAGATTCAGCGTCAACTCGAACCGATGCGCCCGTTCGTCGACGCGTTCAACGCAACCGACAACCCCTCGGCCCACGCCCATGTCTCACCTCTGGCGGTGGCGATCGGCCTGATGGCGGTGGGCGCGGAGCCGGTCATGCAGCTGACCTGCCGCGACCGCAACCGGCTCGCCCTGGAGGCTGAGCTGATGGGCGCCTCGCTGCACGGGATCGAGAACATCTGCTGCCTGACCGGGGATGACGTGACCGCCGGGGACGAACCGGAGGCCCGGCGCGTGTTCGACCTCGACGGACCCCAGCTGATCTCCGTCGCCCGCGTGCTCGAGAGCGGCCAGTACCTGTCCGGGCGCCCGATCACCCCTGCCCCGCATTTCCTGGTCGGCGCAGTCGAGAACCCCGGCGCGCCGCCACTGGAGTACCGGGTGCGGCGGGCGGCCAAGAAGGCGGCCGCCGGCGCGCGCTTTCTCCAGCTCCAGATCTGTTACCGGCCCGAGCTGCTGGCGCGGTTCATGCATGAGGCTCACGAGTCCGGACTGAGCGAGAACCTGGCCCTGATCCCCTCGATCTGCATCCTGCGCACGGTCGGCGGGATGCGGTTCGTGGCCACCAGCGTCCCGGGGATCGACGTCCCGCCCGAGACCGTCGCGCGAGTGGAGGAGGCGGCCAATCCCGAAACCGAATGCTTTGACATCGCCTACGAGCTCGCCTCTCACGCACTCGCTCAACCCGGCGTCGCGGGTCTTCACTTCATCTCGTTCCGCAAGGACGCGGGCATCGCAAAACTCTGTCAACGCCTGGGCATCCCGCCCCGAGTCGAAAGGGAATCCAATGGACACAGTGCTTCGGTCGCGGTCTAGGACCGTCACCATCGGGGCCGAGCAGCCGTTCTGCATCATCGGCGAGCGGATCAATCCCACCGGGCGCAAGCGCTTCGCCGAAGAGCTGCGCGGCGGGGACATCTCGACCGTGACCGCAGACGCCCTGGCCCAGGCGCAGGCCGGCGCCGACATGCTCGACATCAACGCCGGGATCCCGCTGGTGGACGAGCCCGAGCTGCTCAAGGCGATGCTCCGCGCCGCCCAGGAGGCGGTCGATCTGCCGATCTGCATCGACTCGTCGGTGATCGAGGCACTGGAGGCGGGGCTGTCGGTCTATGAGGGGCGGGCCCTGGTCAACTCGGTCACCGCCGAAGACGAGCGGCTACAGGAGATCCTGCCGCTCGTGGCACGCCACGGCGCGGCGGTGATCGCGCTGGTCAACGACGAGACCGGAATCCCGGAGACGCCCCAGCAGCGACTCGGCTTCGCTCGCAAGATCGTCAGCGCCGCACACGACTTCGGGATCGGACCGGAGGACATCGTGATCGACCCGCTCGCGATGACGGTGGGTGCCGACACCGAGGCCGTGACCACGACGCTGGCCACGATCAGCCTGATCCGAGACGAGCTGGGCGTCAACATGTGCCTGGGTGCCTCCAACGTTTCCTTCGGACTGCCGCAGCGTCACGTGCTGAACGCCGCCTTCCTCCCGATGGCCATGGCCGCGGGTCTTACCAGCGCGATCATGTCGACCGCCTAGGTGCGCGTGCAGAGTGTGCGCGCCGCCGATCTGCTGCTCGGCCATGATCCGTGGGGCGGGAACTGGATCGCGGCGCATCGCGCCCGGCAGGCGGCCGAGCGGGAGACCGCGGCTGCCTCGTGAGCACACCGACGCCCCGTAGGGCCACCCGGCCGTTGTCGAGCGAGCTCGAGCCCGAGCCGTCCGACGGCGCCGACCGGGTACGCCTGCGGTTCCTGCCCGACGGGGCCGAGTTCCGCGTCCCGAGCGGGACGCCGGTGTTCGACGCCGCGAGCTGGAACGGCATCGCGATCGATTCGACCTGCGGCGGTCACGGCACGTGCAAGAAGTGCAAGGTGAGGATCGTCTCCGGCGAGATGCCGGTCTCAAGCGTGGACCCGCGGGCGTTCACCGGCGATGAGCGGCGAGAGGGCTGGCGCCTCGCCTGCCGGGCGCCTGCCCGCGCCGACCTGGTGATCGAAGTGCCCCCGTTGCAGACGCGTCCGAAGGCGGCGATGGTCGGGGTCGGCCGTCACGTGATCCTGCGCCCCTCGGTGCAGAAGCGCCATCTGGTGCTGGAGGAGCCGACGATGGAGGACCAGCGGCCGGACCTGCAGCGCGTGCTCGACGGAATCGACGACCTCGAGCCGACCACGTCGGTGGACCTGCTGCGAACGCTCGGCCAGACCCTGCGCACGTCGAACTTCGACGTCACCGCGGTCGTCTGCGACGAGGAGCTGATCGACGTCGAGCCCGGGGACACGACCGCGCGCCGCTTCGCGATCGCGTTCGACCTTGGCACCACCACCGTCGTGGCGACGCTGATCGATCTCAACCGCGGGACGCCGGTTGCCGTCCGCCCGATGCTCCACCGCCAGCAGCCCTACGGCGCCGATGTGATCACGCGGATCTCGGCGACGATGATGGACGACCACGCACTGGGAGCGTTGCGAGAGCGAGCGCACGAGACGATGGCCGAGCTCGTCGGCGAGGTGCTGGTCGAGGGTGCGGTCGGCGCACGCGAGGTGTACGAGATCACCGTGTGCGGCAACGTGACGATGATGCAGCTCGCGCTCGGCATCGATCCCGAGCCGCTGTCGATGGCCCCGTTCGTGGTGGCCACCCACACGTTCCCGCCCGCGACGGCGGCCGACTTCGGCGTCGAGATCCATCCGCGCGCACCCGCCTTCGTGTTCCCCTCACTGGGCGCATACGTCGGCGGGGACATCGTGGCCGGGATGCTCGCCACCGGGCTGACCCGCGACAAGCGGCTGCGGTTGTTCATCGACGTCGGCACCAACAGCGAGATCGCGCTCGGGTCGAACGAACGGGTGCTGGCCACCGCCGCCCCGGCCGGCCCCGCGTTCGAGGCGGCCCAGATCAAGTGCGGCATGCGCGCCGCCGAAGGGGCGATCGAAGGCGTGAAGGTCGACGGAGACGCGCTCACGCTGCAGGTGATCGGCGATACCGAAGCGATCGGAATGTGCGGATCCGGACTCGTCGACGCCGTGGCCGAGCTGGTACGTAGCGGCCTGCTCGATCACTCCGGGCGCTTCATTCCCGACGAGCAGGCGGCCGGGCTGTTTCCGGCGCTGGCCACACGCCTGACCAGGATCGGCGAGGAGCGAGTGTTCGTGCTGCAGTGGCGAGGAGAGGACCCGGCCACCTCAGTGTTCCTCTCCCAGCGCGATGTCCGCGAGCTGCAGTTCGCCAAGGCCTCGATCGCCACCGGCTGGCAGATCCTCGTAAAGGACCTCGGCGTCCAGGCGGAGGACATTTCACAGGTGCTGCTGGCCGGCAGCTTCGGCGCCTTCCTGACCCCGGTCAGCGCTGTGCGCATCGGCCTGGTGCCCAAGCTGGCGCTGCCACGGATCGTTTCCGCCGGCAATGTCGCCGGCGAGGGCGCCAAGATCGCCGCGCTGTCGTTGCGCGAGCGCGCGGAGGCCGCCTCGATCCTGCGCGAGGTCGAGTACGTCGAGCTGTCCGGCCGCGCGGACTTCAACGATCTGTTCATCGATCAGCTGGCGTTTCCGGGATGAGCGCCGCCGTGATCGCCTGTGGCGCGCTGGCTGCCGATGTGCGCCTGATCGCGCGGCGGCGCGGCTGGGACATCGACGTCCACCCGGTGCCGGCACTGCTGCACAATCGACCGGATCGGATCGCGCCGGAGCTCGAGCGGGAGATCGTGGACCTGCGCGAGCGCTACGACCATCTCGCCGTCGCCTACGGGGACTGCGGCAGCTACGGAGCGATCGACAAGGTGCTGAGACGCTTCGCGATTCGCCGCCTGACCGGTGAGCACTGCTACGACGTGTTCGCGCGGGAGGAGGTGCGCGAGGCGTTGGCCGAGCAGCCGGGCACGTACTTTCTCACTGACTTCCTGGCCCGGACGTTTGAGCACACGGTCGTGCGGGAGCTGGGCTTGGATCGCCATCCCGAGCTGCGCGAGGAGTACTTCCGCAACTACACGCGCGTGGTCTGGCTGGCCCAACATCCGACCCCCGCGACGCGCGCCGCCGCCGAGCGCGCCGCGGAGCGGATCGGCCTGCCCCTGGAGATCCAGGACGTGGGGACCGCGGGCCTCGAGCGCCAGCTCGAGACGCTGCTCGCGGCCTAGCGGTTTCAGCCGCCGTCGGATCAGCCGCCGTTGCGCGCGTAGACGGCGAAGAAGTCCCGATCGTCCGGAGTCAGATAACGGGTGCCGTCCCGACTCATGCCCGGCAACAGCTTCGCCGGGCTCCCCGCGTTCCAGCTGCCGAAGAAGTTGAACGTCGTCCATTCGGAGTTGATGTCGAGCTCCATCGCCCGCACCGCGCCCGCGCGCTGCAGGACCTGAGCCAGACTGGACGCGGTCTGGTTGTCCGCCGCGGCGTAGAGGATGTTGCCCCGGGCGTCGACCCCGACCCCCGAGCGCCACACGCGCACGGCATTGCCGAGCGTCGCACCCCACAGCGCCCCGTTGCTCAGGTCCGGGTTCAGTTGCCCGCCCTGCACGATCAGCGGCAGGTTCTGGCGGGCGAACTCGACCTCCGGCCCGGGGGTCGGCCCGCCGGTCCAGGTGCGGATGTCCGCGGTGCCGTCGCGCAGCCGGACGAACGTTGCCATCCCGTCGTGCAGCGGCGCGTAAGTGCGGCCAAAGGCTACGAACCCGCCGCCGGAGTCCTGCAGCTTGAAGCCGCTGTTGAACGCGGCCAGAAGGTGCGGGCGCAGCGCGGGCGGAACCTGAGCGGCGCGGTTGGCCGGGCCACTGGCCGGTTCGTAGCGACCCGGATAGAGCTGCATCCAGGCGCGGGTTCTGTCGATCCAGGCGACCCCCGCGACCATGTCCGGATACAGCGGGTCGGGCCGGAACGTGGTGACGAGCACCGGTGGGCCGCCGGCGACCAGCGGTCCGGTTCCCCGCCACACGCCTTCGCCCGGCAGTGCCGGGGTGATCGCCGGAGTGATCGCTGGCGGGAGGTAGGTCGAGGCGGTCGCGGCCGGGGCCACTCCAACCGTCGGCAGCGCCCGCAGCGCGGCTCCCCCGGTCGACGGTGCGGTGAGCGAGTAGTACATCCGCTCCACGTCAGAGACCAGCCAGGCGGCGCCGTTGTCCCGCAGCCATTCCACGCTGCGAACGCTGAACGGGACATTGGAGCTCTGCATCATCGTGCCCGCGAACGACGCGCATCCGTCGAACAGCAGCAGCAGCGCGGCCATGACGATGATCCGTCTGGCGCGGGTGCGCGCCGTGACCATGTGGCGTGCCGGCGCCGCCCGGGGGCGCGGTCGCGAGGGCGCTCGTGACGGGGCTCGCGACGGCGCTCGCGCAGGCGCTCCCGCAGGGGCCCGCGAGCGCACCGGAGCCGCGGTGGAGCCCCGGCGGGGGGGCGTGGCGGTGCCGCGCTCGTAGTCGAGGACCCGAGCCTCGAAGCGTGAGATCGAAGTTTTGTTGGCGCTGCGCGGTGGCATGCTGAGCGGCGTCGCGTCGGGGCCGACGCGAGCAGACTGGACCCTCTCCCCTTCGTCGGGGCGCCGCGCGGTCCTGCCGGCCGTCACGGGCCGATAGGCAATCTTTATGTCCTCCGCACGCGACACCGGCTCGCGATGAATGTCGCGGGACCGTGCCTCGGGCGGGCCCGACGCACGGTTCCGTCCGCATAGCGGACGGTTCTGCGCAACTACTGATCCAGCGACTCCACCAGCAGCGTCGCGATGTCCACCACCCGCAGCTCATCCCCGGTGCTCTGCACGCCGTCGTCGAGCATCACGGTGCAGAACGGGCAGGCGACCGCGAGGGTTCCGGCGCCGGTCTGCGCGGCCTCGCGCACGCGCTCCTCGTTGATCGGGCTGGCGCGCTCCTCCATCCACATGTGCGCGCCGCCGGCGCCGCAGCAGAACGTCTGCTTGCGGTTGCGCTCCATCTCGACCGGCTGCCCGACGGCTGACACCAGATCACGGGGTCCCTCGAGGACATCGTTGTGGCGAGCGAGGTAGCAGGAGTCGTGGTAGGTGACCGACAGCGACTCCGAGCGCTTGGGCGCCAGCCGGCCTTCGGAGACGAGCTTCGAGAGCAGCTCGGAGTGATGGATCACCTCATAGTTACCGCCGAAGTCCGGGTACTCGTTGCCGAGCGTGTTGAAGCAGTGCGGGCAGTTGGCGATGATCTTGGTCACGCCCGCCTCGTTGAGCGTCTCCACGTTCTGCTGGGCGAACGCCTGGAACACGTACTCGTTGCCCATCCGCCGCGCGGGATCGCCGGTGCAGCTCTCGCGGGGGCCGAGGATGGCGAAGTCGACGCCCGCGGTCTGCAGCAGCTTGGCCGTGGATTCCGCGGTGCGCCGAGCGCGCTCGTCAAATGAGGACGCGCAACCCACCCAGTAGAGGTATTCGGGCGCGGGGTCCCCCGGCTCGAGCACGCGGACGCCGAGGTCGGCCGCCCAGTCGGCTCGCTCGGACTGTGCCCGCCCCCACGGGTTCGAGGCGCGCTCGATGTCGCGCAGCATCGGCTCGGCCTCGGCCGGGAAGCTCGACTCGACCATCACGAGATGCCGGCGCAGGTCGACGATGTGATCGACGTGCTCGATCGACACCGGACAGGCCTCGACGCAGGCGCCACAGGTCACGCAGTCCCACACCGATTCCTCGGGAACGGCGTTCGGCACCAGCGGGGCGAGTTCGGGCTGCACGCCCTCGCCGCTCCCGGTGCGCGACTTGAGCACTGATGCGCCCTCGGCTAACACCTGATCCCGCAGGCCCATGATCACGAGCTTGGGCGAGAGCAGCTTGCCGGTCCCGAAGGCCGGGCAGACGTCCTGGCAGCGCCCGCATTCGGTGCAGGAGTACGTGTCCAGCACCTGCTTGAGCGTCAGATCGGCGGCGGTCCCGGCGCCGAAGCGGATGTCCTCCTCGGGCACGTCCTCGTCGTCGAAGCGCAGCGGCTCGAGGCGGCCGCCGGGGCCGGTCCGGCCGAACCACACGTTGACCGCCGCGGTGACGATGTGCAGATGCTTTGACCGGGGCAGGTAGGCCAGGAAGCTGAGGATCGTCAGCACGTGCGCCCACACGAAGACACGCTCGAGCACGCGGGTGACGGAATCACGTCCGAACAGATGCGAGAGCAGGTTCGACACCGGCGCATCTCCCCGCGGCCACTCGTTGAGCCCGAGCGCGATCCGTGACGCATGCCAGAACAGCAGCGTGAGCGCGATCGTGGCGATCATCGCCAGGATCAGATCGGCCTCGCCCAGGTGCGAGCCCTGGAAGCGCTGCGGCCGCTGCACCTTGCGGATCCATAGCGCAGAGACCACGCCGACCAGCACCAGCACCGCAAACAGATCGACGAGGAACGCGAACCAGCCCTGATCGCCCAGCCACGGGAAGGTCGAGTGCTTGTCGACGACGCCGATCAACGCCATCACGATCGTCGGCGCCAGCACGAGGAAGCCCCAGAAGATGAACGCGTGCATCAGCCCGGGGACGAGTCGCTGCAGCAGCTTGCGCTGCCCGAGCACGATCGTGGCCTCGTTCCGGACCCGGCGCGGTACGTCGCCGGTGCGATCGCTCTTCGGCGCCGACCGTGCCAGCGCGGTCAAGAACCGCGCGCGCGTGAAGAACAGCGTTCCACTGACCGCGAACGCCGCGGCCAGCAGCACAGCGCTGATGGCGATGCCTATGTGCCTCTCACTTTCTTGATCTCCTGCGAGATCGCAGGCACGATCTCGTGCAGGTCGCCGATCACCGCGTAGTCCGCATTGGCGAAGATCGACGCCTCCCCGTCCGGGTTGATGGCCAGCAGCTTCTTGGCTCCCTTGCAGCCGGCCATGTGCTGCGTCGCGCCGCTGATCCCACAGGCGATATAGATCTCCGGGGAGACCTTCGAGCCCGTCTGTCCTACCTGGTCGGTGTGCGGGCGCCAGCCGGCGCTGGTCACCGCGCGCGAGCAGCCGACGGCACCGTGGAGCAGCTCCGCGAGCTCCTCGAGCGGGGCAAAGCCCTCGGACGAGCCGACACCCCGGCCGCCGGAGACGACCACGGGAGCGTCGGTCAGGGAGACGCCGGCGGTGGCCGCCGGGACTCGCTCCGACACCGAGACGAGCTGATCGGCGGGGCTGGCCGAAGTCGTGACGGGCAGGAGGTCGACGTCCGCACCCGCGGCCGCGGGGTCCGCGGCGACGGCGTGCGGTGCGACCGTCAGCAAGAGGGGCGAGCCATGGACGCGGGCTTCCTCGAGCAGGCTCCCGCCCCACCGCACCCGGACCACGGTCGCCGGGTCCCCGGGCGTGACCGAAGTGCAGTTGGCGGCCATCGGCAGATCGAGCTTCGCCGCCACGTGGGCCAGCACCTCGTTGCCATGGTCTGTCCCGGGACCGATCACGATCTGGGGCGACCGCTGGTCGATCTGCTCGACCAGCGTCTGCGCCCATGCCGCGGGGGCATACGGCGCGGCGGGATCGATCCCCACGGCGACGACGTCGGTCTCCAGCGAGCGGGCGAAGGCCAGCGCCTGCTGGGACAGCTCGTCGCCAACGTCCTCGAGGAACACCAGCGCGCTCACAGCAACCCCAGATCGCCGAGGATCCCGACCACGGCGGGAGCGGCCTCGGGGCCGCGGCCGAGGATCTCGACCTGCTTGCCGGTGCCGGGAGGCAGCAGCAGCCTGACCATCTCCAGCTTGGCGCCGTCGGCTTCCGGGGTCTGAGCTTCGAGCGGCTTGCGCTTGGCCCGCAGGCGCCCGGGGACGGAGGGGTAGCGGGGCAGGTTGATGCCCTCCTTGACGCTGACCACGGCTGGCATCGGCACGAGGTACACGTCGCGCCCGCTGGCCACCTCCTGCTCGCAGCGCAGCTGCCCGTCGCTGACCGTGATGCTCTTGATCCCGTTTACGCACGGGAGCCCGAGGGCGTGGGCGACGCGGATCGGCCCCTGGTAGTTGCCGGCGTCGGCGGACTCGTTGCCGAACAGGATCAGATCCGGCGGCTCGGGCTGGGCGCGGATCGTCTGCGCGAGCACGGCGGCCGTGGCCTGCGGATCCCATTCGCTGCCGTCGGTGACGAGGTGAACGGCGCGGTCGATGCCGATCGCCATCATGTCCCGCAGCTGCTCCTCGGCCTGCGGTGGCCCGAGCGTCACCACCGTCGAGCTGCCGCCGTGCTGCTCGACGAGGCGCACCGCTTCCTCCGCCCCGCACTCCTCGTGCGGGCTGACGGTGAAGCCGAGGTGCCGCGTCGAGATCGCCCGCTCGTCCTCGGTGAGCACGATCTTGCCGCCCGTCAGCGGGACCCGCTTGACGCAGACGAGGATGTTCATGAGCGAACGCGAGTGTTATCCGGATCGAACAGCGACGTCGAGTCAGCCGACCCGACGGTGACCGGATAACGCTCACCCATGTACTCCACCGCGAGCTCCTCGCCGACGGTCGCGTGCTCGGGCGGCAGGTAGCTCATCAGGATGTGCTTGCCGATGGAGGGGCCGGCGCCGGCGCTGGTCACGTACGAGCGCCGGCCCTTGCGGTCCAGCAGCGGGCTGCCGTCGCGGGTGACGACCGGCTCACCACCGAGCATGTAGCGCTTCACGCCTGACCGCGACGTGTGGTCATCCACGGTCAGGGTGCACATGACCGCCGCCGGCTCCTCCTCACGGTGGCGCACGTGCGCCTCCTTGCCGATGAAGTCCTGCTCCTTGACCTTGCCCCAGGCCATTCCGGCCTCGACCACGTTGAAGTCGGCCTCGAGCTCGGCGCCGTAGGCACGGTAGCCCTTCTCGAGGCGACCCGTGGTGCCGTACACGCCGATGCCCGCCGGGACGATGCCGTGGGGTTCCCCGGCCTGCGCGACCATGTCCCACAGCCGCGCGCCCTCCTCGATCGGAACGTAGAGCTCCCAGCCGAGGTCGCCGACGTAGGAGATCCGCGACGCGAGCACCTGCAGCGGGCCAACCTCGATCGTCTTCCAGCGCGCGAACGGGAAGCCCTCATGCGAGATGTCATCGCTGGTGACGCTGCCGAGGATGTCGCGCGCCCGGGGGCCCCACAGACCGAGCGTGCACAACGAGCTGGTGTGGTCGGCGATCTGCGCCGAGCAGTCATCGGGCAGCTGGTCCTTGAACCACTCGAGGTCGGCCATCCCGTAGGCGCCGCCGGTGACCACGCGGAAGACGTCCTCGGCCATCCGCATGATCGTCAGGTCGGCCTTGAACCCACCGCTCGGCGAGAGGATCGGCGTGTAGACGACACGCCCCACGGGGACATCCATCTGGCGCATCGCGGTCCGTTGCACGGCGGCCAGGGCGCCCGGCCCGGTGACGTCGAAGATCGAGAACGCCGTCAGGTCGACCATGCCCGCACGATCGCGCATTGCGAGGTGCTCGGCGTTGATGATCGGGGACCACCAGCGGGACTCCCACTCGGCCTCACGCCGGGTGACGCGATCGCCGTACTCGTCCAGCAGCTTCCGATTTGACTCGTACCACTGCGGGCGCTCCCAGCCGACGGCTTCGTAGAACATCGCCCCGAGCTCCTGCTCGCGCTCGTAGAACGGCGACAGACGAAGCCGGCGGCTGCTCTCCCACTGCTCGCCGGGATGGACGATCCCGTACATCTTGTTGAACCCCTCGGAGGCCCGGGCCTGGATGTGGGACTTGGTCCGCTGATGGGGATAGACCCGCGCGATGTTCGACTCGTAGACATCGATCTCGGGCTCGCCGTGGACCATCCACTCGGCCACCGTCTTTCCTGCCCCCGGCCCTTCTTTGATCCAGATCGCCGCGGCCGACCACAGGCCCTTGACCTCCGGCGTCTCGCCCAGCAGCGGCATGCCGTCTAGCGTCACGGACAGGACCCCGTTGATGGCGTACTTCACGCCCACGCTCTCGTCACCCACGATCTCCGGCATCAGCTCGAGGGCAATCTCCATCTGCGGATCGAAGTCGTCCTGGGTGAACGGCAGTTCGGTCGGCGTCAGCGCCGACTCCTCGATGCTCGGGATCTCGTCGGCGTCGAGCGTGATCGGCCGATGGGCGTAGGAGCCGATCTCGAGCCCGGTTCCCTCCTGGCGTTCGTACATGTTGGTGTCCATGTCCCGGACGATCGGGAACTCGATCATGCCCTTGGCGTCGGCGAACCGCGGCACCGGGCCGATGTCGATCATCTGGTGGATCATCGGTGTCAGCGGGATGTACGCGCCCGCCATTCTCGCGAGGCGAGGGCTCCAGGCGCCGGCGGCGATCACCACCTGCTCGGCCTCGATGTCACCGCGGTTGGTCCGCACGCGGGTGATCCGTCCGTGCTCGACGTCGAGGCCAAGAACCTCCGTGTTGGCCGAGACGGTGAGGCCGTTTTCCTGCGCGCGCTCGCGCATGATCGTGGCCGCTCGCAGCGAGTCGACGACGCCGGCGCCGGGGGTGTAGAAGCCGCCGAGGATCAGCTCCTCGTTGATGAACGGCACGTGCTCCTTGACCTGCGCGGGCGTGAGCATCGACACGGGCTCGATCCCCCATGCCTTGGCCGAGGACATGCGGCGCTGGAGCTCCTGCATCCGCTCCTCGGTCCGCGCGATCTCGATCCCGCCGCTCCTGATGAACACGTCCATCTCGACGTACTGGCGCAGGCTCTCCAGCGTAAGCAGCGTCATCTCCTTGGAGTGGTCGACCGGGAAGATGAAGTTCGACGCGTGGCCGGTCGAGCCGCCAGGGTTGGGCAGCGGGCCCTTGTCGATCAGCGTCACCCCGGTCTTCCCCAGCCGCGTCAGGTGGTAGGCAACGCTGTTGCCCACGATCCCCGCGCCGATGATCACAACCTGCTGCTTGGGCGGCAGCGCCTGGGCGGGCGGGAGCTCGGAGCCGGTCTGCGGTTGGGAGACGGTGGCGGACGCTCCGGGGGTTCCGGGGGCTCCGGGCGCGGGGCTGACCATGTCAGTGATATATCAGATGCAGGTCACAGGCGTCAATCGGGGCTGAATCCCCCGGTGGCACCGGTCAACGCCGAGCCCTGACGATCGACACGCGGGTGGTGAAGGCCGTCGTCCCCAGCGGCGGGCCGTCGAGGGGATACTCCTGCACGGCGTTGGACGGCCCGAGCGGCACGGACACCACCAGACGGTGGCTGCGTCCGACTCGCACCGTGCGCGTAAACGGCGGGAACCGGCCCTGCGCGGAGGACATGCTCACTCGCAGCCGCACACCGCGGCCGTAGCGCGCCGGAGTTCGGACGGTGGCACTCCCGCTGCCCTGCAGGGTGAATCCGTCCGCCCGGCCCGAGCTCAGAGTGCTGAACTCCCGGACCTTTCTGACCGTCGCCACCTGCCACCCGAACGCGGAGTAGCTGGGCTCGGCGCTCGTGTAGTCGACCGACGCGGGAGGGGCTGGCGGATGCGCGAATATGTCCATCAGGGGGCCGATGCTCTCCCGCAGGTCTCGGGCCCAGTACGGCCAGCTGTGCGTGCCTGGGCCGTACGGGTCGTAGAGCCTGGGGATGCCCAGCGATCTCAGCCGGCTGTTGAACAGCTTCGTCAGTTCGCTGACGCCGCCTTCGATGGTGACTGCGGAGGGGTTCGGCAACCCGGTGTCGAGCGGCCCGGGCTGGCCGTTGCCGGCGAAGAGGAACAGCCGCATGCCGCGCAGGTTCGGCGCCAGGGTGGTCGGGTCGTGGGCCGCCCAGTTGATCTCCTGGTTCAGCCGCGAACCGAACATCGAGTTCACGGGCGCGCCGTCCAACGCCGTCTCGGTGAGGTTGATGACCGGCGTCGCCATCGTCTGCGCCTCGGCGTCGTAGGCGATGTCCGGCGCGCCCGAGTACGACAGCGCGGCGGCGAACAGGTCAGGGTGCCGGGCCGCATAGCTCATCGAGCAGAACCCGCCCTGGGAGAGACCGGCGATCGCGCGCCCGGCGCGCGATCGGATCGTGCGCAGGCCGTGGTCGATCCACGGGATCAGCTGTCCGATGTGGAACGTCTCCCAGGCCGGACGGCCGTGGGGCCCGCTCCCCACCCAGTTGGTGCACCAGCCACCGCCGTCACCGGCGATCGTGATGTCGGGCATGACGACGATCACCGGCAGCCCGGCGGTGGTGCGCTCGGCATCGCCGCGCGTCGTCCAGTCGGCGGCGTGGCCGCTGGTCCCGTCAAACAGATACAGCACCGGATAGCGGCGGTGCGGGCTGCCGGCGTAGCCGTCGGGCAGGAGGATGCGAACGTCGAGCGGGGCCGCGACCGCCGCGGTCCTCACCTGCAGCGAGACCAGCCGTGGGTCGAGGGCGCGCTGCGAGACGACGTGAATGCCGGCGGCGTCTGAGAGCATCGGGCTCGGAGCCGCAGACCCCGCGGGCGCCGCAGGCCCACCGACGATCGCGGCCGAGCCGAGCACGGCAAGTGATGTGCGCAGACGCTTGGTCATGTCTTCCCGTTGCGCAGCATATCTGCGGCCATCTGCTACGGCCCCCTTACCTCGCGCGTAATCGACGGGCGGCCCTGGCGGTGGGACCGTGCTCGCCATGAGCACATACCCCATCACCCCAGAAGCAACGGACGCCGTCTCACCCCGGCGGTTCGCTCGCGCCCGCGCCAGTCGCTGGGCCCCCCTCCCCGTAATTCTCGCCGGCACGTTCATGGTCGTGCTGGATTTCTTCATCGTCAACGTCGCGCTGCCCTCAATCCAGGGCTCGCTGCACGCCTCGGCCGGCGCCCTCGAGTGGGTGGCGGCGGGGTATGGCCTCACCTCGGCCGTGTTCCTGATCACGGCCGGACGCATCGGCGACCGGTACGGCCGGCGGCGCACCTTCGCGGCCGGTCTGGCGCTGTTCACCCTCAGTTCGGGCGTATGCGGTGTGGCCGGGACCTCCGAGGCGCTAATCGCCGCACGCCTGGTGCAGGGCGTCGCCGGGGCGTTGCTGATGCCCAACGTGCTGTCACTGATCGGTGTCCTGTACACCGGGTCCGACCGAGCCAGGGCGCTGTCGGCGTACGGCATGGTCATGGGCCTGGCCGCGGTCGGGGGGCAGCTGATCGGCGGCGCGCTGGTTCAGCTCAACATCGCGGGACTCGGCTGGCGCAGCTGCTTCCTGATCAACCTGCCGATCGGCGCGCTCGCCTTGGCGCTGTCCCCGGTCGTGATCTCGGAGTCGCGCGCGCCGCGATCGAGCGGGATCGATCTGGTCGGGACGGGGCTCGTGACCAGCGGCCTGACGGCGATTGTGTTGCCGCTGATAGAGGGCCGGCAACACAACTGGCCGACGTGGACGTGGCTGTCGCTGGCGGCAGCGCCGGTGATCCTGGCGGCGTTCATCGCCCACCAGCGCTGGTTGACCAGGCGCGGGGTCTCGCCATTGCTCGAGCTGAGCCTGTTCAGAGAGCGCGCCTTCAGTGCCGGGCTGCTGGCACAGCTGGTGTTCTGATGCGGGCAGGCGTCCTTCTTCCTGATCCTCGCCCTGTACCTCCAGGAGGGTCGTGGCCTCACCGCGATGCAGGCCGGTCTGGTGTTCACGATCCTGGCCGGGTCCTATCTGGTGGCTTCGATGCGTGCCCCGGCGCTCACCGAGCGGCACGGGAGGCGCGTCCTCGGCGCCGGCGCGCTGGTGCTGGCGGCCGGCCACGCGATGCTGCTGGTCGCAGTCGCCGACGTCGGCACACGCGGCACGGTGGCGGTACTGGTCCCCGGGCTGCTGCTGGTCGGCGCGGGGATGGGCCTCGGCATCTCCCCCCTTGCCGCGATCATCCTGTCGAGCACTCGCCCCGAACACGTCGGGGCGGCGTCCGGAGCCCTGGCGACGATGCAGAACGTCGGCAACGCCATCGGCGTGGCGATCATCGGTGTGATCTTCTTCGGGACGCTGCATGCCGGGTTCGCCGATGCGTTCAAGGTCAGCCTGATCGCGCTGGCGGCGATTCTCGTGTCGGTGGCCACGCTGAGCCGGCTCCTGCCCGCCCCGGGGAAACCGTCATGAGCACAGATACGCTTGTACGGATGAACGACGTCCGGATCGGAACCCTGCTGCGCGACTGGCGCCAGCGGCGGCGACTGAGCCAGCTTGACCTGGCGCTCGAGGCCGGGATCTCGACGAGGCATCTCAGCTTCGTCGAGACCGGCCGCTCCAAGCCGAGCCCGGAGATGGTGGTTCACCTGGCCGAACGGCTCGAGGTGCCGCTACGGGACCGCAACCGGCTGCTGCTCGCCGCGGGATACGCCCCGCAGTACGCTGCCCGGCCGCTTGACGATCCCGAGCTGTTCCCGATCCGCGACGCCCTCGGGCGGGTGCTGGCCGGGCATGAGCCCTACCCCGCGATGGCGGTCGATCGGATGTGGAACCTGATCGCCTCCAACGCGGCGCTCGATCCGCTAATCGCCGGGGTCGCGCCGGAGCTGCTCCAGCCGCCGGTTAACACGCTGCGCTTGGCCCTGCACCCGGAGGGCATGGCGCCGCGGATCCTCAACCTCGGAGAGTGGCGCGCGCACTTGCTGCACCGCCTCGAGCGTCACGCCGACGCCTCCGGGGACAAGGCGCTGCGTGCCCTGTACGAGGAGCTGCTCGGCTACCCTGGACCTGATCCTGCGGATCACGCGCCGGATGCCGGCGAGATCATGGTCGAGCTCCAACTGGCCACCGATGACGGGGAGCTCACGTTCTTCAGCACGATCACGACGTTCGGGACCGCGCTTGACATCACCGTGTCCGAGATCTCGATCGAGGCGTTCTTTCCCGCCGACGCGAGCACCGCGCAGACGCTCGGTGCGGCGATGGCGGTCAGCTGAGGCAGTGGCTCTCCCGAGACGAATCGCTGCCGTGCCGCTGGTCTGCTGCGCCGCTGCCGTCGCGCTCGCGGCGTGCGGCGGCACCTCTGGAGCCCCGGGCAACTCGGCCACAAGGTCGGGTTCAAGCAGCACGAAAGCGCGGACCACGCACCGGTCGGCGAGCGCGAACGCCTCGGCACAGCTCACCGTCACCGGCCACGCGGCCCTCCCGGCTGCGCGCACCGGCGGAGCCGCCGCCGCGTTCAACTCGGAGGTCGTGTTCAGCGGCGGCCTGTCGAGCGCCGCCACGTCGACGGCAACCGTGTTCACGCTCACGCGCAGCGGCCGCGGCGCGACCGCGGGCTCGCTGCCGGGCCCGGTGCACGACGCAGCCGAGGCGCAACTCGGCACTCAACTGTTCTTGTTCGGCGGTGGGCAGTCCGAGGGCGGCGATCGGATCGTGCGGGTGCTGCCGGCTCCGGCCAGCGTCGTCGGCCGGATCCCCCAGGCCCTGTCCGATCTCGATGCGGTGGTGGTGAGCAACGTGGCCTATGTCATCGGCGGCTGGAACGGCACCGAGACCAGCCGGGCCATCTACGCCGCCAAGCCAACCGGCTCCAGCTCCGGTCTCCAGGTCCACACCGTGGCCGAGCTCCCGCTCGGTGTCCGCTACCCGGCGGCCGCCGCCCTCGCCGGCCGCGTGATCGTGGCCGGCGGCGAGACGACCTCGGGAACCCCCACCACGGCCGCCTGGTCGTTCGATCCGGCCACCGGCACGGTCACCCCGCTGCCCAGCCTCCCCGCTCCGACCGATCACGCCCCCGGGGCGGCGATCAACGGCCGCTTCTACGTGCTCGGCGGCCTGCGCCGCGGGTCCTTCACCGACGCGATCCTCTCCTGGGCCCCCGGCGAGCGCCGGTGGCGGACGGCGGGGCGGCTGCCGAGCGCCATCTCGGACGCCACCGCGGTCTCGCTGCCGAACGCGATCGCCGTGCTCGGCGGCCGCGGCGCGAGCGGCGCAGTCGCGACCGTCACGTGGCTCGCGGCTCGGGCCGGCTAGTGGTGCGTCAGCGTTTTAGCTGGTGATTGCATTGAGTGTCACGCGTCCGCGTTGGACCTTCTCGACGATTTGGTCGACGGTCTTGGTCCAGGTGAACGGCGTTGGGTTGGTGTTATTCGCG
>JBPCMW010000108.1:0-10434 GCA_051001875.1 Solirubrobacteraceae bacterium | reverse complement strand
GCCAGAGTTCGGTCCCGATCATCATGCTGACCGCCAAATCCGAGGAGATCGACAAGGTGCTCGGACTGGAGCTGGGGGCCGATGACTACATCACCAAGCCGTTCTCACTGCGCGAATTCTCGAGCCGCATCAAGGCTGCGCTGCGACGCGCCGAGATGAGCCGGACGGTGGAAACCGGACCCGACGAGGCTCCATTGATCGTTCGCGAGCTGCGGATCGACTTCCCCAAGCGGATCGCGCGGGTACGCGGCGATGACTCACAGCTGACCTTCGTGGAGTTCGAGATCCTGGCAGCGCTGGCCCGGGCGCCGGGGCGAGTGTTCACCCGTGACATGCTCCTGGCGAGGATCTGGGGAGACTCTGCCTATCGCGACCCGCGCACAATCGACGTTCACATCCGCCATCTGCGCGAGAAGATCGAACGAGACCCGAAGGATCCCGAATACCTGTTCACGGTGCGCGGGGTCGGTTACCGGTTCCGCGACACGGAGCTGTAGCGGCGGCGCGCCCGCAGGTCGATGACCCTCTCGCTCAGCAACCGGCTGGCGCTGGTGTTCTCGGCGATCACCTTCCTGGCCATCGGAGCGCTCTACGTCTACGTCGCTCCTGGGCTCCAGACGCGCTTGATCGGCGAGAAGCTGAGTGGCCTCGCAGCAGCCGCCCACCAGGACTCGGGACCGATCGTCCGCACCGTCGGAGCGTCGGACACGCTGAGCGCGATCAAAGCCAAGGTGAACAGCGCCGCTCTGGCCTCGGGCTCACGGGTCACGCTGATGTCGGTCTCGGTCGCCGTGGCGCCGGGGGGCGCCCAGCTCTCGTTACTGGCCGACTCGAGCAATCCGAGCGCCGCGGCCCGGCTCGAGTTCCCGGCGGCCCACCGGGCGGTGGCCACCGCCACGGTGCGGACGGGAACGGAGCGCGCGGCGGGCGGAACGGTCGCCGAGGCCGCCTACCCCGTCTCCTACCAGGGCCGGGTCGTGCGAGTAATCGTCTACTCAGATCCGGTCTCGGACATTGTCCGGAATGTCAGCACCGTCCGTCACGAGATCCTCGTCGCGGGGGGGATCGCGCTGCTGCTGGCGCTGATCGGCGGGTACGTCGTGGCGCGCGCGCTGGCCCGGCGGGTCAAGCGACTCGAGCAGGCCGCCGAGCGTGTGGCGGCCGGGGAGTTCGAACACCCGATCCCGGTCAATTCTCGCGACGAGCTGGGTCAGCTGGCGAAGGCGTTCAACGACATGCAGCGGCAGCTCGCCCAGCTGGATCTGGCCCGCAAGAAGTTCATCGCCACCGCCTCGCACGAGCTGCGCACGCCGATTTTCTCGCTCGGCGGATTCCTCGAGCTGCTCGAGGACGAGGACCTGGACGCGGAGACGCGGCGGCGGTTCCTGGATCAGGTCCGGGATCAGGTGGAGCGCCTGCGCAAGCTCTCGGTCGACCTGTTGGATCTCTCGAAGCTCGAATCCGGATCGCTCGAGCTGCGACCCGAGCAGGTTGATCTCGGAGAGCTCACGCGCTCGGTCTCCGGCGAGTTCGAGCCCACGCTCGCCCAGCACGATTCACACCTGGAGCTGCGCCTCAACGCACGGCGGATCGAGGCCGTGTGCGACCCCGTGCGAGTAGCGCAGATCATGCGGATCCTGATCGACAACGCGCTCACCCACACTCCGGCCGAAACGCAGATCGTCGTTACGGCTGCGCGTGAGGACGGTCGTGTGCGAATGGCCGTGTGCGATGATGGCCAGGGCATCGACGCGCACGCGGTGCCCCGCATCTTCGAGCCGTTCTACACCGCAGACGACGCGCAGGGCTCTGGCCTCGGACTGGCCATCGCCTCCGAGCTCGCCGAGCGCATGGACGGGCGACTGACCGTACGCTCGCGCGACGGCGAGACGACCTTCACGCTCGATCTGCCGGCTGACCGGCACCCGCCGGGCACTAGCCAGCCATAGCTACCGCGATCGCGCGGACTTTCGCTCCCTGAACCAGGTGCCGAGCACGGCCCGGGCGAATCGCATCCCGTAAAGCAGGTTCGGGCCCTTCTTGGTCAGGGTCGCGCCTTCGGGGCGATCGAGCATCGTGGTGGCAACCTCGATCACCCGGAAGCCCCGCATCGCCGTCCCGATCAACATCTCCGAGGTCTGGTACTGGCTCTGCTCCAGCAGGACCGACGCGGTCACGTTGGCCCGCATCGCGCGAATGCCACAAGCGGGGTCCGTGATCCGCTGCCGAAGCAGCAGGCTGACCAGGCCACCGAAGAAGATCACGCCGGCGTGGCGCACCGGATCGGTCGTCAGTTCGGTGCCCAGTCGCCGGGTGCCGTTGACGAAATCGGCGCGTCCAGCCACGATCGGTTCGACCAGGCGCTCGAGCTCGGCCGCCACGTACTGTCCGTCGGCATCGATCGTGGCGATCACCTCAGCGCCGCGGGTCCGAGCGAGCCAATACCCGAGCTTGAACACGACGCCCTGGCCCCGGTTGAGCGGAATCGCACACACCAGTGCGCCGGCGGACGCCGCCTCGGCGACCGTCGCGTCGGTGGAGCCGTCGTCGACCACGATCACCTCGTTGGCCAGGCCGGCGAGCTCGCCCGGGATTTCGGCCACCACCGCGGCCACGGTCGGCGCTTCGTTGAAAGCCGGAATCACCACGGCGATCGGGGCGCCGGCACCTGCAGGGTTCGCGGCGAGGAACGCGATGACCGGGTCCCGTTCCTCGGCCGGCAGACGGGCTATCTCTTCCTCGATCGAAACCGAGCGCTCAGACGCAGCAGTCACCGGCCGCCTCCCGAGCCAGCAGACTTCGGCATAACGTGACCGACGGTAATTTGCATAGCGATGCTCCAGTGCCTTCACTCGATGAGAAACTTCAGCGCTCTCGGCCTACGAGACAACCCTTCAATCGGCCACGGCTGAATGATCGCTGACCTGCGAGCGCACGAGAATAGCCGATCGAGCCAACCCGGTTACCGGCGGGGCGGCTGCAGCACCACGAGCAGCGCGGAGGGAGTGCGTCGGAAGAAGCGCGGTGCAAGTGCCGCCAGCCGGGTCGTGTTCGCCCAGACCGGGCGACGGAGGGCAAACCGCGCGAGCACCCACTGGTTGTGGCTGAAGCGGGTCAGCAGCCTGGTCCCCGGGGGAGCCTTCGACCGCGGCAGCGTCGGACCGGATTGCTGGCGTGGCGGATGCGTGGGCACCGGGCCGCGCGTCGGGACGCCGTCGATCAGCCGGTTCAGCTTGTGGCGGGTCCCGATCACGTCGATCTCGTGGATCCAGGCGTAGTGAGCCGGGGGCTGCGTCCAGGTTACGCCGGGCAGGTAGAGCCGCAGGGGATCCGCCGATGCCCCCCCGGCGATCAGGATCCCGCGCTCGGCCTTAGCGGGGCCGACCACCAGCGCCAGATCCCGCCACTCGGGCTTCTGGAGGCGCTCATTGGCTTGAATCTTGAGGTCCGCGGCACAGAACATGGCAATCAGCGCCGCCGCGAGCAGTCCTCCGACCGGACGAACCCGCGGGATCGCGCAGGCGGCGGCAATCAGGAGCGCCAGCGGCAGCCACGCGTCGATCAGGTTTCGGGCCAGGAAATAGTCCTGGCCGACGAACATCAGCGCCAGCGGCGCCAAGATTCCGAAGGCGGCGATCCCCCCCGTGAGCGCGGCTCCCCGGCGCGATCGCCGATCGCCGGCGAGGATCAGCAAGGCCAGAGCGATCCCAAGTACGACCCCGCCCCCGATCAGTCCTTCGGCCGGCGTGTACTCGCGGAACAAGGTTTGCAGTCCGAACTGGAGCGGGACCTGCCCGAACCGGTAAAAGCGCGAGGTGAGCTCGATCCACCCGACGCCATGGCCGCTGTCGAAAAACGCAAATGGGATCATCGCCACCTGTGCCGCCGCCACCAACGCGACGGCGAGCATGACGCCTCGCGTCCGCGTGGTCCACAGCAACCAGACCGCCTCGGGGGCGATCGTGAAGCCCGCGAAGAAGTGCGTCATCACCGCCAGCGACGAGAAGATCGCCCACCCGGTGAGGTTGCCCCGCGACGGATCGCGCTGGGCGCGAACGAAGAACAGAAACGAGGCTCCCGTCAGCGCGGCGAGCAGCATGTACGCGCGAGCTTCCTGCGAGTACCAGATCAGGAACGGGTTGACCGCCACGAATGCAGCGGCGATCACCCCGGCCCAGCGCGAGATCAACTCGCGCGCTGATAGGTACGCGATCGGCACCAGCGCGCACCCGGCCAGCGCGGAGAGCGATCGCAGCGCGACGTCGCCCGAGCCGAGCAGCTTGCCCCACACCCAAATCAGCAGGAAATAGAGGGGGGGCGTCGTCTCGACATGCGTGACGGTGTGGAACATCGCCCCGAACGGCAGCCTGACCTCGTATCCGGTCAGCGCCTCGTCTGTCCAGAAGCTCTGGCTCCCGATCGTGGTGAACCTGATCACCGCTGCCGCCAGGAACAGCAGTCCGACCACCCAGACGTCAGCGGGAATCGCCCTGACCGCGGCGACGCCCCCCAGTCCCGGAACCGGCGCTCCGTCGAGCTGCAGCGCGGGGTACTCAGAAGTGCTCATCTGGAGGTCTCTCAGTGCTCGGGCTCGCGTGGCAGCTTCAGTGGTCGGCGTCGTCCGGGGCTGACGGCGTTGTCCGGGGGCGACGACGCCAGGCGCGGCGGGCGCTGATTGTAGACGCGACTGGCGATGGTCTCCGGAGAAGCTGAAGCGCTGCTAAGCGGAGGATCTTGCCCGGGCTAGAAGCCCCCAGGCCCGAGCTGCTTGGTCGCTTTGAAGATCGCGGCGACGATGCCGAACGCCGGCTTGAGCTTGCCGTATTGGTCGATCAGGCCCTTCTGGTCGAACGGCCGCTGGGGAAACGGGTTGCCCCCGTTGTAATTCGGGTTGTTGGCGAAATCCTGCAGCGGGAAGTACAGCGCCCCCGACAGCCATGGCTTGCTCGCGAACACGCCCAGGTGATAGGCCGCCGCATTGGACTGAAACTGGAACGTGCCGCGCACCTCGACGGGGCCGTCCAGGTTGCTGTCGAACCCGAACTCGGTCACAAACAGCGACTTGGTCGGGTAACAAGCGCGCAACGTGTCCAGGAACGGCGAGAGCTCGTCACGGTCGGCGGTCCCGCCGGCGCCGGCGTCGAACCAGCCGAAGTAGTCGTTGAGCCCGATCACGTCCAGCGGCGCATAGGCGGCCTGGCATGGCACTCCAGGCCAGGAGCTGACCGCCAATCCCACCGGCCGGGTGGGATCGAGCCCGTGGGCAAGCGCCGCCGCGCTCGAGATGTAGTGGGCCTCGGGGCCGCTGACCGGAGTCGGGAGCTCGTTGCCGGCGCTCCACACCATCACCGAGGGATGGTTCTGATTGGCGAGGATGTTCTGCCGGAGGATCGACAGCCCGTGATTGATCACGCTGGGCTGCGCTAGGGCCTGGGTGCTCAGCTGGTACACGGGGACCTCCGACCAGATCAGGACCCCAGCGCGGTCGGCCATCTCCTCGATCTGAGGCCCAAGGGGGTAGTGCGACCGAATCACCGTGGCCCCCACAGCCTTCACCCAGGTCATGTATCGCGCCTGCTGGGCGGTGCTGAGCGCGGCGCCGACGCCGAGAGCCTGCTCGTGGATGAACACCCCGCGCAGGTGCACCAGCCGACCGTTGAGCTCCAGCCGGCCCCCCGGAGTGACCGAGATGGTTCGGATCCCGCTGTAGGTGAAGTAGCCACCGATCTGCCGCGAGCGGGAATCGAGCAGCTTCAGCTTCGCTTGGTACAGAACCGGACGGCCGGGCTCCCACAGGCTCGGATGAAGGATGACCGCACTGGCCCGGGCGGTCCAGGTCCGATTCGGGGCGATCGTCGCCTCGCCGAAGTCGAGCCGGACCCCGCCATAGGTCCCTCGCAGCTGCACGGTCTGCGGCGATGAGGTCACGTTCCGGACCGCCACCTGCTCCTGGATCCGAGCCGCGCACGAGGGGCACGCGAGGACTGGGCGAACCTGGACCTGCGCCGGGTCGGCGATCTGCACAGCGCGCAGGTACACCTCGCGCTGCAGCCCGCCGAAGTTGAACCACAGGCCCCCGGGCCCCGGCGGCATGTCGGACGAGGACCGGCGGTCGTCAACCCGGACGATCAGGCGGTTGACCCCGCCGGGATGCAGGTACTGGCCGGGGAGGTCGAACTCGAACGGCAAGTAGGCGCCAGTGTGACCGCCGATCTGGTGTCCGTTCAACCACACCGTGGCGCGGTAGTTGACCGATTCGAAATGGACGATCCAGTGATGCCACTTGCGGGGTACATAGCGAGCAAAGGCGTTGGCGGGGAGCGTGAAGTCGCGTCGGTACCAACCGACCGAGCCGGCCATGCTGGCGGCCGAGAAGTCCCCGGCGTTGTAGGAATTCGGGACGCTCACCGGCCCCCAGCCGTCGGCTGCCGAAACGTCGCGCCACCACCCCCCGGAGAGCCCTGCGTCGCTCGGGTCGGCGCGGTACAGCCAGGTCCCCCCGAGTAGGTAGCGCGCGTCCTGCCCGTCCCGGTACAGCGCTCCCTTCGTCGGCGGCTGGGCGGTATAAGCCGGGGCCGGGGCCGGAGCCTGGGCCTGGGCCTCGGCCGCCGCCGCGGGCGCCGACATCAAGCCGACGAGCATCGCCAAGCCGACCGCGACCGCGACCGCGCGCAACGGGGTGCCGGTCACCGAGCGGTGCGGTGGCGTTGATCTGAACCCCGCCGGCGCCATCAGGTGAGAATTGGGACAGCCGGCTGCGCCACGGTTCTCCGCGTCGAATGCCTGAGATGGCGGGAGGCCGGTGGCTGCGGCTTCGGGGTGATGTGCAGGTGGCTGACGATGGTCGCGACGTTGCCCGCTCGGTCGACGATCGTGACCTTGACCGTGTAGCGGCCGGGGCGGGCATAGGTGTGGAACATGCCGTGCCGGATGCGATACACGTGATGGTGGTCGCCCCAACTGATGTACAGCGCGGCGACTCCCGAGCCGTTGCTGGGCGGCAGGCCGGTTGGGACGTCGGCGGCGATCACCGTGGCGTGCAGCAGCGACTGCGCGTGCTTGGTGCCGGACAGCTTCAGCCGCCCGGTCGGCGGCACGGTGTCGACGAATACCGTGGCCATCGGGCTCGTGCTGCTCACCCCAGCGGCATTGGTGGCGGTCACCTGCCAGCGATGCGGTCCCTGCGCCAGCGGAACCGGGACGGTCGCGCTGGTGGCGGTGGTCTGGGCGATCTGACCCCCGTCGAGACTAACCCGATAGGTCACGCCCCAGAAGCTCTTGGCCGGCGACCAGCTCAGCCGCGGCCGGAGCGTTCGCGCGTACTGGTGCGAGCTCGCCGGCCCGAACGAACCGGGCGGCTCGTACAGCTGGTCGGTGACGATCGCCGCGCCGCCCGCGGCGTCTTGGACCCAGGCCACCGCGGCGTCGCCGCTGCCGTCGCCGGCGGTGGTGATCCCACGAGCGGCGTCGGTCGGCCCCGTAGTGGGCGAGGACAGCACCATCTCCGGGCCAAAGCTGCCGCTGTCGTAGCGACGGGCGCGGACCTCGGCGGCCCCGGGCGATCCGGGATCGTGCTGCCAGGCGACCAGGCCGGAATACAGCCCGTCCATGGCGGAGGTGCCATAGGGCGGGCTGGCGTTCGGCAGGCTGTCGATGCGCAGCGTGCCGACCGGGCGCCCGTTCAGGACGGTGCCCCACAGCTGGTTGGAGATGTCATGGGCGGAGGTCACGAAGCCGATCGCGTACTCGCTGTCCGAGGTCGCCGGCTGGTAGGCGCCCTCGGGCCCTGGTGTCGAGAGCCCATCGGGCAGCGTGACGCCGTCGAACACCGAGGCGTGCAGACGATTCATCAGCACCCTCTCCTGAGTCTGGGCGCCGTTAGTCAGCACCTCGCGAAACACCACATTGGCGTAGGTCGAGTCCCCGCCCGAGCCGACCACCGGCTCGGCGCTGGACACTTCGCTCCAGCCCGAGAGAGCGGGGACATCGGCCTGCTGGAGGGCGACGCTGGGTGCAATTCCGGATACCCGACGAACGTAGATGTGCCCTTGCTCGCCCCAGACCACGATCGCGATGCCGTCGCCGGCGGCGGCCACCTGGGGCCGGCCGGCACCCGTTCCGGCATTGTCAGCCGGGACCGCATTCAGCGGCGCGGGCTCGAGCGCCCACCTCCCCGCGTAGAAGAAGGCAGTGCGGACGTCGAAGCCGCCGCCATCGGCGGCGGTGAACGCCAGGTACGCCTTGCCCAACTTCGTCCGCTGCAACGACGGGTTGGCCGCCCCGCGGGCCAGCGCGTACGGCGCGGGGAAAGCACTCGAGGCGGCCAGCCGGTCCACCACCCATAGGGCCCCACCGTTGATGAACGCGATCTGCAGCACGCCTCCGGTGCCCGCCACGATCACTGGCTGCGAGGACGCCCCGGCGAGCCCAGCGTCGACCTGCTGGGCCGGCCGGAAGGCGCCCCCGGTGAGGCTCGAGACGAACACGTGCGCGATTCCGCTGACCGTCTTAAGGTAGACAAGCCCCCCGGTTCCATCCGCCGCGATCGACATCCCGTCGAGCTCAACGAGATTTGGGCTGGGACCGTCGAGAACGACTGGCGGCGCCGGCGTGAGGGGCTGCGCGAGCGCGGGCGAGGCGGCGATCGCCAGCCCGACGGCGAGCGTCGCGGTCACCAGCGCCGCGACGGTCCGCGCGCTCAGAGCGTCTTCTCAGGCCAGTGCCTCATGCCGGGACGTTAACCGCCTGGGGGGCGGAAGGTTGCGGGCGCCGAGATAATCGAGGCGCTGCCCTTGTCTTACCGCAACCCGGACTCCGGTGAAGCGCTATGCCCACCCTTCAGCTCCGGGGGCCCGGGACCCGATATGATCTGGGCTTCGTGTTCCCTGACCGTAACCAGGGCTTGCGCTTTGCTCTGGCAGCGCGGGTCACAAACCATCATGTCTGGGCGCGGCTGACCCGGACTGCTCTGTCGACTCGGTTCACGAAGTATGCGCTGGGCTCGGTCGTCGCCTTCGTCTGCAGCAACGTGGCGTTCGTGTTGTTCTACCTGGTCAATGCGACGACGACGGCGTGCTCGATCGCGGGCTTCGTTGCCGGAGCCATTCCGAACTGGGTCCTCAACCGGCGGTGGGCCTGGCAGCAGCAGGGCCGCCCGCCCGCCCGGCAGATCATCGGCTACATCGGCGTCTCGATCGTGGTGCTGGTGACCACGTCGGCGGCCACCGGCTGGACCAACTCGCAAGTGCAGTCGATTCCGCCGCATCAGGGCCTGCGTCTGCTGATCGTCACCGCGTCCTACGTGGCGGTGACGATCGTGCTGTTCGCCGCCAAGTTCGGGATCTACGAGTACTGGGTCTTCTCGGAGCACAGTCGCGTGCGCGCAGCATTCCGCCTGCTCCGCCAGGTCCCGAGAACCGCTCGCGCCAACCGCGTTCCTTAGTCGCGCCGGCGCCCGCCACGCCCCCTGGCGTCACCGCACCGGCGCCCGCCACGCCCGTTGGCATCACCGCGCAGCCTGGCTAGTGCTCTCCGTCCCAGTAATCGACCTTGCCGTCGGCGCGCCTCAGCATCGCGGTGTCGGCCTCGTTGCCGGGAGCTTGACGCTCAGCGCTTTGCCGCCGGCAGTCGCGCCAATCAGCGCGGACCCGCAGCGATAGCTCTGTGGATCGTTCTCGTCGTACGTGAACGTGCTGTAATAAACATTGGGCGGGCTCATCGCACGATCCTCGCAGGTTGGCGACATGCTCCGGGTAGGACCCGAGCCGAGTTTCGGTCGTCGATCTGAGCGGCCAACCGGGAGCTGCATGCCAGCTGGTCCCCTGAGTCGGCGCGGCAGTGCGGCGGCCGGCGGCGACGCAGACCTGAGAACGGGCTGAGGAAGGGCTGCGGACCGGCGGACGTGTATCTTGGCGCCGCCGCAGCACCTTGAGCCATGCTCCAACCCGTCGCCGTCGCCCACAAGCATCTCTCCGATTACGCGAGCATCGTCGGACGGCCATTGGTCGACGAGATCCGCGAGCGCGCCGAGCGCCTCAACGGCAAGCGGATCGTCCACCTCTCGGCCACCGCGTTCGGCGGCGGCGTCTCAGAGATCCTGGACACGCTCGTGCCGCTGATGATCGATGTCGGTCTCGACGTCGAGTGGCAGGTCGTCTACGGCCGCGAGGAGTTCTTCAACGCCACCAAAGTGATGCACAACGCGCTGCAGGGTAATCCTCAAGACCTGACCGATGAGCAATGGGATGTCTGGCGCCACTACAACGAAATCAACGCCACTGAGCTGTCCGAGGGATGGGACGTGTGCATCGTCCACGATCCCCAGCCCGCGGCGATGTGCTCGCTGGTCGGAGAAAAAGCGCGCAACTGGGTGTAGCGCTGTCACATCGACCTCTCGTCCCCCAATGCAGTGACGGTGGGGCGATTGCTCCCCCC
>JBPCMW010000107.1:0-27988 GCA_051001875.1 Solirubrobacteraceae bacterium | reverse complement strand
ACGCCACGAACGAGAACCCCACACCGTTCGTGTGGACCGCCACCACCAACCAGATCCTGGAAAAGGTGCGCCGTGGAAGAGTCGCCCTCAATCAACCAGCAAATCAAAACTGAGACGCTGCACTAGGACGGGGCGGGCGGGAGGGGACTGCTGACGCGCAACCCCGCCAGGTCGACGAATGGAGCCTTGGTGCCCACGATCACGCTCTGGGGCGTGATCGCCAGCTCGGGGATGTCGAGCACGAGGTGGGTCACCGCGAGACCAGCCCATGAGAGATCCTTGAGCAGCTGGCGGCCGTAGACGCGGTAGACGAGCGTCTCCTCGGCGTGGTACTCCGGCGGGGCGAGGAACACGTCGCGGCCGTGCCAGCGGTTGACGCGGACGAGGTTGCGCTCGAACGAGTGCACGTAGGGCACCTCGAGGACGAGGTGGCCGCCCGGGGCGAGCACCCGGACGATCTCACTGATCGCCCGCTGCTCGTCGGCGACATGCTCGAGTACCTCGGCCGTCATCACGACGGAGAAGAACGCGTCCGGGAACTGGAGATCCTGGAGATCGGCGCCCGCCCGAGCATCGATCGGCGCGCCGGCGGTTTCCTCTGGCGGGGGCGCGTAGGGCAGATTGAAGTACTCGAAGATCCCGGGCAGGAAGCGCGGGTGACCGCGATATCCGGAGGTCTCGAACATTCGCAGGGTCTGCCGCGGCGTCCAGGTCGCGAGCGGAGTCCGCTCGCCGAGCAGACCGGCCAGCGCGACGATGAGCGCCCGGTCGCGGGCGATGCCACCGCATTCCCGGCACGGGAGGAGCTCCCTCAGCTCGGCGGCGTGGCCGTAGCCGCCGCTGTCATCCGGGAGCTCGATCTCCTCCCGGGCGCCGCAGATGTTGCAGGCCGCGCCGGCGGCGACCTGGAGCCAGGCGGCGACGTCGGCTCCGCTCACCGCGCTCACGCCGCCCATCCGACGGGATGCTCGCTCAGCCGGACGCGGCGGTCGGCCATGGCGGCGAGCGGCGCGGCGGGCAGCAGGTCGGTGATCGCGTTACGTCGCCGGACCCTGAGGTTCTTGAGGACCTTGAACTTGATGATGTCGTGGAAACCGGGACCCGCCGTACCGCGCTCGGCCGCGAAGCCGGTCTTGCTCAGCGCGAGCTCCAGCGTCCTGGGCTCGAAGAACGAGATGTGGATCTCGGGGCGGATGTAGGACCATTCGACGAGGCGCTCGGCGAAAGGAGCCGCGTTGCCGGTCGTCAGGAACAGCAGGCCGCCGGGTCGCAGGAGCCCGCGGATCCTGCGCAGCTCGGCAAGTGGGTCGAGGGTGTGCTCGAGCACCTCGATCAAGGTGACCACGTCGAACCGGCCCGCTCGGGCTGGGAGCCCCTCGGGGGAGAGGATCGGGATCCCGTGCCCGCGGGCGTCCTGCGCGATCGACCCCTCCTCGAATCCGACGGCCGAGGCCAGAGTCCGCTCGTTGAGGTAGCGGACGAGGCCGCCGTTACCGCAGCCGAAGTCCAGCCACCGCACGCCGGTGAGGCCACCAAGCAGGCGCTCGACGACCCGTGCGATGCCCTGCCACTCGTAGCGCCGGATCGTCCGCGCCGGCTCGTCGAGCTCGAACTGGTAGTCGACGAGGGGGTCGGCTCCCTCGCCCGCGTAGTACCGCTCATCGTAGATCTGCGCGAAGTCCGTCCAGGGATCGGCGATGAAGGCATACCGGCAGGCGAGGCACCGGCGCAACTCGTAGTCGCGCCGGCTGTACGCGCCGTGGACGGTGCCCACGCGCTCCGTCGAACCTGCGCAGACCCGGCAGATCGCTGCTTCTTGACTCTCGAGGAGCTCTGCCAAGCCACCGATCCTACCCGCACATTCGAAGCCGAGCATCTACGCTTGGCCGCGTGAGCACCGAGCGGGAAGTCGCGGCGGCGACCGCGCTGCCATCCCACAGCGCATCTGCCATCATTCCTCCACCGGGCGTGTCGCAGCTGCCGGCGTTCGACCGCGGCTGGGTGGGGCCGGTCGGCGCGCGAGAGCCGTTCCTGTCCTACATCGGGGGCGAGCCGTCGGTCAACTGGTCCGATGAGCTCGAGGCATTGCACGAGGAGGGTTCCCGTACGCACTTCCTCGACCGCCGGACTCGCCAGGCGATCGTCAGGCGGATCGACGGACTCGCCGGGTACCCCGTCATCGCCGACTTGGGATGCTCTACTGGTTATCTGCTGGAAGATCTCCGTGCCGCCTATCCGCCGGCGCAGCTCATCGGAGTTGACCTGATTGCCTCGGGGCTGCGCAAGGCTCACGCGCAGCAGCCGGACGTTCGCCTGCTGCAGGCCGACGTGGGCGCGCTGCCGCTGGCCGACGCAAGCATCGATGCGGTGGTGAGCGCAAATCTGCTCGAGCACGTGCCAGACGACAGTCGGGCTCTGCAGGAGATCGCCCGAGTGCTTCGGCGCCGACGCCGCGCGGTGATCGTCGTCCCGGCAGGAGCTCACACCTACGATTACTACGATCGCTTCCTGGGGCACGAGCGCCGCTACGCTCGCGGCGAGCTAGCGGCCAAAGCCGCGGATGCCGGGTTGGACGTGCTCGAGGACTTCTACATCGGATCGCTGCTGTATCCGGCCTTCTGGCTCGTCAAACAGCGCAACCGCCGGCGCTACGACACCCTTCGCGGGGCGGCCCTGGAACAGCGAGTCAGCGCCGACATCGTCCGGACGAAGGACTCGCGGGTCGGGGAGTTGCTGTTGCACCTGGAGGACCGTCTGCTGTGCTCCGGGGCGCGGCTCCCGTTCGGGATCCGGTCCGTCGTGGTCGCCCAGCGCCCCGGCCGGGACTGATCCGGCCCTCGCTCAGACGGCCCAGCCGACGGGATGCCGAGTGGGACGGACCTTGCGCTCGGCCAGCGCGGCGAGTGGCCCCGATGGGATGCATATCGTCGGCGAATGGGCCGGCATTTCCAGTGGTCAGCAGCAGGAGCCCGCCGGGCCGCAGCAGCCGGCGGATGGTCCTCAGCTCCGACAGCGGATCAAGCGTGTGCTCGAGCACCTCGATCGCGGCACGACGTCGAAGCTCCCGGGCTCGGTCGAGGCCAGGTCGTCGAGGACCGGAATGCCGGCACTTCGGGCCTGGGCGGCGATTGAGCCCCGCTCGTACCCGCAGGCCGAGGCTGGCGTGTGCTGATTCACGTAGCGGACCAGGCCCCCGTTGCCGGAGCCGAAGTCCAGCCAGCGAACTCCCTCGAGCTCGCCCGGAAGCGAGTTGACGCGCGGCATGATTCCGCGCCATTCGTAGCAGCGGACGGTTCGCTCCGGCTGGCTCAGCTCTAACTGGTAGTCGACCAGCGGGTCGGCCCCCTGGCCCGCGTAGTAGCGATCGTCGCAGATCAGCTCGAACTCGGTCCAGGGGTCGTCGATGAACGCGTGCCGGCAGGACCGGCACCGGCGAAGCGCGTAGCTGCGTCCGCTGTAGGCGCTGCGCACCGCCCCAAGTGGATCGGTGCCTGCGCCAGATACGCAGCGACTGGGAGAGGGCTCGGTGGCCAAGAGGGCGCGATGCTAGCGGCTGATCTAGGCTGTTTCCGTGGCATCAAGTGCGCAGCCGGACCTCGCGGGGAGCAACGACGGGCAGGTGCAGAACCTGCTCAGCATTGTGATTCCCGCCTACAACGAGGAGGCGAACATACAGCGGGTCTACGACCGAGTCGTCAGCTCGCTGGCCGAACTCGAGCTCGCATGGGAGCTGATCTTTTCCGTTGACCCGAGCTCTGACCGCACGGAGGAGCTGATCCTCGGCCTGCGGGACGGTGATCGCCGGGTGAAGATGCTGCGTTTCTCCCGGCGGTTTGGGCAGCCGATGGCCACGCTGGCGGGTTTGGAGGCCGCGAGGGGCGCCGTGACCGTGGTCATCGACTGCGACCTGCAAGATCCCCCCGAATTGATCCCCGTGATGGTGGCGCAATGGCGGGAGGGATTTGACGTCGTCTACGCCCAGCGACGCTCTCGCGCCGGGGAGACGCTTCCGAAGCGGCTAGTGGCCTGGGCTGGCTACAAGCTGATCAAGCGCATCGCCGAGGTGGAGATACCGCCGAACACGGGTGACTTCCGCCTCATGAGCCGGCGAGTGGTCGACAACGTCGTCGCCCTCAAGGAAGGACATGGGTTTCTACGCGGGCTGGTCGGGCTGGTCGGATTTCGCCAGACCAGCGTCCCGTACGATCGCGATCCGCGGGCGGGCGGAAAGAGCAAGTACAACCAGCTGTTCGGCTCGCTCGCGATCGGGCTGAACGGAGTCGTTGGGTTTTCTCGCTACCCCCTGCATCTGATCTCCGTGCTCGGGGTGATCTTCTCGCTGCTCTCGTTCCTGCTGGCGGTCATCTACGGAGTGCTGAAGCTGGCGGGCTTCCCGTTTCCGATCGGGAACCCGACGGTGGTGATCGTGGTCGCGTTCTTCAGCGGCATTCAACGGCTCGCGCTCGGGGTGATGGGGGAATACGTGGGCCGGATCTACGACGAGACCCGGGAGCGACCGAAGTTCATCATCGAGTCACGGCACGGGTTCGACGACGGCGAGTGACGATGTCGCGCGCTAGACTCGGCAGCCGCCGGAAACCGCCCGCATCGCGGCGAGCGAGAGGCCCTGGAACGGCATCGCCGGCGGAAACAGGGCGTGCGGTGTAGGCGCAAGGTGCAACTGCGCGTTGATGTGCAGTGTCGCGCGCCGGAACGGCTCGGGCCCGCGGGCCGGTACACACACGGTGAGCGTCTGGCCAGTTAGGCGTGCGCGGACGCCCGATTGCCGCGGCACGACCACCGGGACTGTGGTACGAAATGTGAGCCGCGCCCAAGCTGGCCGGCCGTCGTCGCTCCCGAGCACGTAGAGCTCGAGCGGGTACTGGGTCTGGACCCACGCAGTTCCGGCCGGATCGATCCGCAGCATCGCCAGCCCGAGGCCGGCGAAGGGCGTCACGTCCAATGGCTTGACGCGTTCCTCCAGCGCGACGGAGCCGCTGCGGCGGATCACCCGGCGATCGGTGGCCACCGATCCCAGGCGGGTGAGAACGAACTGAGCGTGTGGATCGAGCTGGGGACCCGGAGACAGAATGGCCCCGAAGTCGAGGTACTGGATCGCGTTCCCGAGGTCCGATCCGAGCACGATTGACGCGCGCCCTCCGCTGAGCTCGTTGACCAGGTGGTAGACCAGCGGCTGCTCGGCTTGAGCGGCAAAGCTTTGCCCATAGCCTTCGACGAGCACCGAGCCGTGGCCCTTCGGCAGCGCGGTGAGCGCCGCGCGGTTCTCCGCATCCATGAAGTAGGAGCTCTCCGAGAACCGCTGCAGCTCGATCCGGGTGCGCTGCCCGACGGCTAGGAACGCGATCGCGATTCCGGCAACGCCTACCAGCCGCATCCACCGAACCCGTGACCCCAGCAGCCCGGCCAGGCCGGTGCTCAGCAGAACGGCGGCGATCGGGCCCAAGGGCAGAAGGTTCCGCTCGGCGCAGTACGTGCAGGAGTGCTGGCTAACGTACGAGTACTCCGCGACCGCGGCGAACACCGCGCCCAATCCAACCAGCGCCAAGGAGAGGCGATGGCGGACTAGCCCATAGGCGGCGAAGCCGAGGAAAAGCAGGGGCAATGCCACCCCGAGGACGAGTTGCTTGACCCCTCCGTGGACCAAGCCGGCTAGGCCCCAGAACTCTCGCGTCTGGCCGATCCAGCCCGGCAACACGTCGAGCGGCAGCGAGTAGCCAACGCGCGGAAGCGACAGGGTTCCGTTGAGGACCAGCGGGAAGTAGTGCACGTCACGGAGGATTCCAACGGGGTCGAAAACGATGGCAAGTGCCAAGACTGCGGCCGCTCGCGACACCACCGGCCGGACCAGCGGTCGCCAGGCGCCGCCCGCCCGCAGGTGCACCCCACCCCGCCCGGCGATGATCAGTCCCGCGGTCGCTAGCAGTATCAGCACATAGAGCGGATATACGGTCAGCATCGTCGCCAGAAGAAGCGCGAGCAGCCCCAGCGTGGCCCGACGGTCCTCACGCATCTCTTCAGCCATGAGCGTTGCGAAGGGCACCACCAGCCCGATGGCGATGATCGCCGCCTGGTAGGTGTCAAACCAGAGTTCCAGAAACAGCGGACCCCCGAACAGGCATCCTGCGAGGGCGGCCGCCCAGGTGCTGGAAGGTGCGAAGTAGCGCACAGCTGCGAACGCGCCGCCGGCTCCCATCAACAGCAGCACGAGCAAAAAGGGAGAAAACGTGTCGGTAGCGCCGAGGCCGAGGAGCGCATTGAGGTTTGCGTCGAGCGGGGTCGCGTCGAGATTCGAGCCGACGTCCGCGATGTACCCCCACGTGAACTGGCTCTGGTTCTTGAATCGCTGTCCGGTTCGCTGAAAGCGCTGCCATGCGTCACGGCCAGCCTGCAGCGATGTCGTCCGTGCCGCGTCTTGGACCGCCACGTAGTTGTCACCGTCGGTGTAGTAGTAGGCGGCCGGCCCGACGGTGTGGTGATGATGCAACGCGACCGTCGTCGGGACGGTCACCGCGACCGCAACGACGATCAACGCTGCCAGATCCCGTATCCGGGGCCAGCGCCACGGCTCGCCCGCGTTGTCTCGCCGCCTCGCACGCGCAAGGACCACGGCGACAGAGCCGAGCACGAGCGGGATCAGGATCAAGTAAGTGTCGTTGACGGGCGCGAACCACAGGATCGTCGTGGTGACACAAGTGCCCAGGCAGAACCCGAACAGCGGAGTCAGCGCTATGCGGCTCGCGCTGTCAAATCGTGGCGGGAGGAAGGAGGCAGGTCCTGCGCCCAGCAGCAATAGGACCGCGAGCGAGGCGATCTCTCTGGCGGCGAGGGCGCTCCAGGTAGGCATCAGGGTTCAGGCGGTTCTACGGCGACCGCAGTAGTTCAGCGGACGATCTCGGTCAGGGCCAAGAATGAGAAGTCGGCGACGAGCGAGCGCGCCATGATACGAGTAGAGCGGCCGACGGCGCGCCCGGCCTAGACCGTCGTGTGCCACCAGGTCTGGTATTAGACGCCGAGATCTGCCAGCAGGGACAAGGCCACGATCACCGTCGCGCCGACCAGCATCACGCCCGGCGGCCCGACAGGCGAGCGACCCACGGCGCCAGCGTCCGGGCCGCGATGGCAACCGCGACCGCGACGAACGGGAGGTGTCGCCGAGGAAGCGGTTGGTGATGACGCCCCTGGGACGTCATCACGCCAAAGGATTGCTAGTCGGGCGATCATGGTCAGCACGCTCGCCGGGCCGATGGTCACGGCCAGCGCCCCGGCAAGGTAGATGAGCAGCGGTGTGCGACGCACGTTGGCCAGCAACCGGGAAAGGATCCCCAGTGCCGATCCGACCGCAAGGGTCAGCGCGCCGGTCATGTAAATCGACGTGGCACCTCGGTCGACAGCGTTCAGGAGCGGCAGGAACGGAATCCGGAGCAGGCTCGGCGTGACGCCGAAGTAGCCGTGGCACCGGCCGTTGTGCACCCCAGCACTCGAGCGGTATCTGAGTCGGAGCGACATACAGATGGCCGTGGAGCATCGCGTGCGCCTGGGCCAGAAAGAATCGGCCGGCGAACCCTGGCTGAATCTGCTCGTCCAGCGGGTTGAGCGAGCCATGCGTGACCAGGCGTAGAACACCACGGCGGAGGCAAGCGTCACCGACACCGAGATCGCGCGCGGCAGGCCTCGGGTGGCCGCATCATCACGCGCAGAAGGCAACCGTTCAGTGGTGTCGCGGGTAACAAGATCGCTGAGGAGCTACGCGCCTACGACGAGGTCGCGCAGGTCGGCGACGTCCCGCTGATTCGCAGCTACCGGGCCGAGAGGTTTGTGCGCTCATTGTTCGTAGAAGTCGGATGCGCGGGAATCAACGCTCTCTGGGAGCGGCAGATCGCCGAGCAATGCGAGCGCCGCGCTCCGGAATCCGCACGGCTGGTGAGCCTTGGCGCGGGCAACGGGGAGATGGAGCTGCCGCTGGCAGCGCGTCTGGCCGAGCAGGGCCACGACAACCTCGAACTGGTGCTGCTCGAGCTCAATCCGGTGATGCACGACCGTGCGATGGAGACGCGGTTGCCGGGCTTGACGCGGCCGCGATCGATCTGGGGATCATCACCCCACCCACCTTGTCGCCTCGTTCCGCAACGAGCCCACGCCCTGGCCGATATCCCCGCCGTCGCTCACCGGAACGGATCGTTCGGCCTGCCGGCCCCGGGCGTGAGCAGAGCACTGCGGTCGACCGGTCTCTAGATTCTGCCGCGTGCAAACCCTGCCCACGAAACTCTTCGGCCCGGTTCTGATAGAGCTCGCCGTCCACGGCGATGAGCGAGGTTTCTTCGTGGAGACCTACCGCCGCAGCCGGCTCGAGGAGATGGGAATAGCTGACGATTTCGTCCAGGACAACCATTCGCGGTCGCGGCGCGGCGTCGTGCGCGGAATGCACTACCAACCCGGCCAGGCCAAGCTGGTGCGATGTGCTCGCGGCAGCATCTTTGATGTGCTCGTCGACATCCGCAGCGGCTCGAGCACGTTCGGCCAGTGGGAGGGCTTTGAGTTGAGCGACATCAACCATCGAGCGCTCTACTGCCCTGATGGGTTTGCGCACGGATTCTGCGTCCTCAGCGAGATCGCGGACGTCGTCTACAAGACCTCCGACTATTACGACCCTGCGGCCGAGGGCGGATTCGCCTACGACGACCCGGCGGTCGGGATCGAATGGCCCGAAGGGCTGGCGCTCAACGTCTCAGCGCGGGATGCATCGGCGCCGCGACTGTCAGAGATCGCCAGTGGTCTGTCGTTCTGAGTTGTCCGGACCCGATCGTCACTCGATGCGGCATCCTGTAGCCCATGCGTGATCGCCTCGCCGTCACACCCCTCCAGTATCGGCGCGTCGCCTACGTGACACTGGCGGCGCTGACCCTGATCGTGCTGACCGGCGCGGCGGTACGGCTTACCGGCTCCGGTCTCGGATGCCCAGACTGGCCGAAGTGCTACGGGAAGGCGCTGCCCCCGATCAGCACCCATGCGCTGATCGAGTTCGGCAATCGCGCGCTGTCGGGCCTGGTCGGCGTCATGACGGTGGCCGCGGCGGTGCTGGCCTTTACGCGCCGGCCCTTCCGCCGAGATCTGGCCGTCCTGGCCGTTCTGCTGCCGCTCGGCGTGGTTGCGCAGGCGGTCCTCGGGGGCTTCACCGTGCGTGAGCATCTCGCTCCGGGCTTTGTCATGGCGCACTTCGCTTTGTCGATGATCGTGCTGGTGGCGGCTGTGGCGCTGGCGTGGCGCAGCGCCTACGAGCCGGGCGCTCGTCCGCGCTCGGAGGACCGGGTGTCGGTCTGGTCGATCCGCGCGCTGGCCCCGCTCGGCGCGCTGACGATCTTCGCCGGGACCGCGGCCACTGCGGCCGGGCCCCATGCCGGCGGTTCTCCGGGGCAGCGGATTCACCGTCTTCATTTCAAGGGGCCGGCCACGCTCCAGTGGGTGATCCACCGGCACGCCACGATCGCCGCGGTGTTCGGCATCGCGGTCGTTGCTGTGTGGCTGCTGCGCCGCCGTAGCGCATCTCAGTCCGAGCTCGAGCCGCTCACCGTGCTGGGCGTGCTGCTCGCCGCCCAGGGTCTCGTCGGCAGCGTTCAGTACGAGCTACGGCTCCCCACCGACATGGTCTGGGTGCACGTCACGTTGGCCACGGTTACCTGGGTCGTGATGCTGTGGGCCGTGGCCGCCGCCGGCCGGCTCGCACCGCGGACCAAGCCGGTCCCAGCGGTCAACCCGCCCTCGGCTGCCCCGGGGACGCGTGAACCCGAGCTCGCTGCGCGCTGAGCCCCGGGGCTGCGTTCAGCGGTGAACCGTCACCGGCTGGGCCGCCCGCTACGATCGCCCTCCGACGATGAATTCTGAGCACAGCGCACCGCCCTACGCGACAGCCGGCGCTCGCGGCGCCGACGCTTCACTGAGCATCCTGGTCGTCGATGACGAATCGGATCTCAGGGAGATGCTGACCCGGTCCTTCTCGCGAGAGGGACATCGCGTGATGGCGGTGGCCGATGGGCGCGCGGCGATCGACCGAGCCAGCACCGACCATTTCGACATCGTCCTGCTCGACGTCGCGCTCGGTCCCGGACCCGACGGTTACGAGGTCTGCCGAACCCTCCGCGGGCGGCGCAACGTCGTTCCCATCATCATGCTCACGGCTCTGGATTCAGAGGCGGATGCGGTGCTGGGTCTCGAGGCGGGGGCGGACGACTACGTGACCAAGCCATTCGGGCTGGCCGAGCTGCGCAGCCGAATCCGGGCGGTGCTCCGGCGGGCCGGGACCCGGGCGATGGGAGACGAGGTGCTGGTGGTCGGGCCGATCGCGCTTGATCGAGCGCAGCGTGACGTCACAATCGAAGGACGGCCGGTCCGACTCACGTTTTCTGAGTTCGAGCTGCTCGACTCGCTGATGGCCGACCCGGGGCGTCTGCTGAACCGCCAGGAGCTGCTGCGCGCGATCTGGGGCGACAGCGCCTACCGCGATCCGCGCGCGATCGACGTCCACATCCGGCATTTGCGGGAGAAGCTCGAGCCCGAACCTGACAAGCCGCGTTACATCCTGACCGTGCGCGGCGCCGGATATCGGCTGCGAGGTTCCTAGGATGCGACCGCGACCGCGGCGTCGCGCCCTCGGTCTGCGTGGTCGGATCGTCGGCGCGGTGCTGGTGACCACGGTGGCGACCCTCGGGGTGGCCGCGGTGGCGCTGCTGGGTCCCCTCCAGCACGAGCTGCGCAATTCCGCCCGCGCCACGCTCGCTCGGGATCTTGGGCACGGCGCGGCCCGGAGCTTTAAGAAGCTGGATCTCACCTACGTGCTTGACACCGCGGAGGGCGACCGGAACTCAGGCGTCTCGGCGCCCGGCGTCCACAACACTGGACCGGGAGCAGCCCAGCGGGCGGCGCTGCAGGCCAGCGAGCAGTTTCTGTCAAAGCGCCTCGGGGCGACGGTGACGCTGTTCGGCTATCCCGACGCCGCTGGGGTGGGTAAACGAGTGCCGACGGCGGACGGGGCGGTCGACCAGGCCGGCGCCGACGACGACGTCCGCGCGGCGTTCAGGACCCATCACACGATCAAGAGCTTCGGCAGCGTCGACGGCAGTGAGGTGGCGCGGGTAGCCCTCCCGCTGAACAATGGCGGTCACTGGTACGTCCTCGCGGTGCGACGGCCGATCACCGAGGTCGCGGGCGCGGTTCACGTCGTTCGCACCGCGTTCATCACGGCCGTGCTCGCGGGACTGGCGCTGACGCTGATCCTCGGGATTCCGCTCGCGGCCACGCTGGTCCGGCGGCTGCGCCGTTTGCGTCAGGCAGCGCTCCAGTTGGCGGATCCGCGCCGAAGCGTCGAGGTTCCGGTCGATCGCGCTCGTGACGAGGTGGGCGACCTGGCCCGCACCTTCGCGATCATGCAGGAGCGCCTTCGCCATCAGGAACAGGCCCGCCGCGCGTTCGTCGCCACGGCCTCTCATGAGCTGCGAACCCCGCTGACGTCGCTGGACGGAATGCTGGAGCTTCTGGATGACGACCTGCGCACGGGTGCGCCTGACATCGAGGACGCTCGCTCGCTGCTCGACCGGGCTCGCGCCCAGTCCCGGCGTCTCGGGCGCCTGGCGGGCGATCTGCTCGATCTCAGCCGTCTCGACGCTGAGGTCCAGCTGCGCTCGGAGCCGGTGGAGCTCGGTGAGCTCAGCCGAGCGGTGATGGCCGAATTTGAGCTTGGAACGAGTGAGCGCGGCATCATCTCAGCCCTGGAGGAGACCGCCGGACCAGTTTGGGTGCTCGGCGATCCCGGAAGCGCGGCGAGGATCCTCAGGATTCTGCTGGACAACTCGGTTCGCATGAGCCCCCAGGGTGGCCACATCACGGTTGAGCTGCGGGGAGAGCCGGAGCCCTCGTTGAGCGTTTGCGATGAGGGTCCGGGCGTCCCGCTCGTCGAGCGGACGATGATCTTCGAGCGGTTCCAACGCGGACGCGACACGGCGGGCCAGGCGGGGTTCGGCCTGGGTCTGGCGATCGGCCGAGAGCTGGCCGAGCGGATGGGCGGAACGCTCGCCATTGAGGATTCCCCGGGACCTGGTGCGAAGTTCACGCTGCGCCTCCCCGGCGCCCATGCTCCGGAGGAGGACGTCGTCGCGTTCGCTTAGCTGACAGCATCAGCGCCATGGACGCGCGCTTGATGAAAACGATGCTGGATGTCGACGAGCACCACTGGTGGTACCGGGGGCGCCGGCGGATCATCGACGCCGAGCTGCGACGGCTGCCGTTGCCCCGGCCGGCGGTCGTGCTCGATGCCGGTTGCGGCTCCGGCCGTACGCTTGAGGAACTGAGGCCGCTCGGCTCCGTCTCAGGGATCGAGCTGGATCCTGGAGCGGCTGAAGTGGCCCAGGGGCGCGGCGACTTCGACGTGCGTATCGGCCGGCTCGAGGAACTGCCATGGGATGCCGGGACGTTCGACCTGATCACCTGCCTGGACGTGATCGAGCACACACCGGATGACCGTCAGACGCTGCGCGAGCTACGGCGCGTGAGTAAGCCGGGAGCCTGGCTGCTGGTGACCGTGCCGGCCTATCAGGCCCTGTGGTCGGCGCACGACGAGGCGAACCACCACTTCCGCCGCTACGGACGCGGCATGTTGCGTGCGGCGGCGACGGAGGCCGGATGGACTGTCCAGCGGCTGACGTCCTTCAACAGCCTTCTGCTGGCCCCCGCTGCCGCCGTGCGGGTCGCTCAGCGTCGCCGCCGGGCGAGTGACGGCTACACCCCAGACCTGATGCTGGGGCCGGACTGGCTCAACGGCGTACTCGAGCGTCCGATGAGGCTCGAAGCGCGCTGGCTGGCGCGGGGGCGGACGCTTCCAGCGGGGCTCTCGCTGCTGGCGATCCTGCGGACCCCGCCGGCCTGATGCTGACTATCGCGGCGATCTTCGGCATCTCCAGCGGTCTCGGTTACGCGCTCCCGGCGATCATCGGCCTCGAGTCGATGGGCGTGCCGTCTCCAGGTGAGACGGCTCTGGTTCTCGCCGCGGTGCTGGCCAGCCAGCACAAGCTCCAGATCTGGCTGGTGATCGTGATCGCGATCGCCTCGGCGATGCTCGGTGACAACATCGGCTACCTGCTCGGGCGCAAGCTCGGACGCGAGGTGTTGACGGCGTCCGGGCCGTTCGAGCACCACCGGGTAAAGGCCATCGCCGCCGGCGACAAGTTCTTCGACAAGCACGGGAGCAAGGCGGTGTTCCTCGGTCGCTGGATAGCGTTGGTGCGAATCGCGGCGGCGTGGCTGGCGGGCATCAACCACATGCCGTTTCACGTGTTCTTCTTCTGGAACGCGTTGGGCGCGGTCACCTGGGCGACGACGTTCGGGCTCGTCGGCTACTACGGAGGCGACGCGGCAGCCCATGTGATCACGCAAGTCGGGATCTACGCCGCGATCGCTCTCGGCGTCGCGTTGGTCGTCTGGCTCGCGGTGAGGTGGCGACGTCGCAGCTCGGCTGAACAGAAGCCGAGCGGCTGATCGGCGGCTGGCGGGCTAGGACTCGGAGCGGGCCGGATCGAGATCCAGCGCGCAGGAGTTGATGCAGAAGCGCTGTCCGCTCGGACGCGGGCCGTCATCAAAGACGTGACCGAGGTGGCCGCCACAGCGTTTGCACACGACCTCCGTCCGGGCCATGCCGAGGCTGCGGTCCGTGCGCAGCTCAACGTTCTCGGCCACGGCCGGCTCGGAGAAGCTCGGCCAACCGGTCCCGGAGTCGAACTTGGTGTCGGAGTTGAACAGCTCCGCTCCGCATCCGGCGCACCGGTAGATGCCGTCCTGCTTGACGTCCCAGTACTGCCCGGTGAACGGACGCTCGGTTCCGTGACTGCGCAGCACGTCGTACTGCTCCGGAGTCAGCCGTTCCCGCCACTGGTCTTCGGTGAGGTCCGCGCCAGCCTGAGCATTGGTATTGGTGTCTGTTTCCATGCTCTCACGGTAGCGCGCGCTACCGGTGGTGGGCTGAACCTTTGATGAACTATCACTCCGCGGGCGTCTGACGCAGGGGTTCGAGGTAGCTCGCGCGGGCTCGAGGCTCGCGTGTGGCCAGCTCCATCACCAGCGTCGACCAGCCGAAGCTGACAGCCCCCATTCCCGCGCCCGTCTGGGGGTGGTAGTACTCGCGCAGCCCCTGGCGCAAGACCACCGTGCAGATCCGATCGGCGAGCTGCTGAGCCTGCTCGTCGTATCCGAGCCGGACGAGACCGAGCCACAGCAGCCAGGCCGAGTTGATCCAGGTTGGTCCGCGCCAGTAGCGCCGCGGCCCGAACAGCCGCCGGTCCTCAGTGGAGAAGCTCGGATCATCTACCGCGACTGACGGCGGCGGGACCGGAAGCCAGAAGCGGGCGGGATTCAAGAGGTGCTCCTGCACGAGCCGATGTCCGATCTCCTCGGGGAGATCAGGCAGAGCCAGTGGTGACAGGGCAGCCCAGGTAACGGCGGCCGGCCGGCTCGGTTGCGGTAGCACCAACGGTCGGAACAGGCCGGCGCGGTCGTCGTACATGCGCTCGATCATCGGGCGGGTCAGCGAGGTCAGGCCCAGCGCCGAGCGTGAGAGCGAGTAGAGCACGTTGGTCATCACCTCGCAGCACACCGGTTCGCCGGCTGCGACGACCCTCCGGAGGTCGTAGCCCAGGCGCCGATTGCGACGGACGAGCTGCACGAATCCGGGCAGCCCGTGGGCGCACCGGCCCCAGACCACGTCGAACTGGGGCGAGGCGTCCAACCCGGACTCGTCCGGTTGGACGATCCAGATCAGCCCGTCGCCGTCCAGATCACGATTGGCCTCCAGCCAGCGGTGGTGAGCGCCGATCCCGGGAACCGTGGCCGGGTCCCCCACCGCGATCTGCCATGCCCAAGCCAGCGCCGGTGGCTGGATGCTCGAGGTCATCTGCGCGTCGGCCGAGGTCACGTTGTAGGTGAAGCGCCGAAAGCCCGTGAGCGGGATGTCCCAGAAGATCGTGTGACCGATGAAGCCGTCCTCGCGCTGCGTCGCCAGCAGAGACTCGAGCTCACGCCGGGAGCGTCCAGCGTCGAAGTGTCGCCAGGTGATGGCGGTAAAGCATGAGTCCCAGTAGAACTGCCAGGGGTAGTGACCTGGACTGGGGCAGGTGTAGGCAAACCCAACGTTGTCCTCGCGTCGCGTGCCCTCGCGCCAGTTCTGCTGAAGTGTCGCTTCGCAGGCCGCGTGCACGCCGGCCAGCTGCTCGTCGGGAGACATGCGCCGGAGATGCTGACACGACGGCCGAGGGCGTAGGCTCCTCAGGCCGACCAGACGATCCCTATCTCATCGGAGGTCACCTCTCGGCGTTCGTTGAGAACCAGGCCGTGTCAGGCGTCTATGAGGTGATCGAGGCCCTCGACGAGTGGCTGACCCCTCAGGGCTCGCCGACCGTTCTCAGCGGGTCATCGTGCGGTCCACGACCGGCTGGTAAGCCCGGCAGGGTTCATTGCGGAGCCCCGGGCACGGCGGCAGGCCGCTTGGAACTCCGACACCGGGCACAACGGGGAGGATCAGGCTCGATGGCATCCGCTTGGAGTTGGCGATCGCGACCGTCGCCTGGCCCGCCGGGCTCGTCTGGCTGAACGACCAGATGGGCTGGTCCCCGTTGGGTGCCGCGATCGTCACGCGGATGCGCGAGCCGGCGCGGTAGACATGGCCCTCGTAGTACAGGGGGATCGTGACCTTGAGAAAGCGGTGACGTAACAGCCGCGAGACGTCCGCTCGCCTCAGGCTGAGGACGGGCTCGAGCAGGGTGCTCTTCCGACGGTCGAGCTTGCGCTCGTCGCCTCGGACCCAGCCGTTCTGCACGAACGTCTCTTTGCCATCTGGCCTCACCTCGGTGACGGTGGCCTGAAGGTCGACGTTGCGAGTCGAGGACCGCACCCAGACGTGTACCGCGCCGGCGCCAACCACCGTGGTGTTGGCGCCCAGCGGATCCGGCAGGGACGAGACGGCACTTCCGGGCGGGTTCTGTGCCCACTTGAACATCGGCGAGGCGGTCCACAGGCCGCCGGAGCCCGACGCCGTGTCGCCGGTGAAGTCGCTGAGCGGGCGGGCGTGCGCATTCCAGGCGAAGGAGTTGATCGTCTCGCGCGCAGGCGGCCGGTCGGCGAGCCGGCCGCGCGCCGATAGATACCAGAACCGGGCACTGGTGCCCGGGACGGGGAAGGTGGGCCACGACTGCTCGAAGGCCGGATCCGGATCTCCCGGTGCCGAGCCGCCGGCGCCGTTGTCGAACAGCACCCGAACCGGCTTGAGCTGCTCAAAAGCGGCCAGGGCCCCCGTGTACGTCAACTGTTGCTGGACAGGGTCGGGGGGCAGCATCACCCCGGAGATCCCCATCGCGGCCTGGTAGATCACCGGCGACGCCGCGTGGATGAGCACAGAGTTGCCGATCGGCGCCTGCCGGGCAACGTAGAGTTCGAGGAAGTCGTACCAGCGGTTGAAGGTCGCCGGATCGAGCGAGTCGATGTGGGCTCCGTTCGTGAACGTGAACCACTTGCGCTGCGTTCCCGTGAAGTGCTCGGCCAGGTCCGGACAGTGCCCGCCGGTCTGCTCATCGGTCCACTGGCACGCCATGAACACCGGCACCTTGATCTTGTTCACGAACGTGATCGGCGCCAGCGGATCGGCGACCGCAGGCTTGTAGTGATTGTTGGTGCGGATCTTGGCCAGCAGGTTCACCGCCTGCCCGTGGAGGGCCTGGTTGGCGCGGCAGGTCTGGTCTCCCTGCTGGACCCGCTGGTAGGCCCACGCCTGGCCGCCCTGCGGCGAGGCCGGCAGGGCGTCATGGACTCGCTCCATCGCCCAGGCGACTGCAAAGCCGGTATTGAGGATGCCGCCGGGATACAACGTCGTCTGCGTCTGATCGATCACCGAGAGCGGCGAGATTGCGGCCAGGCTCGGCGGGTCGGTCTGAGCGGTGAAGAGCTGGCTGATGCCGCCGTAGGAGATGCCCATCATCCCGACCTTGTGATGGAGAACCCAGGGCTGGCGCGCGACCGTCTCGACCACGTCGTACCCGTCGAGGTTCTGCAGAGGCTCGAAGAAGTCATACGCCCCGCCTGAGCAACCGGTACCGCGCATGTTTACGTCGACAACCGTGAACCCCATCAGGTTGGCGATGACCGCGATCCCATTCTGAGGACCGGCCGGATCCGCGTACCCGTAGCCGGAATACTCGATCAGCGTCGGATACGGGCCACCGACCGGGAGCTGCGGAAGATGGATGCCGCCCGGCAGCGGCAGCGCAGTCGCGACATCCTGCGGCGGATGCACGTCGATGGCCAGCTTGGTGCCGTCGCGAGTCGTCAGATACCCGTAGCCGCTCGACGGGATCGTCTGGTTATAGAGATCCGTGCCCGGCGGCTGCGGACGTGTCGAAAGCACGGTCAGCGGTCCCGACTCGGCCCCTCCCGGAGACAGGCGCACGCGGTAGCCGACCCCCGGCCTCACGTTTCGAAACAGCAGACCACCGAGCGAGTCTGCGCGCTTCGTCGCGATCCTCCGGCCGGCGCCGTTGAGCAGCGACACGCGAGCCGAGGGCCCGAGACCGGTGACATAGACCTGCGCCACGCTGCCATGCGCACTGAAGCTGGCCGCTGGTGCGCCCCAGGCACCCGCTGCGCTCAGCAATGTCAATGCCATCGTGGCCGCAGCCAGCGCAGCAGCAATGCGGGCGCATCTCGACGAAACCCAGCCTCTCCTCATGGCCATGGCACTCAATCAGGTCTCGCGCTTCCAGGTCGCACCACCGACCGACTGGTAGTGCGAGCCGGCGGCAGCCCGCACCCGGACCCGAGGCCGGGCGTTGTTCACGTACCCCTTAGGATTCCACAGCGCCGCTTCGTCCTCCGGCTGTGTCGCCGCCGAGGAGTCCCACGCGCGGACGAGGATTTCGTGATCTCCGGGTGAGAGCTCGACGGTGATCCGCCAGTGCCGCCAGGCCCACGGGCCGAGGTCGTCGAGCAGCTCGGCCTGCGACCAGCTCGCGCCGGCGTTGAGCGAGACGTCGACGCGCCCGACGTGCCGCTCGCCACCCGCGAACGCGTAGCCGCGCACCTCGACCGGGCCGGCGGTGACCGTTTCGCCGTCGGCCGGAGACAACACGTCCGAGTTCAGCGCGACCAGCCCGAGCGGCATCCCTGCGCCCGGTCCGGGAATCCCATCCTCCGGCAAGAGCCGATAGGCAACGTGCTGGAAGTAGCCCTCCCACGGGCTTGAGCGGACCTCGATCCGCTCAAGCCATTTGACGCTCCGCGCGCCGATGTAGCCGGGCACGACCACGCGCAGCGGCGCACCGTGGATGGGCGGGAGCGCTTCACCATTCATCGCCCAGGCGATGACTACCTCCGGACGAGATGCCTTGTCGAGCGGGATCGAGCCGCCGAAGCGCTGCGCCGGCTTCGCCTCTCGGCTGAAGTCCGCGCCTTCGAAGCCGACGTGCGCGGCATCGCGCAGCGGGCCCGCAAGCGCCAGCACGTCGGCCAGCCCGACCCCGGTCCACGTCGCAGTGCCCGTCGCGCCCGGCCCCCACGGCGCCTCGCCCGGTATGTCGCGGATCGCCATCAGCCCCGCGCGGCGGTTCCCCGCGCATTGCAGCGTCGCCGTCACCTCACGTTCCCCGAACGCTTCCCGCAGGGTGGCCAGCGAGAGGTGGAGCTCCCGCTCCACCTCTCCATGCACCCGCAGTCGCCACCCGGCACGGTCGACCTCCGGAACCGCGCCGTGCCCGCGCACGTAGAAGGCATTCGTGGCGGTGAGTGGACCCTCCGCCAGCGCAGCTAGCCCGGTCTCAGCGTTGAACGGCTCCTCCTCGTGCACGATGAGGTCCGCCCGCTTTCCGTAAGCACTCATTTGGATAAGCCTACGCAGGCCGATTCCCGGCCCGACGACGACGCATCTGGGCTGGCCCGTTGGCCATGAGCGTCATCGAAGTGGGAGGATGCGTGGCGATGTCAGAGATGTGGGACAGCGTCGCGCCGGGTTGGGAGGCCAATGCCGCGTACCTCGACGAGGCGCTCGCCCTGGCTACCGAGGCGTTGCTCGATGCGGCCGGGATTGGTGAGGGTGACCGGGTTCTCGACTTGGCCGCGGGTCCCGGGGGTGCCGGCCTCGCGGCCGCCCAGCGTGTCGGGACGAGCGGTAGCGTGGTTCTATCCGATGTTGCCGCGGAAATGGTCGCCGTGGCGGCCAGGCGTGCGAGCGCCAATGCTCAGGTGAGCACCGCCGTGTTCGACCAGAGCGCGATCGGCTTTGCAGATGGCGATTTTGACGCGGTGATCAACCGGCACGGCTTGATGTTTGTCGAGGACCCGGTCGAGACCGTTGCGGAGGCGGTTCGCGTGCTGCGCTCGGGAGGGCGCTACGCGACGATGACGTGGGATCGGCGCGAGCTGAACCCATGGCTCGGGCTGGTGCTGGACGCTGTGAGCGACCAGTTCGGCGTCCCGTTCCCACCGCCAAGCGTCCGTGGCCCGTTCTCGCTCGAGGACGCCGACGTGCTGAGCACCGTCCTGCGAGACGGCGGTCTTCAGGATGTGACGGTGACGGCGATCTCCACGCCGATGCACGCAACCTCGCTGGACGAGTGGTGGGGGCGCGTGCCCAAGCTCGCGGGTCCGCTCGCGATCGCGCTTGCGGGCATGGAGGCCGACGTGCGCGACGCGATCGGCGAGCGCGCGATGAAGTCCGGCGGGCAGGCCGCGGTTCGTGACGAGGACGGGATCGTCTTTGCGGGCTCGGTCCTGATCGGCTCAGGTCACAGGGCGACGGGCTGACCGCTCAGGGAGGAGGGCGGCGATCATCGCGTCGGCGATGAAGGCGCCGTAGCGCTCAAGTGGCCAGCCGCGGGCGAGGACGAGCAGTTCGTAGAGCTCGGGCGAGCTGTAGGTCCACAAGATCTCGCCGGCATGCTCGGCGGTGAGGCCTGTGCGCAAATGGCCGGCTTCGGCAAGGTTGCGAGCGTTGTGCGTCATCCGCTTAAGGCGCTGGCCATTCATCTCCGAGTGCAGGCTGGTCATCTCCGGATCAACCGATGCCCCTGCCCTCAGCAGGAGCAGGATCGGGGCCACGCGAGGCGCGATCTCAGTCGTGAGCACGCCCCAGCCGCCGATGATCTTGCGGGGATCGCCTTCGGCCGCTTGGAGGGCATCTGAGCGCGCCTCGGCGGGAACCGGTTGCTCGCCGGCCAGCGCTTGCTCGCAGATTGCGCGGACCAGGCCCGCCTTGCCGCCGAAGGTCTTATAGATCGTGTCCACCGATACCCGCGCCCCTTCCGCGATCGCGGCCACCGTCGTCGATGCGAATCCGTGGCTGAGGAACAGCTCCCGCGCGGTGTCGAGAATCGCCTCCTGCGTCTGGCGTGCCTGTTCCCGGCGCCGGGCCGACTCATACGGGCGCTTTCGCTTGACATGCGATGGCTTTGAGTCCATAGTGCTCATTCAGTTCCAGTCTACTAGAACGAATGTATGGGAGCCGAGCAATGATTAGTCGGACAGTACCTACGGCCGGGCCGGAAGCGATGGTCCGCGGCCTCGAGCGCGCCACCAACGAGCACGACCTGGAGGCGCTTGTCGCCTGCTTCGCGCCGGACTATCGCAACGAGACCCCGACGCACCCGGAGCGAGGCTTCACCGGCAGGGAGCAGGTCCGCGCGAACTGGACCCAGATCTTCGCCGCAGTCACGGATCTCGCTTGCGAGGTGCTTTGCTGCGTGGTCGATCGCGACACGGTCTGGAGTGAGTGGGAGCACCGCGGGACACGTCCGGACGGTACGCCCCACCTGATGCGCGGTGTGGTGATCTTCGGCGTTGTCGACGGCCTCGCGGCGTGGGCTCGCTTCTACCTGGAGCCGGTCCAGCAGGGTGCCGGCACCGTCGATCAGGCGATTCGCCAACAGGTGTTGACCGGCGGCCCGTCGTGATCCTCGTCGCCGGCGGCACGGGCAGGCTCGGTACGCAGCTGGTAAATCGTCTGGTCGACCGGAAGCTCGCGGTCCGGATTCTCGCCCGCGACCCGTCCCGCGCCGCCCACCTGACGGGCGACCTCGTCACGGTCGTGCGCGGCGACGTGCGAAATCGAGAAGCCCTCGCTGCAGCGACCGCGGACGTGGACGTCGTCGTCTCCGCGGTGCACGGCTTCGCTGAGCCGCGTCGTGCCTCGCTTGCTGCGATCGATCGCGACGGCAACACCAACCTCATCGACGCGGCCAAGGCGGCCGGAGCAGAGTTCGTGTTGATGTCGATAGTCGGTGCTGCCGCTGACAGTCCGATGGAGCTATTTCGGATGAAGCACGCCGCCGAGCAACACGCGATCGCCAGCGGCGTGCCCACCACGATCGTGCGAGCGACAGCGTTCCTCGAGCTGTGGATCGAGATCTTGCAGCAGACCGCCCGTCGGTCTGGCCGGCCGGTCGTGTTCGGCCACGGCCAGAACCCGATCAACTTCGTGTCGGTGGCCGACGTCGCCGCCCTCCTCGAGCACGCGGTCATCGACCCCGCCACCCGCGGTAAAACGCTTGAGATCGGAGGCCGGGAGAATCTCACCTTCAACCAGCTCGCCCTGGCCGTGCAGAAATCATCCGAGGGCAGAGGGAAAGCCCGGCACGTAGCGCCGATCATGCTGCACCTCATGGCCAACAGCATCGGACGCGTCAAACCACAGCTTGGCCGGCAGGCGACTGCCGCGCTCGCGATGGACCGCGTCGATCTCACCTTCGACCCGACTCACATCGAGCAGCTCTACCCTGACCTGCCCCGCTCCGCCCTCGCCGACCTGCTCAGCGGCCCTGTCGCCATTCCGCAACGGGGCTAGGATGTGCTCGGCGCGCGCTCTGACAGGGTCTTCTAAGTCTAGGTCGTCGAAGATCGGCGCGAGCCCCCCGTTTTCGCCCCCCGGATGGGGTACGGCGTAGTCGATGTACTCATCCGCGCCCAGGCCAAGGACGAACTCGCGGTTGCGCGCTTGAAGCGGTCTCCGCTGCCGACGACTGAGCCGGATGAGAGCGCGCGTCAATCCTCGACGACCAGCAGGTCATCGAGAATCTCGCCGTATAGGTCGAGCTCGATTGACAGGTGGCCATGCTCTGGGAGCAAGCGGGGGCGGGCGCCAGGGAGGTGGTCAGCCAGCCATTGGCCGTGGGCGAACGGGACGAACCGGTCCTGACCGCCCTGCCAGATCGTCACCGGCACCGAGATCGCTGCCAGATCGAAACCCCAGTCGCGGATGAGCGCAAGGTCGTCGTCGAGCCAGCCGTCGACCCCGCTGCGGACCGAGGCAGTGAACGACGCGGCAATATGGTCCGCGAACTCGCCTGTCAACGCTTGACGGTCGACCTCGGACACGAGGTCGCCGAGCGAACTGTGCAGTTCGGACCCGGTGACCGTCACCATCTCTCTGGCTTCCCGCTCGAGCCACGAGCGCAGCTCAGCCTCGCCGGTCACCGCCGCCCCAAATTCGTCATGGTTCTCCTGTCCCATCCCGGCGAGAAAATCGAGGCCGTCGGCATTCCAGGGCGCCGCGCCGCCGGTCGTCGCCGCGGCAATCACGCGGTCTCCGAGCAGGGCGGCGGTCGCGAGGGCGTGCGGGCCACCGCCCGATTGGCCGGTCGTGAAGAACCGGTCGAGTGCAAGCGAGTCGGCGATCGCCGCGACATCCGCCGCGCAGTCGGCGACCGCGCGGCCCGGATGGCGGGAACTGCCGGCGTAGCCCGGACGCGCATCGGCGATGTGGCGCCAACCCCGTTCCGCGCCGAGGGTCACGAGCGGCTCGAACAGCAGCCCGGCGCTGGGCGTGCCCGAGTGGTGGATCAGCGCGCGGCCGTCAGCGGGCCCTCCGGTCGCCACGTCTAGGCGGCCATTTGGCCCGTCGATCTGAAAGCGCTCAACCGTGGAGCATCTCGATGCTCAGCCCGCCGACCAACGAGTTCCGTTCCAGTCAAGCATCAGCGTGTCGGTTCCGGAGCTTCCGCCGGTTCGGGCCCCGACTGCCCACATTTCCGTGGGTGAGGCCGCTCCGATGCCGGCGAGGAGGTTGAGTGACGAGCTCGGGTTCGGGCTCGGCACCGTCGACCAGCGCCTGCCGTCCCAGTGAACGGTCAGCGTGCGCTCGGGAGAGCACTTCGACCCGTTGCAGTAGGCGCCGACCGCCCAGGCGTCCCGCGACGACAGCGCGCGCACGCCGCTCAGAACGTTGAACCACCGGCTTGGTGCCGGGCTCCGCACCGTGGACCAGTGTCTGCCGTTCCAGTGAATGATCTCCGTGCGTGGGATACAGGTACCGAGATTGGCACAGCGGTGTCCCACCGCCCATACGTTCGTGGGTGAGACGGCGCTTACGCCCACCAGCTTGATGACTTGCAGGGACTGGAGAAAGTCCCGGGTCCGGACCGTTTGCCTCGACCACCTGGTGCCGTTCCAGTGCAGGAGGATCTGGTCTCCCACCGCCCATACGTTCCTCGAGGAGACCGCGTCGACAGCATCTAGCTCGACGCCTGGGACCCGAACCGTCGACCATTTGGCGCCGTTCCAGTGGAGGAGCAGGGAGTGGAACGCGCGCCCTGGGCTCAAGGAATATCCGACCGCCCACGCGTCTTGCGGCGATACGGCGACGACGCCGTAGAGCTGGTTGTAGAACGTGCTCGGGCTCGGGCTCGGCACTCTCGTCCACGTCAAGCCGTCCCAGTGGAGAACGGCAGTTTGGAGCGTGTGCGAACCGGGAACTGACGCGTCCCCAACCGCCCAAGCATCGCTGGCCGAGCGCGCGCTTACCCCGAACAGCTTGCCGATCCTGGGGGTCGCCACCGGGGACCAACCCCGACCGTCCCCGTGAAGGATCAAGGCCTGGCCTTCACGAAACCCAACCGACCACGCGTCCGTCGCGGAGGTCGCGCTCACTGCCTCAAGCTCCGTGATCGACTGGGAAGCATCTTCCACCGCCTTGGCCGGCTGGATGACCGCGACCAGGACCGCCCCCCCGAGGAGCGCGGCAAGGCACAGGAGCGAAAGCATTCGCCCCCGGTCACCAGGTTTCGTTGCCCGCGCTATCAACATGTTGCAGAGACAACTCTAACCAGCACAGCGGTACAAAACCAGGCCACGGTCAGGCGTGGGCGATCAGGCTCGTCTCGAGTGTCGCCAGATCCATGGCGCGTGAAGTCCACAACGATGCGACCGCAGTCCGCTCACGCTAGCGTTGGGCGCGCCGATGGAGCTGGCCCCGAATCGTTCGAACGTGGAGATGCGGGGCACCGGTGAGGGCCGGATCGTCGTCCTCTCGTTCCCCTATGACCCGGGGATTGTGGAGATGGTGCGGACGATTCCCCATCGACGCTTCGATTGGGATACGCGCGAGTGGTCGGCGCCGGCGTTGGACTGGGCCGGCATCCGGGTGCGAGAGGCGCTCGAGCGGTATCCAGAGCTGACGGTCGCCGACGAGGTCGTTGCGTGGCTGGCCGGGATCGAGGCGCGGTGGATCGGATCGATTCGCACGCGCCGCTACAACGGTCGCGGGTGGTGGTCGCTTGACACGCGAGCGGGTACGCTCCCGGCGGCACTCCGGGCGGTCGCGGTAGAGGACTCAAGGCGCGTGCTCGTTCCGCTGACCAGAGACGTCGCACAGGTCCTGAGGGAGCAGCGCTCCGCCCGGCTGGACATAGCCGCTGAGCGCGCGCTCCAGATCGTGGAGCTGGGGAAGCTGCCGCCACCGGCGCGGCTCGTGCTCGTCCATGGCCTCAACGGGACCGTGCTGAAGCTCGAGGTGGTCTGGGATCCGGACGCAGCCGGGGCGTTCGCCGAACTGCCTGGTGCCGAGGGCAACGAGATGCCACTGGACCCGTGGGCGGTCGAGGCACTCGACGCATTCATCGCTCAGCACGAGGTGCAGGTCGTCGGGCCGGCGGCCGAAACGCTCGAGGCTTTGCTGTCCGATCGCGCGGCCGCGACGGAGGCGATCAGGCAATCGCGGGCCGAGCACGCGGAACCGATCCCCGCGGTCGAAAACGTCCTTGGCGGCGAGCTAGCCCCGTTCCAGTGGGCTGGCGTGCGCTACCTCCTGGATAACCGTCGGGCGTTCCTCGCCGACGAGCAGGGTCTCGGTAAGACAGTCCAGGCGCTGGCGACGATCGAGGCGGATGGTGCTTACCCCGCGACCGTGATCTGTCCCGCATCGATGAAGCTCGTCTGGCAGCGGGAGGCGGCTCGGTGGCTCCCGCATCGAACCGTGGCCATCGTCGAGGGGCGCGCCACCGAACCACTGCCGGCCGACATCATGATCGTCAACTACGAGATCGTCGCCGCTCACCGGAGAGCGCTGGCTCGCCGCGGGCTGCGGGCCCTCGTCGTCGACGAATCGCACTACTGTAAGAACCCGTCGGCCAAGCGAACGCAGGCGGTGCGTCGGCTGGCTGACTCGATCGGCGAGGACGGGCTGCGCCTGGCGATGACAGGGACGCCCGTGCTCAACCACGCCGAGGAGCTGATTGCCCAGCTGAGGGTGATCGGGCGGCTCGGCGAGTTTGGCTCAGGGGCCAGCTTCTCGCGTCAGTTCCGCGGGCCGCTCCACGAGGCGAGGCTGCATTGGCACCTGCGCCGGCGCTGCTTCATGCGCCGCCTGAAACGGGACGTGCTGCCGCAGCTGCCGGCCAAGCGCCAGGCGGTCGTGCCCGTCGCCCTGACCAATGCCCAGGAGTACCGCCTTGCCGAGAAGGACGTGATCGAGTGGTTGCGCACGCAGCCCCTGGATCTCTCAGACCTGGACGCGAAGATCGCCGCCGTCCGCCGGGCCGAGCGGCTCGCGCAGCTCGGTACGCTGCAGCGGCTGGCGGCCCGCGGAAAGCTGCCGGCCGCGCTCGCCTGGATCAGGGACTTTTTGGCCTCGGGCGAAGCCCTTGTCGTCTTCGCCCGTCATGTTGAGGTTCAGCAGGCGGTCGTGGCGCACTTCCCCAAGGCGCTTCACCTGCTCGGCAGTGACTCCATTCGGGCTCGCGAGGCGGCGATCGCGGCGTTCCAGGATCCCGATGGCCCCCAGCTGATCGTCGGCGCCACGCGGATCGCCGGCCAGGGCATCACGCTGACCAGAGCCTCCAACGTCGTCTTCCTGGAACTCGAATGGACGCCCGCGATGCACGATCAGGCGGAAGATCGGTGTCACCGGATCGGCCAGCGGGATGCCGTCAGTGCCTACTACTTGCTCGCGGCAGGCACGATCGATGAGACGATGGCCCGCCTGATCCAGAGCAAGCGCGCGGCCGTCTCAGCGGTGGTCGACGGCCGTCCGCCGACCGCCGAGGGGATCCTCGACGGAGTCATCCGCGAGCTCCGCGACGGTCGCCCGTTCAGCCATCTGCGCAGCGTTTAGCCACCTGCGCAGCGGTGTAGCCTCGACCAAGCTCGCCGCCGCCTCCCGACTCGACGGATCGGCTGGGTACTGCTCGTCCTTGTTGCGTGGCGAGCGGCCTCGGTGGTAGCCGGGCATGGTCGCCGGCGAGCGGCGTTGTCCGGCGACGTTCAGCAGCACGGATTCCATGAATCCTCCCTTGGTGAACAGGTTGACTTCTGCTGCTATTCGAACTCAGCGGTCGGGACCGCAGCAACAGAGCTGCCGACGATCCCAGCGCGTGCTACCCGGCGTCCGCGCGCAGAGGAGGGAAGTCCACGGGTTCTCTCGGATGCGCGTGCTGTTGTGGAGGCGGGTGTCTTGGTCGGGACCCATAATGATCGCGTGCCTGCCGAGGAATGGAACATCGCCGACCACGTGCACCGCTACCTCGAGCGGGCGGACGAGTTCCCGCGACGAGCGGAGGGTGAGGCAGTGCTCTTGGACCATATTCCCCAAAACGTCCGACGCGTCCTAGACCTTGGCACTGGTGATGGCCGCCTGCTCGCGATCCTGCAGCGCGAGCGCCTGAGCGTCGCCGGGGTTGGGCTTGATGGGTCCGCGTTAATGCTCGACGCCGCACGCAAGCGCTTCGCCGGCGATGACCGCGTTGAGCTTGTCGAGCACGACATGGTCGACCCGCTGCCCAAGCTAGGGCGGTTCGATGCGGTGATCGCGTCGATGGCGATCCATCATCTCGAGCACGATCGCAAGCGGGCGCTGTATGCCGAGGTGTTCGAGGTGCTTGAGCCGGGTGGGGTGTTCGCCAACTTCGAGCACGTCGCCTCGCCTACGCGACGGCTGCACCTCGCATTTTTCGCCGCGATCGGGGAGCCGCTCGCCCACGAGGACCCTTCCGACCGGCTGCTCGACGTCGAGACACAACTCGGGCACCTCCGCGACGCCGGGTTTACCGACGTCGACTGCTACTGGAAGTGGCTGGAGATGGCGCTACTGATCGGGGTCAAGCCGCGAGATCGTAGGCCTGCAGGCCTGAGAGCTGGACCCAGAGACCATGGAGCGCAAGGAGTGGTAGTTCGTCGGCTCCGGCCCACAGATCGAGATCTGGGGAAGATCGTCGAGCAGATCGACAGCGCGAGCATGGAGATCGACGAGCCTTTCACGCAAGACTGCCTGGCCGAGTTCCTGGCAGACGACCGGAACGTCTACCTCACCGTTCACATAGCCGGGCAGCTGGCCGGAACGTTGCACGCGATCGGCTACATCCATCCTGCCGGCCAGCGCTACCTGTACGTGGATGAGGTCGACACCGACGAGGCGTTCCGGCGGCAAGGCGTCGCGACCGCCATGATGCGAACCGCACGCGAGATCGCTCGGGACATGGCGGCGAGCGCCGTGTGGCTCGGCGCCGACGACGGGAACGATGCCGCCCACGCCCTCTATCGCTCGCTCGGCGCTCAAGAGCTAGTGGTTCATCCGGTTAGTTCGTTTTGTTAGTGGAGTGTTCATGCTTCGAGGGTCTTGCCGGTATACGTCCACTTGAACGGTCGGGCGGTCTGGTTGTACGTCTCGATGTACGCGAGCATCTGC
>JBPCMW010000106.1:0-12262 GCA_051001875.1 Solirubrobacteraceae bacterium | reverse complement strand
CTTCACGAGCACGGGGAGGTTGTGCATCCACGAGTTGTTGGAGCGCAGCTGGCGACGGCCTATCAGCACCAGCTCCCCATCGGTCGCGGGCGTCAGCAGCGACGCCCGCAGGCGTTCGACATCGGCGACGATCGGCTCAGGGGCAAGCTCGATCTTCCCGCTCGGCGTGCGCAGGACCTCCGGTAGCCGCGGCTCCAGCGGTCCCAGGTCGATGCCGTGCGGCGCGGCTTCCAGGGCGGCCAGGGACAGGCCGAAGCCGCCGTCCCGCCTGCCGAATCCGTCGCCATAGGGGCCGGTGCGGAGCATCGCGTCAAGCAGGCGCTCCGGACCGACCCGGGGCTCGAGCTCTGTGAGCAGCTCATCCACGTCCCGCCCGGCCACCGGTGACTCGGGGGTGCCAACGTCGCGCTGCAGCAACGCTCGCGCTACCTGATCGTCCATCATCGCCACATCGGCGTCGGCGCCGAGTCCCGCCACGACGCCGGCCAGCCTGAGCAGCGTCACCCACTCGTCGCGCACCTCGCGATCCGGACCCAGGACGGCGGGCGAGTAGTGGGCCACGTTGCGCACCGCGAACAGGTACAGGGCGAGGTCGTAATGCGACCGGCGCAGGGGAGAGGGGCCGGGCAGGATCACGTCGGCGTGGCGGGTGGTCTCGTTGACGTAGACGTCGACGCTGACCATGAAGTCGAGCTCCTCGAGCGCCTGGTCGAGCCGGCCGCTGTTCGGCGTCGAGACGACAGGATTGCCGCTGAGCGTGATCAGGCCTCGCACCTGACCGTTACCCGCGGTGTCGATCTCCTCGGCCAGACAGGCCACCGGTAGTTCACCGAACACCTCGGCCAGCCCGCGCACACGCGTGTGCCAGCGGCCGAACTTCACACCTCGCCCGTGTCCCGGGGCGCCGGCGGTGTTGCCGTGGCCGGCCGCTCCCTGGGGAAACATTGCGCCGCCCGGACGATCGAGATTGCCCGTGAGCAGGTTCAGCACGTCGACGAGCCAGCTGGCGAGGGTTCCAAATTCCTGGGTGCAGGTCCCGATCCGTCCGTACACGGCGGCCCGCGGGGCGGCGGCCAGCTCATGCGCGAGCCGCCGGATCGTGGCGGCGTCGATCCCGCAGGTGGGCGCGACCGCATCCGGGGTGAACGGCTGCGCCAGGCAGCGAACATCGTCGAGCCCTTCGGTCATCGCCGTGAGCTCGGCGCTCGCCGACACCAGGCCTTCGTCGAACAGCACGTGCACCATCGCGAACATCAGCTGAGCGTCGGTCCCCGGGCGAATGAAGTGGTGCTCGTCGGCCTCCTCGGCGGTCCGGCTGCGCCGCGGGTCGAGCACCACGAGCTTGCCCCCGCGGCCCCGCAGCGCCCGGAGCCGGCCGCGCATGTCCGGCGCGGTCATCAGGCTGCCGTTCGACGCGAGCGGGTTGGCACCGAGGATCATCAGATGGTCGGTCCGATCGACGTCCGGCACGGGGACGCTGGTCGCCGTTCCGAACATCAGGCCGCTGGCCAGCTGCTTGGGGAACTGGTCGACGGTGCTGGCGGAGAACACGTTCCGCGTTCCCAGCGCTCTGAGCAGCACTTTGCTGTACAGCAAGTTGTCCAGCAGGTGGGCGGTCGGGTTGCCGAGGTAGACCGCGACCGCGTTTCGGTCCTGGGCCAGGAGCGGGGGCAGGCGCTCGGCGATCAGAGCGAAGGCTTCGTCCCAACTCGCGGCGGTGAAGCTCCCATCCGGCTGCCGGATCAGTGGCGTGCGAACGCGGTCGGGGTCCGCGTGGAGCTCCTTCAGGGCAAAGCCCTTGGGGCAGATGAAGCCCTTGCTGAACACGTCCTCGCGGTCGCCGCGGATCGAGACGACCTCCTCGCCGTCCAGCTTCAGCTCCAGCCCGCAGGTTGCCTCGCACAGAGGGCAGGTGCGTAGCGCGCTGCGGTGGCCGTTGGCGCTGACAGACATGACGCTGGTGGGAGGTTACTGTTCGGAACCAATGCGCACCGATCGCCGGGAGCTGGTCGCCAACTGGCTCGTCATCCTGGGCGCGGTCGGGCTGTTCGTATCCCTGTTTCTGCCTTGGAGCCACCAGTTTTCGGCGGCGTTTCTGGCGGAGTGGGGAGCCTCGGACCAACTGCGGGGGATCCCGCACGACCCGACGGCCTGGCAGGTGTACTCCAGCGCGGACGTACTGCTGGCGCTGCTCGCCATCGCACTGGTCGCGGTTGCGCTGAAGGGCACCCGCCGCGTGCGTGCCGGCGCGGTGGCGGCAGCAGCGATCGGGCTGGCCTTCACCCTCCATGCGCTCTCGACCCCGCCGACCAACGGGGCCAACATCTTCGACCCATCGCTCAGCGTCCCTAACTACTTCCCGAACACTCCCACGGCGGGGATGGGCGAGACGCTGGCGGCGATCGCGCTCGGCGTGTCGCTGATCGGCCTGGCGGTCTCGTTCACCGCTGATTGAGGCGATCCTCGGCCTATCCTGGCTGAGGATGTCAGTGATCTCAGCCGACAGGCGCCGCGCCCTCCCGGACGAGCCGGGCGTCTACCTGTTCCGCAACGAGCGGGGCAGGGTGATCTACGTCGGCAAGGCGATCTCGATTCGCAAGCGGGTGGCATCCCACTTCTCCAATCCGAGCACCCGGGCCGGGCGTGATCTGGTGCCGATGATCGACCAGATCGAGGCGCTCGTCGTCCACACCGAGGCCGAGGCGCTGCTGGCCGAGCAGAACTTCATCAAGCAGTACAAGCCGCGCTTCAACATCCGTCTGCGCGACGACAAGTCCTACCCCTATATCGCCATCTCGCTGGATGAGGATTTCCCCCGGGTGTACTTCACCCGGGAGCGCCACCGCCGGGACCGAGCCTACTTCGGTCCGTTCAGCAACGCCAAGCGGGTGCGCTCCACGCTTGATGTGCTGGGGAAGGTGTTCATGTTCCGTTCGTGCGAGGGGGCCGAGCCCGGCCGCCACAGCGGCTCGCCGTGTCTGGACTACTACATCAAGCGCTGCGAGGCTCCGTGCGTCGGTTACGTCAGCCGTGAGGACTACCGGGCGGGGATCGACGGCGTGATCGCGTTCCTGTCCGGACGCTACCGGGAGATTGAGCGGGCGCTCGATCGCTCGATGCGGGAGGCGGCGGCCGAGCAGCGCTTCGAGGACGCGGCCCACGAGCGCAACCGGCTGCGCGCCGTGCGCTCGCTCCTCGAGCGCCAGCGGGTGGCCAACGAAGCGGTCGGCACGCTTGACGCGATCGCCATCGCCGTCGGCGAGGGCGAGGCCAACGCCCAGGTCTTCCAGGTCCGTGACGGGGTGCTCTCGGACCGCCAGAGCTTCTATCTCGACAACGCCCCGGAGGGCGATATCGGCGAGGTCGCCGAGGCGTTCATCCTGCAGTACTACGGCAGCGCGATGATGATTCCGCCGCTGCTCGTCGTCCAGAGCGAGCTCGCTTCGGGGCCTGCGCTGGCGAAGGCGCTGACTGCGCGGCGCGGCGGTCCGGTCGAGATTCGGGCGCCCGAGCGTGGCGACAAGCGGCGGATCCTCGAACTCGCCGTGCGCAACGCGCGGCTCGCTCTCGATCAGGAGAAGCTGCGTTCCGAACGCCGCCGTCAGCAGCGGGTCGAGGCGCTCGACGGGCTGCAGCGAGCGCTGGGTCTGGACACGATTCCGTTGCGGATCGAGTGCTTCGACATCTCCACGCTGATGGGCACAAACACGGTCGCCTCGATGGTCGTGTTCGAGGGAGGAGCGCCGAAGAAGTCCGACTATCGGCGCTTCCGGGTGTTCACCACCGGGGACGGCGAGCGTGCGGACGCCGGCGGTAACGGCGGTCCGGATGACTTCGCCTCGATGGAGGAGGTGCTGGGGCGGCGCATGAAACGCTGGGAGCAGCAGCGCGAGGTCTCGCCCCACGACAAGGAGTACGACGCGGGCTTCGCCGCGCTGCCGAACCTGGTGGTGATCGATGGCGGCAAGGGCCAGCTCGCCGCCGGTCTGCGCGCACTGAAGGGCTTCCGGGACCACGGGGTGCTCGTGATCTCACTGGCCAAGCGGATCGAGGAGGTGTTCATTCCCGGCCGGGCCGCGCCCCTGCGACTCGCCCACGACACCCCCGAGCTGCAGCTCCTGCAGCGCGTGCGAGACGAGGCCCACCGGTTCGCGATCACCCACCACCGGATCCGGCGGGACCGCGCGATGACCGCCTCGATCCTCGACGAGCTACCGGGCGTCGGGCCGGCGCGCAAGCGCGCGCTGCTCAAGCACTTCGGCTCGCCGGACGCGATCGTCGCGGCCAGCAGCGAAGAGCTCGAGGCGGTGCCAGGAATCTCCGGAAGGCTGGCGCGCGAGCTGCACCGGGAGCTGCACCGCACCGGGGTGTAGGAGCCCGCCCGCCTGCGCCCGCGGCCCGGCTAGAACGTCAGCAGCACTGCGCTGCCGGGCGCTACCTGCACCGAGTACGTCCCGAACGAGGGAACGACGGCCGCGCCGCTCGGCTGCCCGGGGAGAACGCCGGTGTCGGTGCGCTCACCAAACGTCCGGCCGGCCAGCGTGACCCCGTCGGTGGCCGTCAGGCCGGGTGCGCTCAGCGCCTCGGCGAAGGCCGTCGTGGCGACCCCCGGGACCTGGAGCTGAACCTGGACCGGAGTGTCGGACTGCTTGTTGATCAGAACCACGCGAGTGCGGCCGTCGAGGTCGCGCGTGGCCCAGACCTTCAGCTGCCCGCTGGGCGCTGATACCGGCAGCAGCCGCGCGCCGGGGGGGAACGCCTGCTCGAACAGCAGCGCCCCGTAGTAGGACGGGCGCACGAATGCGTGCCAGCCGCCCGCGTCGTGGGTGAAAGTGAACGGCTCGTAGGCGGCGCCCGGGAGGGAGTGGAGGTTGACGCCGTCGACGCCCACGGCGGCCATGTTGAACAGCGTGTCGACCAGCCACAGGGCGGCGGAGAACGTGTCGCTGGTCCCGCGGCGTCCGGTGCAGGACGCAGAGTTCAGCTCGTCGAGCCGGAACGGCAGGCGGTGGGCGTGGGCGACCGCGACGTAGGACGCGACTCCCTGAGCCAACCCGGCCGAGGAGGAATCGGCGAGCAGATTCGCGATCGAGGCAAACGAGGGGTTGGCCGGGTCGGTAATGCAGCCGCGCAGCGGATAGCGATGGAATGTCACGACCGCCAGCCGGCGCTGGGCGGAGATGAAACGGTCCAGCCCGCTCATCCAGCTGAGGTTCGACAGCGTCGGTCCGGCCAGCGGCACCGACGGCATCGCGGCACGCCAGCGGCTGAATTCCCGGCTCACCGAATTTAGGCTGTAGCTGCGCGGACGGGTGAAAACCTTGCGCCCGCGGCGGTCACGGAACCACGGGAACACGTTGTACAGGTCCGGCTCGTTGCCGATCTCCAGCGCCTGGATGTATTGCCGGCCGATGCCCTGGAGCAGCGCGCGCGCCTCCGCCGCGGCGAGGGCCGGACGGTTGGCGGCCAGGTTGATCCCCATGATCAGCTTGGCGCCGAGCGTCTGGGCGAGCGCGCGCGTGGTCCGCAGCCAGCCCTTGGTCAGTCCATAGCGGATGCCGCCCGGCGCGATCACGCCCCGCATCGGCCACCACGTGACGTCGGTGCTGTCGCCACCGATCCGCAGCACCGGGGCCTGGTTGGGCGCCAGGCCCCGCAACAGCCCAACCAGCGCGGGGTTGACGGCGCCCGGATCCCGGCCGGTGTAGACATGCATCGCCCGGTACTCGAACGAGACGCCGACGAACCCCGGCGGCATCGGCCGGCCGGTGGGCGAGCTGCCAACCTGAGCCGAGATCGTCGGCACGTCGGCGCGGGCGCCGGCGGGTGCGAACGCCGCGATGCCGGCCAGAGTGGCCAGGATCGCGGCGAGCACGACCGTCGACGCCGCCAGGTCTGTGATGCGGCCACGGCGGCGATGCACCAGCCGCATGGTGGCATAGCCCCGACGGCCTTGTTCCGCCCGTCCGCGCAAGTCGTCAAGCTTCAAGGTGTGGAAGCCTCGTCGACGACCTCGTCCGAGAGCGCGGGACCCGTGCCCGTGGAGGGTGTCGAGGTGCCGGAGCAGGGCGAATCAGCCCTGACGGATCTGGTCATCATCACCGGCTTCTCCGGCGCCGGGAAGTCGACCGCGATGGCGGCGTTCGAGGACGAGGGCTACTTCTGCGTGGACAACCTGCCCTCAGAGATGATCCGCACACTGGTCGAGCTGTTTATGCACAGCGGCTCGAAGGTCGCGCGCGCGGCAGTCGTGTCCGATGTCCGCGGCGGGAGCTACTTCGAGGGCCTGGCCGCGATGCTCGACGATCTGCGCGCGATCGGCGTGCGGCACCGCGTGCTGTTCCTCGAGGCCCAGGAGGAGACACTGCAGACCCGCTACAAGGAGACCCGGCGCCGGCATCCGCTCGCGCCCACGGGCAGCGTCGCCGACGGGATCGCGCGGGAGCGCAAGCAGCTCGCCCCGCTGCGCGAGCGGGCCGACGTGGTGATCGACACCACGGGTCTGACGGCCGCGATGCTCCGCCGAAAGCTGGCCGACGAGCTGCTCCCGACTCGGACCCCGGGTCGGCTGGCTATCACGTTCGAGAGCTTCGGGTTCAAGTACGGGCCGATTCGCGACCCCGACCTGATGCTCGATGTCCGCTTTCTGCCCAACCCGCACTACGAGCCGGTCCTGAGGCCTCTGACCGGACGAGACCCGAGCGTCGTCGAGTTCATCAACCGCGAGGGGGAGCTCGATGCGTTCTATGACCATTTGCACTCGCTGCTCGACTATCTGCTGCCCCAGTACCTCGGCGAGGGAAAGGCTCATCTGGTGCTGGCGATTGGCTGCACCGGCGGGCGCCATCGCTCGGTGGCGATCGTCGAGCATCTGGCCGAGCGCTACGAGCCGACCAGCGAGTATCTCGTCGAGGTGGTCCACCGCGATGTCGGCCGTCCCGGGTAGCGTGAGGCGGCGATGATCGACCACGTCGGCTTCGAGGTCACGGACCTGCAGGCGTCGGGGCGCTTCTATGACGCGGTGTTCTTCGCCCTCGGCGGGCGCCGGATGATCGACTCCGAGCACGCGGTGGCCTATGGGATCAACGATCCGCAGCTGTGGATCGTCGTGCGCGGGCGGCCCCCGGGGCCGGGCTACGGGCACGTCGCGCTACACGCCAACGGCAAGGCCGGCGTGGACGCGGCGTACCGGGCCGGATTGGCCAACGGCGGCCGTGACGACGGCCCGCCCGGGCCGCGTCCGCAGTACGGACGCCGGTATTACGCGGCATACCTGCAGGATCCCGACGGCCTGCGCGTGGAGGTCGTGTCCCGCTGATAACGGGTAGATTGTCAAGCGCCGCCGGCGGGATTTCGCGGACGGCGGTCCCCGCCGGCTGCGGTGGTGGCACCCTCGTTCTTCTGCCTCACAACGGACCACGGGAGGATCACGCGAATGTCGGTAAGGGTCGGAATCAACGGCTTTGGGCGGATCGGCCGCAACGTGTTCCGCGCCGCGTACGAGCGGGGAGCGGAAATCGAGTGGGTGGGGATCAACGACCTGGTCGATCCCGAGACGATCGCCTATCTGCTCCGCTACGACTCCAACTACGGCCGCTTCCCCGGCCAGGTTGAGGCGACCGACACCGGTCTGCGGATCGACGGCAAGGAGATCCGCGTGCTGGGCGAGCGCGATCCCGGCGCGCTGCCGTGGGAGGAGTTCGGCGCCGACGTGGTGATCGAGTCGACGGGGCTGTTCACCGACCGCGAGAACGCGGCCAAGCATCTGGACGCCGGCGCCAAGAAGGTCGTGATCTCGGCTCCGGCCACCAATCCGGATGTGACCGTGGTGCTCGGCGTGAACTTCGACAGCGCCTACGACCGTGAGCAGCACCAGGTCATCTCCAACGCCTCGTGCACGACCAACTGCCTGGCCCCGGTCGCTCACGTCCTGCGACAGACGGTCGGCATCAAGCACGGCCTGATGACCACGATCCACGCCTACACCGCCGACCAGCGCCTCCAGGACATGCCCCACAAGGACCTCCGCCGGACGCGAGCAGCCGCGGTCAACCTGATCCCGGCCTCCACCGGCGCGGCCAAGGCGATCGGCCTCGTGATCCCGGAGCTGAACGGGAAACTCCACGGGTTTGCGGTCCGCTATCCGCTGCCGGTCGGCAGCCTCGTCGACCTCACCGTGGAGACCGACCGGGAGACGACGATCGAGGAGGTCAACACCGCGCTCAAGGCGGCGGCGGATGACGGCCCGCTGAATGGGCTGCTCGAGTACACCGAGGACCCGATCGTCTCCTCGGACATCGTCGGGAACCCCGCGTCGTCGATTGTCGACTCCCAGCTGACCGCCGTGATGGACGGGACGATGGTCAAGGTCGTCGCCTGGTACGACAACGAGTGGGGCTATTCCAACCGCGTCGCGGATCTAGTCCAGCGGCTGTTGTGAGGACGCTCAGGGACCTGGGGGACCTGAGCGGGAAGCGGGTGCTGGTGAGGGTCGACTTCAACGTACCGCTCGACCAAGGCGCGGTGGCCGACGACACACGGATTCGAGCGGCGCTGCCGACGATCGAGGAGCTGCTGGGCCGGGGTGCCAGCGTCGTACTCGTCTCGCACCTGGGCCGGCCCAAGCACCGGGAGCCGGAGCTCTCCATGCGCCCGGCCGCAGACCGGTTGGCGGAGCTGGTCGACGCCGACGTGACCCTCGCTCCCTCCGTAGTGGGAGACGACGTGCGGGCCTTCGCCGAGAATCTGACCCCTGGAAATGTGCTGGTGCTCGAGAACGTCCGCTACGAGCCCGGCGAGACCGCGAACGACCCGGAACTGGCCGCCTCCCTGGCCGCGCTGGCGGACGTGTACGTCAACGATGCCTTCGGCGCCGCCCACCGCGCCCACGCCTCGACCGAGGGTGTCGCGCGCCTCGTGGCCGAGCGAGCCGCCGGACTGCTGCTGGAGCGCGAGGTGGAGACGCTGACCCAGCTGCTCGAGGAGCCCGCGCGCCCGCTGGTGGCCGTTCTCGGCGGTGCCAAGGTGAGCGACAAGATCGCGGTGATCGACCGGTTCGTCCAGGTAGCTGACACGATCCTCATCGGCGGCGCGATGTGCTTTCCGTTTCTGGCCGCGCAGGGACATCAGGTGGGGAATTCGCTGTGCGCGGACGAGGACGTAGAGCTGGCGCGGCGGATCCTGGCCGACGATTCCGGCGACCAGGCGCAGCTTAAGCTGCCGGAGGACCTGGTTATCGCCGAGCGGTTCGCCGCCGATGCCCCGGCCAAGCCGTTGGACGGCGTCGACGTCCCTGACGGCTGGATGGGGTTGGACATCGGCCCGCGAACCGCCGAGGCCTACGCGGGGAAGATTGAGGCCGCCGGCACCGTCTTCTGGAACGGACCCATGGGAGCCTTCGAGCTTGAGCGGTTCTCGGCCGGAACGCGCGCGGTCGCCGAGTCCGTGGCCTCCGCTCTCGGGGTCACCGTGGTCGGCGGCGGCGACTCCGCTGCCGCGCTGGCGCAGTTCGGCCTCGCCGACAGCGTCACGCATCTGTCAACCGGCGGCGGTGCGGCGCTCGAGCTGATCGAGGGCAAGTCGCTGCCCGGCGTGAAGGCGCTGGCATGAGCGAGCGCATCCCGCTGATCGCCGGCAACTGGAAGATGTACAAGACCGTGGCCGAAGCCGAGGCGTTCATCGGCGCCCTGCTGCCGCGCGTCTCCACGGCCGACGGAGTCGACGTGGCGATCTGCCCGTCGTTCCTGGCCCTGGAGGCGATGGTGGACTCGACCCGCGGCTCCCGCGTGCAGGTCTACGCGCAGAACATGCACTCCGCGCCCGAGGGGGCGTTCACGGGCGAGGTCGCCCCGTCGATGCTGGTCGCGGTCGGGGCCCACGGCGTCGTGCTCGGACATTCCGAGCGGCGCGAGCAGTTCGGCGAGACCGACCGAGCGCTCCAGCTGAAGGTGCCCGCGGCGCTCGAGGCGGGTCTGCTTCCGATCCTGTGCGTAGGGGAGACCGAGGAGGAGCGCGAGCGAGGCGAAACCGAGCGCAAGCTCCGCCACCAGGTCCAGGAGGCGCTGGCCCGGATCGAGACCGAGCGGCTGGGCGACGTGGTGATCGCCTACGAGCCGATCTGGGCGATCGGCACCGGCCTGGTGGCCAGCGCCGAGCAGGCACAGGAGGCAGTGGCGTTCGTCCGCGCGCTGGTCGGCGACCGCTCACGCGAGCAGTCCGAGCGCACCCGCGTGCTGTATGGCGGCAGCGTCAAGCCTGAGAACGCAGCCGAGCTGCTGGCGCTGCCCGATGTGGACGGAGCGCTGGTCGGCGGCGCCAGTCTGGAAGCCGGGTCGTTCGCGGCGATCGTGGCGGCCGCGCGCTGATGGAGGCCGGGCCCGAGTGCCTGCCGGCGCCGTCCGCGGCCCTGATCGTGCTCGATGGTTGGGGGCTCGCGCCGGACGGACCGGGCAATGCCGTGTCGCTGGCCAAAACCCCGGTGTTCGACGAGCTCTGGTCTTCCTATCCGCATACCGAGTTGACGGCGTGGGGGCGGGCGGTCGGCCTGCCCGAAGGTCAGATGGGCAACTCCGAGGTCGGTCACCTGAACCTCGGCGCCGGCGCGGTCGTGATGCAGGACCTGACCCGGATCGACGAGGCGGTCAAGGACGGGGAGCTTGCTCGTAACCCGGTGCTCTCCCGGGCGCTCGCCGACGCGCCGCGAGTGCACCTGATCGGGCTCGTGTCCGACGGCGGAGTGCACTCCGGCTTCGGGCACCTGCGAGCGCTGATCACGCTGGCAGCGGAGCGTGGCGTGTCGGACCTGGTGCTGCACGCGTTCACCGATGGGCGGGACACGCTTCCGACTGCGGGCGCCGACTTCCTGGCCGAGGTGGAGTCATGGATGACCGACGCCGGCGTGGGGCGCGTGGGCTCCGTCATCGGGCGCTACTACGCGATGGACCGCGACAGCCGCTGGGAGCGGATTCAGCTCGCCTACGACCTGCTCGTGCACGGCCGCGCCGGGGCGCCGGCGGACTCGGCGGACTCGGCGGCGCAGGCGATCCGGGCCGCTTATGGACGCGAGGAGACCGACGAGTTCATCAAGCCGGTGACGGTGGGCCAAGAGGGCCGCATCCGTCCCGGCGACTCCGTGTTCGCGTTCAACTTCCGCCCCGACCGGATGCGCGAGATCACCCGGGCGCTGGCCGAGCCGGCGTTCAAGGAGATCGACCGCGGCGGGACGGAGACGATCAAGCGCTACGCCACGATGACCGAATACGAGGAGGGCTGGCCCTACCCGATCGCGTTCCCCCCTGAGCACCCGTCGAGCACCCTGTCGACGGTGCTGGCCGAGCGGGGCGCGCGCCAGCTGCACGTCGCAGAGACCGAGAAGTACCCGCACGTGACGTATTTCTTCAACGGTGGCGAGGAGCAGGCGTGCGAAGGGGAGCGGCGGGAGATGGTTCCCTCCCCGCGGGACGTGCCGACCTATGACCACAAGCCGCAGATGAGCGCCCGGGAGGCCGCCGGAGCGTTCGTCGAGGCGTGGAAGGCAGACTCGCCGACGTTCGGGATCATCAACTTCGCCAACGCGGACATGGTCGGGCACACCGGCGTGATCGAGGCCGCGGTGGAGGCGATCGAGACGGTCGATTCGTGTCTCGGCGAGGTGCTGGCCGCGGTTCACGCCTCAGGGGGAGCGTGCATCGTGACCGCCGACCATGGCAATGCGGACCACATGCTGGAGCCCGACGGCAGCCCGAACACGGCCCACTCGATGAACCCGGTCCCGCTGATCCTCACGGTGCCCGGGTTGTCGCTGCGGGCTGGCGGCGTGCTGGCCGACGTGGCTCCCACCATGCTGGAGGTGCTGGGGATCGAGCAGCCCGAGGCGATGACGGGGCGCTCGCTGGTCGAGTAGGCCGGCGCCCGGGCCGGGGTCGGGTGTCTCCGTCGCTTCGCCTGCCGCTACCGGCGCGCCCCGGCCAATACCGGCGCGCCCCGGCCACTACCGGCGCGCCCCGGCCAATACCGGCGCGCCCCGGCCACTACCGGCTCGCCGAAGAAAGCACCAATCGCCGCGCACTGAGCCGATCCTGGTGCTTTGTTCGGCCTGGCGGCGAGTTTCGAACCAAGAGCCCGGCCACCGGAAGAGATTGGTTCGTTCTTCGGGCCTCCGGGCCGAACGGCCTGACAGCCGGTTCGCAGTAGGGGCCGGAGCATGGTTGGAGGCCCGACCAGCTGCGCTTCGCAAATTCCCACCCCCAGCACCGCACAAACA
>JBPCMW010000105.1:0-7138 GCA_051001875.1 Solirubrobacteraceae bacterium | reverse complement strand
TACTTCGGTGCCACGATCGCCGGCGAATATGACGTGTGCGCCGAGCGGATGGGTCTCAGCGAGCTGGACCTGCGGGAGATCACCCGCACCGCGATCGACGCGGCGTTCTGCGAGGAGGATCTGAAGTCCGTCCTCCGAACGCGGCTCTAAGCTCGGCCTCGTGAGGATCCTGGTGACAGGCAGCTCCGGCCATCTCGGCGAAGCGCTGATGCGCGTGTTGGGCGACGGTGGGGACGAAGTGGTCGGGCTCGATGTGCTCCAGTCGCCGTTCACGAGCGTGGTCGGCTCGGTCGCCGACCGCGAGTGCGTGCACCGCTGCGTCGCCGGCATCGACGCGATCGTCCACACCGCGACGCTGCACAAGCCACATGTCGGCTCCCATCGCCGCAGCGACTTCGTCGATACCAATGTCACGGGCACGCTGAATCTGCTCGAGGCGGCCGCGATGGCGGGGGTGGGGCGGTTCGTATTCACCAGTACGACGAGCACGTTCGGGCGCGCCCTGACCCCTGCAGACGGCGAGCCCGCGGCGTGGATCACCGAGGAGGTCAGACCGGTGCCGCGCAATATCTACGGCACGACGAAAACCGCGGCGGAGGATCTGTGCGAGCTGGTCTGGCGCGACCACGGCCTGCCGTGTCTCATCCTGCGCACGTCGCGGTTCTTCCCCGAGTCAGACGACGCTGACGACCGCCGGATGGCCTACGGCGCCGACAATCTGAAGGTCAACGAGCTCCTGTATCGCCGCGTCGACCTCAGCGACGTGGTCAGCGCGCACCTGTTGGCGCTCGAGCACGCGCCGGCGATCGGTTTCGCCCGCTACATCGTCGGCGCCACCACACCGTTCACCCCTGAAGACCGGCGATCGCTGCGCGAGGACCTACCGAGTGCCGTACGGCGCCTGTTTCCGGACTACGAGGACGTCTACGAGCGGCGGGGCTGGACGATGCTGCCGAGCATCGATCGCGTCTACGTCAACGCCCGTGCCCGGCAGGAGCTCGGCTGGTCGCCGGCCTACGACTTCCGCCGCGCGCTTGACCGGCTGGCCGCGGGCGAGGACCCGCGCAGCCCGCTGGCCAGGGCCGTTGGAGCCAAGGGCTACCACGCGAACGCTACCGGGGTGTACACGACCCGGTGAGCGGTGTCCGGCGAGCAAGGTGGCTGGTGTCGGCCCGTGGTCGCCTACCCGACCGCCATCGAACTTGCGGCCGAGCCCAATGGGAGGCGCTGCCGGACGACGGTCTGTTTCGGTTTGGCCCAAAACGTCCGCGCCGGATCACGCAACGGCACGAATCTGAAATTGGCCCATGGCCGGCCGACAGGTGGACCTATCCGAAGACGACGCCGTTGCTCACTATCGATGTCCATGGATGCCCACACGCTTGGGACCGCGCGGGACGTCATCGACGCGGCTGAAGTTGGTCCCGTCATGCGCTCTGTGACGACAGCGGCTCGGCGATACCTCGCCGAGCTCGACGCGCTTCCCGCCAAGGAGCCAGGTGCGGTGGCGGCCGCCCGGTTTGACGAGCCGCTTCCGAACGCGGGCATGGGGGCCGAAGCCGCGGTCAGCTATCTCGCGGAGTACGTGCGCCGAGGTGCCGTTCACGTCGATGGTCCGCGGTTTTTTCATCTCGTGGCGGGCGGAAGTACGCCCGCGGCGCTTGGCGGCGATCTGCTCTGCAGCGTTTTTGACCAGCACGCGTTCGCGTCGATGTCTTCTCCGGCTGCCGTCCGGCTCGAGCAGGCGATGCTCGGATGGCTGAAGGATCTCTTCGATCTACCCGCATGCTTTGGGGGGGCCATGGTGACCGGAGGCACGATGGCTAACGTCACTGCCCTGGCCGCAGCCCGGCAGTGGTGCCTCCGCCAGCTTGGGGTCGATGCGGCGGCAGACGGACTGGGGGAAGCTCAGCCCCTGCAGATCCTGAGCAGCGGCTTCGTGCACAGCTCGGTTCAGAAAAGCGGCGGCGATGCTCGGGATCGGGCGCCGCAATGTGAGGACGTTCCCGGCTGACTCAAGCGGGAGGCTGGACCTCCCTGCGCTGGAGCACGCCCTGCAGCAACTGGACGGCCGCCCGGCGATAGTCGTCGCGAACGCCGGCGAGGTCAACGCGGGCGAGTTCGATCCCATCGATGAGATGGCGGATCTCGCCAGCCGATACGGCGCGTGGCTGCACGTCGACGGGACCTTCGGTCTTTTCGCGCGCCTCAGTCCACAACTGCGGCATCTCGCCGCCGGCGCCGAGCGTGCCGACTCGGTGACGGTCGACGGTCATAAGTGGCTGAACGTTCCCTTCGACACCGGATTCTGCTTCGTCCGCGATGACCGGTTGCTCTCCGACGTCTTTGCGTTAGAAGGCGCCTATCTCAACGACGATCCGGACTCACAGGGCATGCTCGGCCTCCGCGGTCCCGAGACGTCACGTCGTGCCCGCGCGCTGCCCGTGTTCGCCACCCTCGCCGCCTATGGACGCAACGGCTACCGCGTGCTCGTCGAACACGGCGTCCGGCTGGCGGCAGAGCTGGCCGCTGACGTCGAACGCGCTCCTGACTTCGAGCTCCTGGTACCCCCCCAGCTCTGCATCGTCTCGTTCCGCTACCGGCCCGAGGGACTCGACGAGGACCACCTCGATCGGCTGAACTCGAGGCTGGGCGAGGCAGTACTTCAAGATGGCCGCGTGTACCTGGGCACCACCGTTTCACGCGACCATGTCGCCTTCAAGCCGGCCTTCGTCAACTGGCGGACGACCTCAGACGAGATCGCGCTCATCCTGCCCACGCTGAGGGAACTGGGGCGCGACTTGACCCCCGGCGAGCTCTCTAGTCGATGGGAGCATCGGTGAGACAGTTCAGGCAGATCGATGTCTTCTCCGACGGCGCTCTGACCGGCAATCCCCTGGCGGTTGTCACCGAGGGGGATGGTCTCTCCGGCGACGAGATGCAGGCGTTCGCCCGGTGGACGAATCTGTCTGAGACGACCTTCCTGCTCGCCCCAAGCAGCCCTCGCGCTCACTACCGGGTCCGCATCTTCACGCCGGACGGCGAGATGGACTTTGCCGGACATCCGACCCTCGGCTCCTGCCATGCCTGGCTGGAGGTTCGCGAGCCCGGGGACATCGGCGATCGCATCATCCAGGAGTGCAGCGCCGGGCTGGTCGAAGTTCGGCAGACCGAGTCCGGCCTTGCCTTCGCCGCTCCACCGCTCAAACGCGCCGGCCCGCTCGGCGGCGAGCTGACGCGCCGTATCGTCGAACTGCTGCGCATCAGCCCCGACGACGTGCTGGACGGGGCTTGCGTCGATAACGGGGCCGGGTGGGCTGGAGTGTTGCTGCGGGATGCGGAGTCCGTGCTGACTCTCGCGCCCGACAGAGTCGACTTGGACATTGGCGTCATCGGCCGCACCCGGCGAGCGGACCGGCTGACTTCGAGGTCCGGGCTTTCTTTCCCAAAGCACGGCGCAACTGCGGAGGACCCTGCGGAATCGTGCACGTCTTCGAGGACGAGGGGGCGCTCTGGATCGGAGGCACAGCAACCACGATCGTCACCGGGATGGTTGCGCTTTGAACGGTGCCGAGTGCTGGCAAGCCGCCGGCGCTGGACCTCACGTCGACCTGGCGATTCTGCGGTGTCCGAAACGGGCACCCCGGCATGATTGACTCCAACCGACATGCTCCACAGTTCGGCGGCTTGATTGCCTTCCGCGACCGGAAGGCATGGGGCCAAGGCGCGCGGGCGACGGCCGGGCGCTGAGCCGTGAGCAACCAGAGGCAAACGCTGAAGCAGAACGGACATCACAGTGGACGGGTCACAGAGCATGTCGCGCTGGGGCGGCTCGCCGATGGGCTGGCTGACTGGAGAACGCGATCCGGACCGACCTAGCTCGGCTGACGGAGGCGCTGGCCGATGCGATCGCGCAGGGCCATCTCGGGCTCGGTTCCCGGCTGCCCTCCGAGCGCACGCTCGCCCGCCATCTGCATGTCGCCCGCGTCGCGGTTGTCGCTGCCTACGATGCACTCCGAGTCCGGGGTATCGTGGAGACGCGGCGCGGGAGCGGGACGGTCGTGCAAAGTCGGGCCGTGAAGGCGCGCGCGCACCGGGCTCCCCTCCTCTCGCGCCTCGTCGACGGCTATGAGGCCCCGATCGACCTTGCCTTGAGCGCAGTCTCGCTTGATGAAGAAGAGTTGGAGGAGGTCACGGTGTCGCTGCGGGCCGCGGCGCGCTTGGTGCCTGCGCATGGGTACGCCCCGCTTGGCATCGCCGCGTTGCGCAGCATCATCGCCGAGCGGTACTCGACGAATGGAATCCCGACCCGCCCCGACGAGATCCTGATCACCACGGGCGGACAGAGCGCCCTCAGCCTGATTGCGGCGACACTGTTGCGGTCAAACGATCGGGTCATCACCGAAGCTCCGACCTATCCCGCGGCCATTGAGGTCTTCGTGCGCGTGGGCGCTCGAGTTGAAGGGGTTGAGCGCGATCACGCGGGGCCGATCGTTTCACGCGTGGAGCAGGTTCTCGCTCGGGGCTCGGCACGCCTCATCTACGTGATCCCGACGTCCCATAACCCAACCGGCGCGATCATGAGCGAAAGCCGACGCCTCGCGCTGCTGAGAACGGCGCGGGAGAACCGCGCGACAGTCGTTGAGGACGCCGTGCTGGAGGACCTGGCCCTGGAGCGGCGGCCACCTCCTTCGCTGGCGGCGCTGGAGCCGGATCGCGTGATCACGGTCGGCTCGCTCTCCAAGACGGTCTGGGGTGGCCTGCGGGTGGGTTGGATCAGAGCTCCTGGCGAAACCATCCTCCGCCTCGGACGGGTTCGAGCGAGCCTCGATCTGGGCTCCCCTGTTCTGGAGCAGGCGGCGGCGCTCAAGATCTTCGAGCACTACGACGATCTGCTCGTGCTGCGCCGTGCCCTCGTCCGGGAGCGTCTGGCAGTGCTCTGCCAGGGACTGCGGGCACAGCTGCCGGACTGGTCGTTCTCCGAGCCGAACGGCGGCCTCTCGGTGTGGGCGGAGCTACCACGCGGCAGCGCAGATGACCTGGCCCAGCTCGCCCTTCGTCGAGGTGTCGCGATTGCCGCAGGACGTACCCGCCGCGCCGGGAGAGGAGTTCCTCTCCCACGTTCGGCTGAGCGCTGGGCCGGAACCCACGCTCCTACGCGAGGGGATCGCGCGCCTTGCGTCGGCATGGGAGGAACTGAACGCAATGGCCGTGCCCTGCCATCCGCAACGCGTCCTCGTTTGAAGAGGATCTGCCGCACCGTGCCGTTCGCACGACGAACCCGTCCGCGATGACCGACTGGCACAAGACCCACGCTCTGATCGTCGTCGACGTACAGCAGGGATTCGGCGATCCGGTATGGGGTCGGCGCAACAACCCAGGCTGTGAGGCCCACATCGGATCGTTGATTCGTGCGTGGCGCGAGCTGCGATGGCCCGTGGTCTTTGTCAGGCACGATTCCCGAGAGCCCGGTTCCCCGCTGGCTCCCGGCCATCCGGGCAACGCGTTCAAGGCCGTGGTCGACGCGACGCCTGATCTGTTGGTCGTCAAGCAGACCAACTCGTGCTTTTACGGTCGTCCGGACCTCCATGCGTGGCTGCAGCGACACAGCTCCTATGCCGTGGCGATCTGCGGGATCACCACCAACCACTGCTGTGAGACCACCGCTCGGATGGCCGGCAACCTCGGATACGACACGAAGTTCATCCTTGACGCCACACCTTTGACCGCCCCGACCTCAACGGCGATCCGATCCCGGCGGACGAGCTCGCGCGCACGACTGCCGCGAACCTCGCCGGAGAGTTCGCGACCGTGGTGAACACGGCCCAGACGCTCGCCGCCCTCGGCGCGGATCGCTGACGTGAGCCGGGGAAACTCGCTTGGCGTCTGGACCGGCACGGCTCTGTATGTCGGATCTCTGATCGGCCCCGGGGTGCTGTTAGGCCCTCCCTAGTGCTGGCCACCTTGCTGCCGTCAAGCCAATCGAGTCGTTGGTCGCCATCTGCGCCGCATGGTTGGTCGGCGAGGGCACCGCGGGCAACATCCTCATCTGGCCTGTTTTGTCGGCCGGAAGTCCGTCGCTCAGCGGGTCGGCGAGTTCGGTCGCCGCGGAGCGGGTTGCCGCGTGCCATGGCGTTTGCCTTCGGGATCGGGTCGATTCTGTACATCGGCCTGCCGTCGCCACCGTGGCTGTGAAAATAGATGTCCCATCGAGCGTGCCGCTGGTAGACCACCGCTACGGCGGCGCGATCAGCTCGTGATTACCAAGCTCGCTACAGGGAAGGCTCGTCTCGCTAGCCGTTCCCGATCCGGCGACGATCGGGCTTTGCCCTTGGGTTGGGTGAGGGTTTGACGTAACGCGGGTGGTGATCTGCATTCACGAGCGTCAGATACGACTTTGCGCTTCTAACTTAGGCTGCTAATGTTCCTTGAGTGGAGCAGGATCTGGGTCGCAGCCTCCATACCCTGACCGCCCGCTTGGACCGCGCTGCGGATGCGTTCCTGCGCGGTGAGGCTGGCTTGTCTTACCCGCGCTTTCTGGCGTTGTTCATGGTTGGCGCGCAGGGCGCGGACACCCAGCGTGCGCTTGCGGAGCGTCTCGGGATCAGCGAGCCGTCGGTCAGCCGAATGGCCCGCGTGCTCACCGACGCGGGGCTGCTTGAGACAGTCTCTGATCCGGCAGGCGGGAACCGCCACCGGCTGAATCTCACGGCGGCCGGGGAGCAGATCGTGTCGCGCTGGGGCGGCGAGCTGGAGCGGCGACTGACGACTCTGGTCAAGGACAGCGGCGTGCCCTACAAAACCTATGTCGAGCACACTAAGCGGCTGCTTGACCAGCTGGACGCGGTCGGGAGCGGCCAAGCCGGAGCGGTGCCGGCGCGCCGCACGCGCACGGCGATCGGAGCGAGATGAGCTCCGGCGCGCGGAGATCGACGGTCCGGTCGTCGGATGGAACGGTGATCGCCTACCGGCAGCGCGGAGCCGGCCCGGGAGTGATCGTCGTCGGCGGCGCGCTGAGCTCCGGGCAGGACTATCTGCCGCTCGCTTCGGTGCTCGCGCGCAGCATGACGGCCTACGTGATCGATCGACGTGGCCGCGGCCACAGCGGCCCGCAAGGACCCGACTACAGCATGGCAAA
>JBPCMW010000104.1:0-30754 GCA_051001875.1 Solirubrobacteraceae bacterium | reverse complement strand
GCAGATGCTCGCGTACATCGAGACGTACAACCAGACCGCCCGACCGTTCAAGTGGACGTATACCGGCAAGACCCTCGAAGCATGAACACTCCACTAACAAAACGAACTAACCGGATGAACCACTAGAACGTTTGCCCAGAGCAGCACTCGATTCATCAACTCGGGCCCCGTCCTGCCGATAGCCGTACTCACGGGAGGATCGACCTGGTCCTACATCGACGCTCGGAGGGTTTGCAGGATGAATTGGCTAGCACGGATCTGCGCGGTTGGCTGCGCGAGCGTCTTCCTGTCGGTACTGACGTTCGCCGGCGGCACAGGGGTGGCCGCCGCCGCGACCCCGTTGGGCGTGGGCGTGGGCGTGGGCGACGTATCGCTCCTGCAGTCCTCGTACACGGCGCATGAGAACCAGGGTTACCTGACGATCACGATCCTGCGAACCGGCGACCTGCTCGGGACCGAGCACGTCGGCTACGGGGTCAAGCAGCAGGACGCCCGCGACGGGATCGACTTCAATGCGATCCCCAACACGATGATCACGATGGCGCCGGGAGAGGTTCTCCACACGTTCCAGGTGCGCATCATCGACATGGGGATCAACGCGACGCCGGTCCACGCGCTGGTCTACCTGTACACGGCCTGGCCCGCGCCGAAGGGAGCGAACACCAACGCCCCCGTCACGATCCTCCACGACGATCCCCTCCAGCCGCGCGACGTGTCGAACCCGCTCGGGGTGCCCGCTCCGAGCAATGGAAACCTCCTGGCCGGAGCGAAGCTGTACGTCGATCCGGCCTCGCCTTCGGCGCAGGCAAAGCAGCATTACGCGCGGAGCAAACCTGGGTGGGCCGCGATGCTGGGCCGGATCGCCAGCGCGCCTGGTGCCCATCGCTTCTGGATGTGGAATCTGGGTCCGAACGTTCAGGGACAGGTCGCCCACTACCTGCAGAACACGCAGATCACGGAGCCAGGGACCACGGTGATGCTCTCCAGCTACAACCTCGTTCATGACGTCTGCGGGTCCACCGCCACGCCCGCCGTCCAGTCCCGGTACGACAACTACATGGACCAGACGGCGGCTGGGATCGGCAACTTCCACGTCGTCTACCTCCTCGAGATCGACTCGCTCATCACGACCCCCTGCCTGAGCCCGGCTCAGCTGGCGATTCGGCTCGCCGAGCTGCGCTACGCGGTCACGGCGCTCGAGCGGGACCCGCACGTGCTCGTCTACATCGACGCGGGCGCGGCGGACGCGGTCCCAGCTGCCCGTATCGCGCGGCTACTGAGCGGGGCCGGCATCGCACAGGCGCAGGGGTTCTTCCTGAACGCAACCCACTTCGACTGGACACAGACCGAGCTCACGTACGGACGGGACATCTCCCGCCGCCTCGGCGGATCCCACTTCATCATCAACACCGGCGAGAGCGGCCGGGGACCGCTCGTCCCCGCGAACCGTGTCAGGAACGGCAACGAGGTCCTGTGCAACCCGCCCGGGCGGGGACTCGGCCCGCTGAGCGTGAACCGGCAGACAGCCGTGCAGACCGGTTATCCCGGTGCGGACGGCTTCCTCTGGTTCGACAATCCCGGGAACAGCGGCGGTCAGTGCGTGCCCGGGGCGCCCCCCACCGCGCAGTTCTGGCCCGCCTACGCCGTGATGCTCGCCCAGAACTGGGTCAATCACGTCACCGGTCCGGGCGCCACCACGACGCACAAGCGCCGGCATCGGTAGAAGAACGCCCCAAGCACTACAGCTAGCACACACACGCTCGCTGCCGCATTCGTAGGGTTTGAAGCCACCTCGGGCTATCGATAGTGACGTTGCGCAATGAGGGCCGCCCAGCGGGGTTAGGGTGCACGGTATGGGTGCGACTCCGGGTACAGGCGAGAACCCGAATCTCGACCGACGCGACTTCCTAACCGGACTCAGCGGTCTGGGCCTGATGTTGGGTGCCGGCCTTCGGTCACATGCAAGGGCGGGGGCCGCCGGCCGGGTCGCACGAACCGTCAAGGTCTCGGTTCCGCGCGGGCTTCAACATGCGATTCGGGGCCGCGTGTTCGCGCCGGGCAACCCCGGCTTCACGGCGGCAGCTCACGTCTTCGATCCGCGGTTTGACGACGTCCTCCCGGACGCGGTGGCCCGTCCCGTCGATGCGCGAGATGTCCGGAGCGCGATCCGCTTCACGGTCGAGCGCGACGTACGCGTCCGGGCTCGCTCGGGCGGGCACAGCTACGCCGGGTACTCGACTCTGTCCAATGGTGTCGTGCTGGATCTGCGCAACCTGAATTCGATCAAGGTCGACCGGCATGCCCGGACGGCAACGATCGGAGCGGGCTCCCAGCTGATCGACATCTACGCCGGGCTGGCGAAGCAGGGCATGACGCTGCCCGGCGGGTCGTGTCCGTCGGTCGGGGTGGCCGGCGTCACCCTGGGCGGGGGGTTCGGACTGGCCTCGCGGCGCTTCGGTCTGACCACCGACAACCTGATCGCGGTGAAGATCGTCACCGCAGACGGGCAACTTCGCACGGTGAACGATCGGTCGGATCGGGGGCTGCTGTGGGCGCTGAAGGGCGGCGGCGGCGGCAACTTCGGGATCGTCACCGAGTTTACTTTCAAGGTCCATCCGTTGCCCGCCCGCGCCGCCTACTTCAACGTCGTCTGGCCGTGGTCCTCGGCTGATGAAGCAATCGCTGCGTGGCAGGCCTGGGCGCCGCATTCCACCGACAAGGCGACGTCGATCCTCCACCTCAATTCAGGTAGCAGCCCGTCGATCACGGCCAACGGTCAATTCCTGGGGCCGGCGGCGATGCTGCCGGCATTGCTCGGGCCGCTGCTCACGGTGCCGGGTGCCAGCCTGGCCAGCCACGTCGACATGCCCTACGTGGCGCTCCAGCTCTTCCTGGCCGGATGCACGGGCCACACCGTTCCTTGGTGTCATACCGTCGGCGCCGGGCCTGGCGCCACGAAGCCTCGACTCACCTTCAACGCCAAGTCGGACTACGTCGCCAAACCGCTGCCCGCAGCCGGGCGAGCGGCGATGATCGCCGCCGTGGAGACGCGCGGATCGGGCGCCCTCCTGTGCGACGCATACGGCGGCGCGATCAACCGCGTCGCTCCCACAGACACAGCGTTCGTGCACCGCCATCAGCTGTTCTGCGTCCAGTACTACGGCAACGGCGGCACGGCCGCCTGGATCGACCAAGCCCGCGCCAAGTTGCGCCCCTATGTCTCCGGTCAGGCCTACCAGAACTACATAGACCCGTCACTGACGAACTGGCAGCACGCGTACTATGGCCAAAACCTGCATCGCCTCGAAGCGACCCGCAAGCGGGTCGATCCCGACCACTACTTCAACTTCCCGCAGGCGATCGGTCGCTGACCAGCGTGCGAGCAGGAGCTCACCGGTCGATCCCGGGCGCCACTTGCGATTAGTTTCCGGCCCGCAATGGGTCTTAGGACTGGCAACCCACGACTCCAGGAGTGTGAAGTATGAGTACCACGGCAACACGGATCGGTCAGATCAGCCTGGTGTGCGTTCCGACGCCTGACCAGGACCGCGCGATCGAGTTCTATGAGTCCGTCGGCTTCGAGAAGCGCACCGACACTCCGTTTGGAGGCGGCTATCGCTGGGTCGAGGTCTACCCACCCGAGGGGACGACCGGGATCGCGCTGGCGCCGCCGCCACAGGGGCAGGAGGCCAAGCCGATGGAGACGGGCATCACGCTTACCACCGACGACATCGATGTCACTCACGCGGAGTTCAAGTCGCGCGGGGTGGACGTCGACGCGGAGGTGTCGCGGATGGGCGACCCGGTGCCGCCGATGTTCTGGTTCCGGGATCCCACGGGCCACTCGCTGATGGTGGTCGAACAGCGCTGAGTTCCGCTCTCAGGGGGCCGAGACGCCGCGGCCTCGGCCCCCGCAGGTCTGTTCTGAGAGACGTGCGGAGGGTCTCTACGCCCCTTGCGACGGGCCGGGAGGACCTAGGCGTAGCCGCGCTTCGCGCGGCGGTTCTGAATCAAAATGTTGGCGAGCATGCCGCCAACGGCAACGACGAAGATCAGGGTGCCGATCACGTTGATCTGCGGAGGGGTTGCGACGCGAGCCGAGCCCCACACGAACAGCGGAAACGTGATCGTGGAACCCGAGTTGAAGTACGTGATCACGAAGTCGTCGATCGACAGCGCGAACGCGAGTAGCCCCGCCGCGAGCACGCCCGGAGCAATGAGCGGCAGCGTCACCTTCCAGAACGTGGTCCACTCGTTCGCGCCGAGGTCCATGGCGGCCTCCTCGAGATGCCGGTCAAAGCCGGCCAGCCGCGCCTTCACCGTGACGACCACGTAGCTGATGTTGAACAGGATGTGGGCGATCAGGATCGTCGCGAACCCGGTGCGGACGTTCTGGTTGAGGAAAAGCGTCAGCAGCGAGGAGCCCATCACGATCTCCGGCGTCGTCAGGGGAATGAACACGAGCAGGTTCACGAGCCCCCGCCCGCGGAACTTGTAGCGCACGAGCGCCAGTGCCATCAGCGCTCCCAGCGCGGTCGCAACGATGCTCGACAGGGCTGCGATCGCGAGGCTGATCCGGATCGCGCTGCCGATCCCCGGGACGCCGAACGGGTGCGTCCAATTGCTGAAGGTGAAGCTGTCCCAGGTGTAGTTGAAGCGGCCCTTCGGATTGTTGAAGGAGAACGCGATCACGATGGCGATCGGCAGGAACAGGTAGAGCAGCGCGAGCACCGCGTATGCCGACAGGAGATGGGCGCGCACCCACCCGCCTGCGCGGGACAGCGCGGTGCGCTGCTGCGGGAGCGCGAGCGTCTCGGCGGTGGCCGTCATCCGGTCAGCCTGTCGGTGCCGAGCAGCTTGGCGTAGACCAGCACCGCCACCATGACCGCCGCCATCAGGAAGAACGAGAGCGCGGCGGCCTGCGGGTAGTCGGTCAGCTGGAGGAACTTCGACTGGATCACATTGCCGATCATGTACTGCCGTGGTGTTCCGAGCAGCTGGGCATTGATGAAATCCCCGGCCGCGGGGATGAACGTCAGCAGCGTCCCCGCGAAGACGCCGGGTAGCGACAGCGGGAGCGTCACCCGCAGGAACGACCGCACGCGACTTGCGTAGAGGTCATGGGCGGCGTCGAGCAGCCGTCCGTCCACCTGCTCGAGGCTGACATACAGCGGCAGGACCATGAACGGAAGGAAGTTGTAGGTGATGCCCGCGATCACGGCACTGGATGTGGCGAGGACCCGTCCCTGCGACCCCAGCACGCCGATCGAACGCAGGATGCTGACGACGGCGCCGTCATCGGCGAGGATCGTCTCCCAAGCAAGCGTGCGAATCAGGTAGGTAACGAAGAACGGCGCGATCACGAGCAGCAGCAGCAGGTTCTTCCAACGGCCGCCTCGGAAAGCGATCCAGTACGCAAGCGGATAGCTGACCAGCAGCGCGATCAGCGTCGCGATTCCGGCGTACTCGAGCGAGCGAAACAGCTGTGAGTGGTACGTCGTGATCGCGTTGCTGTAGTTCGACCATGCCCACGAGAACGTGTAGCCGACCTCCAGCGATCCCTTCTGAAGCGACGTGTTCGCCAGGTAGTACATCGGCACTACGAAGAACACAATCAGCCACGCCAGCCCTGGCGCGAGCAGCAGGTAGGCGCCCAGCCGCCGGCGCCGACTGTGCATGATGCCGGCTAAGCGCCCAGTGGAGGCAGCGGTGGCCACTCCCCGGTCAGGCTCCGATGACCTTCTGAAACTGCTGCTTATACGTCTGGTTGCCGAGGGCCTTGGAGTCGTATTTGTGGGAGTTGGACAGCATCTGCGCGGTCGGGAAGATCAGCGTGTTGTGCGCGACCTTCGGGTCGATTCTCTCCAGCACCTTGCTGGCCCCGGTCACCGGGCAGATGTAGTTGACGTAGTCCTCTACCTCTGCGGCGACCTTAGGCGCGTAGTAGTAGTTCATGTAGACGGAGGCGGTATAGACGTTGCCGCCAAGCGGAATCAGCATGTTGTCGGTCCAGATCATCGAGCCGGTGGCTGGCTGGCTCCACTTGAGCCCCGGGTGGTCGGCTTGGAGCTGGACCATGTCCCCTGACCACGCAAAGCAGGCCCAGATGTCACCCTTGGCCAGCAGCGGGGCGTAGTCGTTTCCGGTGAACTGCCGGATCTGGCCTGAGCTCACTGCCTTCTGGATCCGGGCGAGGGCCTTCTGATAGGTCGCGGGTGTGACATGCCCGGGATCGTCACCATTGGCGAGCATCACAAGGCCGACCGTGTCGGCGAGCTCCGTCAGCAGCGTGACCTTGCCCTTCAGCTTCGGATCCTCGAGCAGACGCGAAACCGATGTCAGCTCGCCACCCACCTTGTTCGGGTCATAGCCGATGCCGGTCAGTCCGGATTGCCATGGCAGGCTGTAGTCGCGGTTGGGGTCCCAATCCGGATGCTGCTGGGCCGGGATCAGGTTCGTGATGTTGGGGATCGCCGGCTTGTACAGCTTCTCGAGCCAGCCGAGCTTGACCATCCGCTGCGGGAGGCCGGAGGAGTCGGTCATCACGATGATGTCGCGGCCGACCGACTGGCCCCGGGACAGCGGACCCTCGATCTTGCCGAAAAACGACTCGTTGTCGTTGATGTCCTCGGTGTAGTTGACCTGGACGCCGAATTGCTTGGTGAACTGATCAAGCGAAGGATGGTTCTTCTTCTTGCCGACATCGACGTACAGGGGCCAATTCGAGAACGCGAGCGTCTTCGCCAGCTGCTTCTTGACTGTCTGCGTGGTCGCTGCGGTCTGGGCGCCGCTCTTGATTCCGCTGCCGCAGGCCGAGAGCAGACCTGGCACGGTCAGCATCGTGCCGCCGGCTGCCGCTCGGCGGATGAATTGTTCGCGGGTCAGGTGATCGTTCATGTTTTGGGCTCCGATGCATCGACGACAAAAGTGGACTCTGGGCTCCAGCTCAGCGTCAGGCGCTCGCCGGGCGTCAGAGCGCCGGCGCCTGAGCGCTCGTTCTGGACGTAGACGCTGATCGACCCCGCCGGCGTCTCGACGATGTATTGGGTCGAGACGCCGATGTAGGCGGTCTCCGAAACGGTCCCGACCAGCTCGTTTTGCTCCCCGCCCGTGGCGCGGATCTTCTCCGGCCTGATGCCGATCGCCACGTCGCCGGTGTGGCCCGCCAGAGCGTCGCTCGCAACTGTGACCTCGCTTCCGTCTCGCAACCGCACCTGGTTCGGTCCGGTGACGGTACCGGCGAGCAGGTTGGACACTCCGAGGAAGCTCGCGACGAACGAGGTGGAGGGGTGCTCATACAGCTCGGCCGGCGTCCCGGCCTGCTCGATCCGCCCGTCATTCATGACGACGATCTGGTCGGCCATCGTCATCGCCTCTTCCTGGTCGTGCGTGACGTGGACGAAGGTGATCCCGACCTCGTGCTGGATCCGCTTGAGCTCGAGCTGCATCTGCTTGCGAAGCTTGAGGTCCAGCGCGCCAAGCGGCTCGTCGAGCAGCAGGACCCGTGGACGATTGACCAGGGCCCGCGCGAGCGCGATCCGTTGCTGCTGACCGCCAGAAAGCTGACGGGGCCGCCGACCCTCGAGTCCCGCCAGTCCCACCATCTCGAGCGCGTCCTCCGCTCGCCGCTTGAGGTCGTCCCCCTTGATCCCTCGGCGACGTAGCCCGAAGGCGATGTTCTCGAAGATCGACAGGTGCGGAAACAGGGCGTAGGACTGAAAGACCGTGTTGACGTCGCGCTTGTACGAAGGAAGCAGTCCGACTTCGCGATCACCGAGGTAGATCCGGCCGCCGGTCGGCTCCTCGAAGCCGCCGATCATCCGCAGCGTCGTCGTCTTCCCGCATCCCGACGGGCCCAGGAGTGCGAAGAAGCGTCCGCGCTCGATCTCGAGCGAGATGCCGTCGACGGCCACCACATCGCCGAAGCGCTTGGTTAGGTTCTCGAGCCGTACGTCGGTTCTCGATGCAGATATCGCTTCTGTGGCGGCGCTCGTCGCTTCGCGATTGGCGTCGGGAATTGCTGCGCTCTCCATGCGGGGCCCCGGAAGTTACGGACACCAGCACCAACGTGCAACGTACAGCTGGACTAAACGTTGCTGACCGCGTACGCCAGTTGTCTATGCAATCACGCCAAAACGGCACCAGCATTGGGTTCTGGGTGCTTTGCGGCTGGTACGAGCGCCGCTCATGGGACCTGCTCGTCGAGCACTGCGGCGAGACCGTCAACCAGGATCTCGGCGTGCTCCTCCGCGAAGACAAGTGGCGGGCGGATCTTCAGGACGTTGCGGTTCGCCCCCGTGCTTCCGATCAGGATGCCCCGGTCGCGCAGGCCATTGACAACGCGCTCCGCGAGCCCGGCGTCGGGCTCCTGCCGGCCGGTGGTCATCGCGAGTTCGACGCCGACGAGCAGTCCCTGCCCTCGGATGTCGACGACGGCTGGGTGGCGCACCCGCAGATCTTGTAAAGCCGAGATCAGTCCGGCGCCGACCGCGGCGGCGCGCTCGACGATCCGCTCGTCCTCGATCACGTCCAGTACCGCGAGTGCCGCCTGCGCGGCGACGGGGTTCCCGCCGAACGTACTGAAGAAATCTGTCGTCGCGGCGAAGCGGTCCATCAGCTCTTTGCGGGTGATCACGGCCGCGACCGGATACCCGTTCCCCATCGGCTTGCCCAGGGTGACGATGTCCGGAGCGATCCCATAGCGGACGAACGACCACAGGTGCGCACCGGTTCGACCGTGCCCAGCTTGCACCTCGTCGGCGACGAAGAGGCCGCCCGCCTCGCGGGTCTGGCGCGCGATCTCGGACACATCCGCGGGCGGCGGCGTGAGGATTCCGTCGCTCGTGAAGCCACCATCGATGTAGACCGCGGCGAGCCCTACGCCGCGTTCGGCGAGGCGGCCCGTAGCCGCTGACATCTCCGGGCCGACCTCGGGACCGAGGCCGGGCGCCGCGATCGTCTCAACGTGGGAGGGCCGGAATCGCTCGGGCCACTCCTCGGGCGACAGGTCCGCGATCGCGGAGCTGACGCCGTGGTAGGCATAGGAGGTGACGATTCCGCCGGTCTGCCCGGTGCTCGCCACGGCGATCCGCCAGGCCAAGTCGTTCGCCTCGGTTCCCGAGTTGACCAGCGCCACCGTGTCCAGCCCGGCGTCACCTGGCATCGAGGCCACAAGTCGTTCGGCCAGCGCGACTAGAGGCTCGTAGAGGTAGCGGGCATGCGTATTGAGCGCGCGAGTCTGCCGGACGACGGCCTCCGTCACGCGCGGATGGCAATGGCCGACCACGGGGACGTTGTTGTAGGCGTCGAGCAGGCGCGAGCCGTCGGCATCGAAGAGCCACACGCCCTCGCCACGGACCACGTGCACGGGCCGGCGGTAGGTGAGGTCAGCCAACGCAGAGCCGAGGATCCGCCGTCGTCGATCGGCAAGCGTGTCGGTCGGGGCGAGGGGACGGCGTGCACCGAATTCGCGCGCGACGGCGTCGGCGCCGGCGCCGGCGAACAGCTCGAGGAGCGCCCACGAGTCCAAGTCCCACGCCTGGATGTACTCGGCATTCTCCGGGTAGAGCTCGACACGCCATGCGCTGATCGTCACGAGCGCGGCGAGCCTGGCGGCGACGAGATCGCCGAGGATCGCGAGCTCGCCCGGCTCGAGCGGGATGCCCGATGCGTAACCGTCGATCGCGAGACGGGCGCTGCAGAACACGTCATCGCCGGTGCGCCCGCGCAACAGCGAGGTGAGACCGACCGCGAGGTCGGCGACCTGGGCGGTGTGCGCTGCATCGCCGAAGTCGACGATCCCGGCGATGCGGCCACCGTCGTCGACCAGCACGTTGTCGAGCGTCAGGTCCCCATGGACGACCTGCGCCCGGAGTTGGCCCCAAGCGGGCGCAACGTGCGCGTCATAGCGGTCGAGCACTCCCTCGACGAGCGCGCGCTGGTTGCTGTCGCGGATGAATCGGAGGAGCGTCCGGAGCCGGGCGGCGTGCTTTAGATCCCAGAGCAGTTCGCGTCCCGCGGCGGGATGGAAGAAGCTGCGCAGCGCGAGGTTCACGCGCGCATGTGTCGCTCCATAGTCTCGGAGCGCGCCGGCGTCGAGGTCAGGCGCAGCGGCAGTATGCCCGCCCAGACGCTCGAACAGCCGCACGAAATGCGTTCCCCCGGGACCCTCGACCGTCGCCCGGTAGCCGGCCGGTCCGGCACCGGCACCGGCACCGGCACCTGCGGCGGCGGCACCGGGGACGGCGACGGCGACGGCGACGGCGCACGGGCGGGGAACCGGGAGTTCCGGATCGACCCGGGTGATGTGCAGGATCGCCTCCAGTTCGAAGTCCAGAGCGGCGGGATCCTCCCCGCTGTTGGAGATCTTGAGGACGGCGCCCGGACCGCCGTCGTCGATCAGGAAGGTCTGGTCGCGCTCTGAGCCAAGGTTGATCGCGCGGCCCGTGACGCCGAACAGCTCGCTGGCGATCGCGGACACCTGGTCAGGGGCGAAGCGCGGCGGTGGTGCCTCGAGCACGCTCTGCGCCGACGACCCTGTATTCGGCGCCACCACTCGCTCCTAGCCGGCGTCCGCCGAGGCGCTATACAGATCAACGCCGTGCGGCTCCTGGATGATATTGCCGCCGTCGACCACGATCGACTGTCCGGTCACGTAGCTCGCCGCCTCTGACGTGAGGTACGCAGCCAGGCTCGCAACTTCGTCGGCGGTGCCAGGTCGGCCGACCGGTGTGCTCCGGCCGGCCGCGAGCTCCATGGCCGTCGAGGAGCCAGTGGCGATCCAGCCGGGCGCCACCGAATTGACCGTGATCCCCGAACGGCCGTACTCGAGCGCGAGGGTGCGCATCATCCCGTCCATCGCCGCTTTTGCCGCGGCGTAAGCGGCGTCGCCCGGAGCGCTCACGAACGGGCCGGTGACGGACGAGATCAGCACGATCCGCCCGTAGCCGAGCTCGACCATTCCGGGCAGGATCGCCTGTGCCGTATGAAACGCGGTGTTCAGGTTGAGATCAAGCGAGCGCTCCCAGTCCTCTGGATGAAGCTCCGCGAAGGGAGCGCTCACCAGCTCGGTTCCGGTTTGGACCATCCCCGCCGCGTGGACGAGGATGTCGAGAGGCCCGTGCGCCCCCTGCGCCGCAGCGACCAGCTGGGAGGCCTGTTCCCGATCCGTCAGATCGGCGACGTGCGCGCTGACCGCGGCGCCGTCAACGCGAAGCTCAGCGGCGCGGTCCTCGATACGGCCGGTGGTCGAGGTGATCGCGACGCGGGCACCGAGTCCCGCGAGCAGTCTGGCCGATGCGAAGCCGATCCCCGCCGCGCTGCCGCAACCCGTGATGAGCGCGTTCCGCCGGGCGAAGTCGAAGGGATTGCGTAGCATCGAGGGAGTGGGCGATCCTACTGGCGACCCGGAGAATGCGTTTCCGTCGGCGCCGAGCTACTGGCTGAACGAGGTAGGGCCGATCGAGCCACGTGCGTCGCTACCCCGTGACCGCGACGCCGACGTGTGCGTCGTCGGCGGCGGCTTCACCGGCTTGTGGACGGCATACGAGCTGCGCCGCGCGGCACCTGAGCTCGACGTGGTCGTGCTGGAGGCGCAGTACCCGGGCTTTGGGGCGTCCGGTCGCAATGGGGGCTGGGTGCTCGGTGAGATCGCCGGGCCGGCCCGGCGCTGGCGCCGGCGCGGCGGTGACGATGGCGCCCGCGCGATGGCGGCGGCGATCCAGGGCGCCGTAAGCGAGGTCGGCGAGGTCGTCGCGCGGGAGGGGATCGAGTGCGACTTTCACGCCGGAGGCACGCTCGCACTCGCGTGCTCGGGACCGCAGCTGGAGCGGCTGCGACGCGAACCCGAGGAGCGCATCTGCGGTGCCGATGACGAGCTGCTGGGCGCGGCCGAGGCTGCGCGCAGGGTGAATGCCGCCGGCCTGCGCGGCGCCCTGTTCTCGCCCCATTGCGCGCGGGTACAGCCAGCACGGCTCGTGCGCGGGCTGGCGTGCGCGGTGGAACGGGCCGGCGCGACGATTTATGAACGGACACCGGTGCGTTGGCTTGAGGACGGCGTCGCGGTCACGCCCCGCGGCCGTGTCCGCGCACGCACCGTGGTGCGCGCGACCGAGGGCTATACCGCCGGCCTCCCCGGCCTGCGCCGCGCGCTGCTGCCGATGAACAGCTCAATGATCGTCACCGAGCCGCTGCATGAACAGGACTGGTCGCAGATCGGCTGGAGCGGCGCCGAGACACTCCGCGACGCCGCCCACCGCTACGTCTACCTGCAGCGAACGGCCGACGGACGGATCGCCATCGGGGGACGCGGCGTCCCATACCGCTTCGGCTCTCGCACCGATCGCGAGGGACCGGTCCCCAGCGAAACGGTTCGCGAGCTCAGGGATCGGTTGCTGGCGCTGTTCCCGGTCCTCGCCGACGTCCGAATCGATGCCGCTTGGCACGGCGTGCTCGGCGTGGCCCGCGACTGGATGCCGGCCGTCGGGTTTGACCCACAGCGGCGGCTGGCATGGGCGGGCGGGTACGTCGGCGACGGGGTGGCGGCCGCCAATCTCGCAGGGCGCACGCTGCGCGACCTGCTCCTCGGACGGGAATCGGAGCTCGCCCGGCTGCCCTGGGTTGGTCCGCTCGGGCGCCGCTGGGAGCCCGAGCCGCTGCGGTTCGTCGGTGCTCGCGCCGCCTACGCCCTGTACCGCGCCGCCGACCAGCACGAGTCGCGCACGGACTCGTCCTCCCGGCTCGGCCAAGCGGCAGACCTGCTGGCGGGCCGCTGAGCTGGCGACTAGTTGGCATGCGCAATAGTTGGCGACAGAAAGCATTGCTAGATTGTTCGTCATGAGCAACCCGCCGGCCATCGAGACCGAGCAGTTAGTACGCGAATTCCGTAAGGGGCCGCGCGCGGTCGACGGCATCGACCTCGCGGTTTCCCCGGGAGAGATCTACGGCTTCCTCGGCCCGAACGGCGCCGGCAAGTCGACCACGGTCCTGATGCTGACGACGCTGCTCCCGCCGACCAGCGGGCGGGCAAGTGTGGGCGGCTTTGACGTGCTCCGGCAGGGGTCCCGGGTTCGGGCAGCGATCGGTGCGGCCCTGCAGGAAGCGGCGCTTGACCCGATACTCACCGGCCGGGAGCATCTGCTGCTGCAGTCGACGTTGCAAGGCATTGGCAAGACGGACCGCCGGCGTCGGTCGGATGCGCTGCTCGAGCGTGTCGGGCTGAGCAACGCTGCGGACCGCCGCGTCGGCGGCTACTCCGGGGGGATGAAGCGCCGGCTTGATCTGGCCCTGGCGCTCGTCCACGATCCGCGAATCCTGTTCCTGGACGAGCCGACAACGGGGCTCGATCCGCAGAGCCGCTCCGCCCTGTGGGAGGAGGTGGCGCGCCTCGCTCACGATGAGGGAATGACCGTGTTCCTGACTACGCAGTACCTCGAGGAGGCGGATGTGCTCGCAGACCGCGTTGGGATCATCGATCAGGGAAGGATCGTCGCGGAAGGAACGCCGACCCAGCTCAAGGCGGAGATCGGCAGCCCCAGCGTCGAAGTCGCCCCCGCCGATGAAGGCGCGGGCGAGGACCTGGCGCAGCTGCTGTCGCGTTTCGGTGCGCTGCGGCGAAACGGGCGTGGAAGCGTGACCGTGCAGCTGCCCGGCGGCGAGGCCCAGCTGGCCGAGGTCGTCCGCGTGCTCGACGGAGCCGATATGCACGTCGCCTCCCTGCAGCTGCATCAGCCGTCGCTGGATGACGTGTTCCTGGCCAAGACCGGCCGCAAGTTGGAGGGAGCGGGTGCCGCCGAGGCTTCCGAGCCTCCCCCGGAGGGCCGCCGCCGTGGCCGACGTCGTCGCTGAGGTGGGCGGGGGACCCGGCCTGCTCGAGCAGGTTGGGGCAGTGGCTCGCCGTTCGATCACGCGCGTGCTTCGTCAACGTGCGCTGCTGATCTTCCCGCTCCTGTTCCCGCTGATCCTGTTCGCGATCAACGGGAGTGCGCTCAGCGCGGCGACCAGGATCCCGCGGTTTCCCGCCAGCAACTACCGTGACTTCGCGCTGGCGATCCCGTTCATTCAGGGCGCGCTGTTCGTTGCCGTCTCAGCCGGTACCGACCTCGCCCGGGACATCGAGACGGGGTTTTTCAACCGTCTGGCGCTGACCCCGCTGCGCGGAACAGCGCTGCTGGTCGGGCAGCTCGGCGGAGCGTTCGTGGTCGCCTGCATCCAGTCCGTGGTCTACCTGCTCGCGGGGCTCGCCACCGGGGTGGGCCTCCGCAGCGGCGTGGGCGGGGCGTTCGTCCTGCTCGCGCTCTCGATCCTGATCGCGTTCGGGTTCGCCGGGCTCGGCGCGCTTCTGGCGCTGCGGTTCGGCAGCGGCGAGGCCGTCCAGGGCGTGTTCCCGCTGCTGTTCGTGACGGTGTTTCTAAGTTCCTCAAACCTCCCGCGGGATCTGATCAAGACCGACTGGTTCAGGGAGGTCGCCACCTACAACCCCGTTTCCTATCTGATCGAGGGCGTGCGTAGCCTGATCATCACGGGCTGGGACGCGGAGGCGCTGGCCCTTGGCTTCGGCTTTGCCACGCTGCTCGCCGTGATCACGCTCGGGCTGGCTAACTCGGCGATGAAGACCCGCCTAGTGCGAACGTGAGACGCTTTGGCTACGTCGCCAAGGGTGTGGCCTGGCGCTCGATCCACAACACGCTGGTCAATCCCGCGATCTTGCTGCCGTCGATCATCTTTCCGCTGTTCTTCCTGGTCGCTTTTGCGGGGGGCTTGTCACGGATCGGCGATGTGCCCAATTTCAACTACAAGCCGGGCTACACCGCCTTTCAGTTCGTCTTCGTGTTCCTGCAGTCGGCGGCGTTCGGCGGTGTCTTCACCGGCTTCGCGGTGGCCCGCGACTTCGACTCCGGCTTCGCCCGGCGGCTGCTGCTGAGCGCGCCGCGGCGCAGCGGCATCATCGCCGGCTACGCCGCTGGGGCGCTGATGCGCTGGATGATCACCGCGACCGTCGTCACCGTGGCGGCACTGATCGCCGGGATGAGCGTGGCCGGGGATGGCATGGATCTCTTCGGCCTGATCGGACTGGGTGTGGCGATGAACTTCGTCGCGGTCCTGTGGGCGTGCGGAGTGGCCATGTTCCTGCGCACCGAGCAGGCCGGCGCACTGATCCAGATGCCGGTATTCATCACATTGTTCCTCGCCCCGGTGTACGTTCCGCTGCGGCTGCTGACGGGCTGGATCCACTCCGTCGCCCGCCTGAATCCGGCCACCGACGCGCTCGAAGCAGGCCGCGGACTCCTCGCCGGTTCACCGGTCAAGGTCGCGGTCTCGTTCGCGCTGCTGGCGGGGGGTGCCGCATTGCTGGCGGTGTTCGCGCGGCGCGGGCTGGCCTCAGCCAAGCGGGCCGGCTGAGGCCAGCCGGCTGAGCGAGCAGCGTCTCTCTTCCAGCGACGCGCTCATGGCGCGTCTTGTGTCCGAAGAAGGGCAGCTGTTCGAATAGATACCCGCGCGGGCCTACTTCTTGCGGCTCCCGCGAGAAACGCCCGTTCGGGTGGTGACCGCCTTGCCCGCTTCCTTGGCCGCGGTTCCCGCGGATCGCGCTGCCGTCTTCGCGCCGCTGAGCACGCCGCCGGCGGCACGTTTGGCCTGACTCGCCGCTTCTCCGGCGCTTCGCACCTGACGGGTACCTGCGGCCTTCTTGCCCGCCGTCTGGGACTTCGCCTTCTGCTGGTTGCGCGCTCGCGTAGCTGCGCCCTTCTTGGCTGCTGCCGATCGGTCCGCTTTGGCTTGTGGCATTCACTGCCCTTCCTGGTTGTCGTTCCCTTGCCGGGTTACGACTTACCCACGTCGATGATTCATCAACCGGCGCGTTTTCAGTAGGCGTATCGGTCTGGGCGACGGCGACGGCGACGGCGCCGGAACATGTGTATCACCACACCGATGACGATCAGCCAGATCAAGAGGCTGATGCCGCCATGGCTGAACAGCAGGTGCAGGACGTAGGCGAACGCCAGCGCCCGCGCGATGCGACGGAATATCCCCCGCGATGAGCTCCGGCGGCCGAACGCCCCGAATCCAAAACGCGGGCGACCGTACCGGCTTCCGCCGAGGTGAAAGCCACCGAAGTGGCCGCGGAACGCCAGCAACTGCACGGAGGAATCCGGCCGGGTTGACACGCTCGCGGTGCTCCCCGGTGCGGCCACCGGGACGGCAGCGGTCACGAGCAGCGTCACGAGAAGCACGAGTAGGAATCGAAGGCGGCGCATCAGCCGAGCGGTTTTACCCGCGTTGGGCTGAGACAAACGTGGCTGGCTCACCGAGGTCGAGGCGTTCACCGGGCTCGAGGACCTGAACCTTCAGGTTGCGCTGTTCCGCGGCCCGCGTGAAGGCCTCGGCTGGCCGGTCGACCTGGACGTAGACCGGTGGCTTGTGCAGCGTGTCGTAGTGAATCGGTATCGCCAGTCCGGTCTCTAGGAGAGCAGCGGCTTCGGCGGCCTGCGCGGGGTCCATCGCTGCCGGGAGCGAGCTGGGCGGCTGGCGATGCGGGAGGTCCACGGTCGGCCCGTTCACCGGTAGGAATGCCGCGTCGAACGGCCCCCGGCGCATCTTGATCAGCCACCACCAGCCGTGGAAAAGCGTGTCGCCACAGTGGATTATCCGCTGTCCGTCGGCCGCGATCACCCACGAGAGTTGCGGGTCGCCGAAGCCGTCAGCCGCCGGTACGGCGGAGATCGTGAACGGCCCCACCTCGACGGTTTCCCATGCTTCGAGCGTGCGGGCGGGGATCCCCAGCTCTTTCAGGCCGTTCTCGGCGGCGGCCATGGCGATCGTCTCCAAGCCTTCGCCTGCGGCCGGCGCCGGACGCAGGAGAACCCCGTCGGGGGCCAGCGCCTGCGCCAGCGCGAGCGGATCGGCATGGTCGGCATGGAGGTGGGTGGCCAGCGCCACAGAGACTTTTCCTGCTCCCGACGGTGCGAGCAAGGGTCCACGTGGCTCGCCGACGAATCCGGTCAGCGAGCCGGCGTTCTGGAACAGGTCGATCACAGCGAGGACTCCGGAGGCTTCGAGTTCCAGCCCAGCCCAACCCAGTCGACGGATGCGCATGGTGTCTCCTTATTGACGGCGTCTTAGCGACCGACCGCACGCTATCAGCATAGCGACCGAGCGGTCGCTATGCTGACACCGTGAGCCCGCGCAGATCGGCGGCGGCAGCGCTGCAGACACGGGCCGACATCGTCGAGCGCGCGATGCTGGTCGCTTCGGTCGAGGGACTCGATGGCTTCAGCCTGGGGCGCCTTGCGGACGACCTCCAGATGAGCAAATCAGGTGTGCTCGGCCACTTCCGCACCAAGCAGGAGCTGCAGCTCCGCGCGCTCGAGGCTGCGATCGAGGTATTCAGGAGGGAGGTGTGGGAGCCGAGTCTCGGCGCCGAACCTGGTCTGGCGCGTCTGGAGGCGATCTGCGACGCGTGGATCTCCTACCTCGAGCGCGGGGTATTTCCGGGCGGCTGCTTCCTGACGGCCGCGTCGTGCGAATTCGACGGCCATCCCGGCCCGGTGCGCGATGCGATCCGCAATGCCCTGGCGGGCTGGCAGCGCGTGTTGCGCTCGCAGGTCCGGCTGGCCGTGGACGCAGGCGAGCTGGCGGCAGACGCAGACCCACAAATGATTGCCATTGAGCTCAACGCTCTGGCGATGGGCGCCAATCAGGCCATTCAGCTGTTCGAGAACCCTCGCGCGGTCCGCCTGGCCCATCGGGCGATGCGTGCCACTGTCGGCCCTCCCGGTTTGTCGGCCCGCCTGCCCGGGTAGAAAAACACTCCCACAGCTGCCCCTTCCGTCGCCTGTAAGGATCGAAGAGGGAGTCAGCGCGTGGCCCTTTTCCATGCACACCGGACCACGCGAATTGACGCTGGCTGGACTTGACGGAGGCATCGTGAGATTCGCGCTGTACGGATTGATATTCGCCCTGATCCTGTTTGCCCTGTCAGGTGGCCACCTGATCTTCCTTCCCCTGTTCTTTGTCCTCCCGCTGGGTGGCATGCTCGGCCACCGGCGCAGATACGGGGGTAGGTGATGGCGAGGCGGTTGGGAAGGCTGGGAATCGCCACGGCGGTCGGGCAGTTCGCCTGGGCGGCGGGTCGCCAGTGGCGAGCGCTGCCGGCAGATCGCCGGGAGCGCCTTCAGGCCCTGCTTCGGCAGTCCGCCACTCGTCCGGCATCGCTCTCGCCCTCCGAGCGTCAAGAGCTCAGTCAGCTGATGCGTGAGCTGGAGCTGGGGCCGCTGGTTCGTCGGGTGGCAACCGACGCGGCGTCTTCACGCAGTCGGTTTCGTCGCCGATGACTTCCTACTGACACATTTGGGCGCTGACGTGTAGTCAGCGCCGGCGATTTTCCCATATTCATTCAATTTCTCCCGACAGGAACTCACATGTCATATAGCGTTTTCAAATCGACGCGACTCGTTCGCTCGGGCGCTGTGCTGATGGTCATCGGCGCTCTGGCCGTCGCGGGATGCGGCAGCTCCTCGGGCGGCTACGGCTCAGGTGGCTCGGGCCAGACCACGCAACACATCGCGTTCGCGAAGACCAAGTTCCTGTTTCACGCCGGACTGGCATTCGGCGCCTTTCACCGCTACATCTACAAGCCCTTCCGCAACGGCGGGTTCAGCCCTCCCTCGCAGCACAAAGCAGCGATCGTGAAGGCGGGGCTGGCTGCGCTGTTCGCCTTCCACGAGGCGAAGATCGCGCTTCGGGACGCTCAGGCCAGTCCGATCCTCTCCAAGCTTGTCTCGCCTCTGACCGCACTACAGCGGCAGCTCTCCGGGCTCGGCGGCCGTCTCAAGCGGGGTGTGCTGGACAGCGGCGGCATTAATTCGGCGGCTTCGACGGTCGATCACATCGGGTCCCAGAGCGCCAGCTCGTACAAGGCGATCCAGGATGTCGGCACGCCTGCGCTCGGCGGATGAGGCACTCCGAGTTGACTCGTCCCGGATCGTGACGCGTGTCGAGGACAGGTTCGTGTTGTCGAATTCCCTGGAAGCCGAGCGGACCACGCACGCGGTGCCCCCTGCACGCGGCGCCCCCTACGACCTCTGAGGCCAGCCAGCGGGCTACCGGCCGAGCGCCCGAGCCCGGTGGCTCACGCCGCGGCTAGCTCCCGCTGCCCCGCGGGTACTCCAGCGGGCCGTTCAAAGCGGACCGCCCCGTCTTCCAGTTGGGCGTGGCGGAACATGCGGATGTCCTTAATGTAATTCTGGTGGAGGCGCCATGGCGTTCGAGCGCCCTGCTTGGGCAGCTGGTCTACGACTCTGAGTACATATCCGGATTTGAAGTCGATGATCGGGGTCCGGGGCTGATCCGGGCCCGGCTCGATCGGTGTGCATCGGTCATATCCGTATGCGTCCATGTGGTTGAGCAGCCGGCACACGTACCCGGAGACGAGGTCACATTTGAGCGTCCATGAAGCGTTGGTATATCCGAGTGCCAGCGCCATGTTCGGAACGCCGCTGAGCATCATGCCCTTATAGGCCACTCTCTCCGACAGCGAGACCTGGCGGCCGTCGATGGCGATCGGAGTGCCGCCGAACAGCGTCACGTTCAGCCCGGTTGCCGTGATCACGACGTCGGCCTTGAGCTCGGCGCCTGAGGCCAGCTTCAGCCCCTCCTCGGTGAACGTCTCGATCCGGTCGGTGACGATCGAGGCCCGGCCGTCGCCGAGGGCGCGAAACAGATCGCCGTCGGGGACCAGGCACAGCCGCTGATCCCACGGGTTGTAGCGCGGGTTGAAATGGGTGGCGATGTCGAATCCGCCGGGCAGGTGGAGCTGAAGCCCGCGGCGGAGAAGCTTTTTCATCAGCTCAGGCCGCCGTCTGCTCAGCTCGAAGCTCAGGATCGTCCTCACCACGTTCTTCCAGCGGACGATCGCGTAGGCGGCCCGATCCGAAAGGTGCCGCCGAAGGAAATCCGCTACGCGGTCCCGGGCCGGCAGTGAAACGACATAGCTCGGCGAGCGCTGGAGCATCGTCACGTGTGCGGCGCGCTCGGCCATCGAGGGGACGAGGGTGACCGCGGTCGCTCCGCTACCGATGACCACCACACCCTTACCGGTGTAGTCGAGATCCTCGGGCCAGTGTTGCGGGTGGACGACCGGACCGCTGAAACGCGCGAGGCCCGGAAACTCGGGAGAGAAGCCCTGGTCGTAGCGGTAGTAGCCACTGCACCAGTAGACGAACCCACACGTGAGCTCAATCGTCTCGCCCGTTGTGGTCTGCTCGACGGTGAGCGTCCACCGGGCATCCGGCGAGGACCAGTCGGCCCGCACCACGCGATGGCCGAGGCGGATGTGGTCCCCGATGCCATGCTCGGCTGCCGTCTGGACGATGTAGTTACGGATCGACGCGCCGTCGGCAATCGCCTTCGTCTCGGTCCAGGGCTTGAACGAGTAACCCAGGGTGAACATGTCCGAATCGGAGCGAATGCCCGGATAGCGGAACAAGTCCCAGGTTCCCCCGATGGCCTCGCGTGCCTCGAGGATCGCGTACGACTTACCTGGGCAGGCGAGTTGGAGGTGGCAGCCCGCACCGACTCCGGAGAGTCCGGCGCCTACGATCAGCACGTCGTGATGTTCAGGCATCTCGGTAATGTCCTGGGTTCGAGCCACGGTACATCAACGTACCGCGCCTGGTCGCGGAGGTTACGGCATCGGAGCAAACCCCGACCATCGTCCGAAACGAGGTTGCCCACCGACAGCCGGTCTCGACAGTCGGTTGTCGGCGGACGCGATCTGCGCCCAGTAACGCTCACGCGCGGGGCGGCGTGAGACTCCGCGTTGCCGGGCGGTCAGGATTTACGGTGGCCTACGACTCGGTGCGCGGCGTCGGGACCGGGGTTTCCGGCGTCGGGGTCGCGGCCTCCGGCGCCCCGCTCTCCGGAGCCGGCGTCGTGCTCGGCGTTCGCGACGGCGCGCTCTCCTGGGATGCCGGAGTTGCCTCCGCGATCAGGTGAGCCCCGACGGCTCCTGCCACGCCCGCCCCGGCCGCGGCCAGCGCCCATCCGGTTCCGCTCATCTCCCGGCCGAGTGCCGCGTCGAGTGATGGCTTGCCCGGACCCGACTCAGTCAGGGCGAGGACCGCGACGATCAGGACGAGGTTGTACTCGTAGCCGCCGTCCGAGGCCCACGGCCCGGCCTTCAGGTGGACGCGGTTGATCGCGGTCAGCATCGTGCCGACCAGGGCCGCGGCGGCGAGCGGTGTGGCGACGCCGACCGCCAGCGCCACGCCTCCGGCTGTTTCAGCGACGCCCGCAGCTATCGCGTGGCGACGGCCAGGACGCATTCCGAGGCCCTCAAAGGCCTGGCCCGCTCCCGCCAGGCCGGAGCCGCCGAACCAGCCGTACAACTTCTGGGTCCCGTGGCCCACGAACAAGCCACCAATAGCCAAACGCATCAGAAAACGGAGAAGCTTCATGTCGCATCCTCACTCTGGTCGGCGGCAATGACGACCAAGCTAGCAGAGTAGTTGTCTCCGCAATTACCCTCGTGAACGAGAAAGGAAACCGCTTCGTTTGAGCTACGAAACCATCATCTGGGAACCCGAGGGCGCGGTCGGAAGGCTGACCCTGAATCGTCCCGACAGCCTGAACGCCTGGACGGCCGAGTTCGGGACCGAGCTCCTGCACGTGATCGAACATGAAGCCGCGGAGAACGAGATCCGCTCCGTCCTCATCACCGGCGCTGGACGCGGTTTCTCCTCCGGCGCTGACCTCAAGGCCGGCTTCGAGCCGGCGGAGGACGGGATGCCGGACATCGCCACCGAGCTGAACGAGGTCTACCACCCCGTGATCGCCGGGTTGCGGACTCTGCCCAAGCCGGTGGTAGCGGCCGTGAACGGCCCCGCCGTCGGGATTGGCTGTTCGCTCGCGCTCGCCTGCGACCTCGTGCTGGCCGCCGAGTCCGCGTACTTCGGGCTTGCCTTCGTGAACGTCGGGCTGATGCCCGACGGAGGCTCGACCGCGCTCGTTCCGGCGGCGGTGGGCAAGGCTCGCGCCTTCCAGCTGGCGCTCCTCGGCGAGCGGGTGTCGGCGACGCGGGCGCTCGAGTGGGGTCTGGTCAACTCCATCCACCCCGACAATGAGCTGATTGCTGCGGCCGGCGCGTTGGTGCAGCGATTGGCCGCGGGGCCGACGCGTTCCTACAGCGCGTCTAAGCGAGCTCTCAATCGCTTCATCTACGGCGACCTGCAGAGTCAGCTCGCACTGGAGGCCGACCTTCAGCATCAGCTGGGCCGCACGCGCGACTTCGTCGAGGGGACGGCGGCTTTTCTGGAAAAGCGAAAGCCGGAGTTCACCGGCGCGTAGCAGCCGGTCAGCGGCCCAGGCGGCCTGACCGGCTTCGCATTGACCGTTTGTTGGGTTCGAGGCCGAGCTCTCAAGCGGACAGGAAAGAAGTGCGATGAGCGGTGCATGGTCGCTCGATCCACCGCTGTCGCCGCCACGCTCGCCTGCCTGCTGGCGGCGGCATTCTCGGTGAGCGCGTCAGCCTCGACGCTCTCCCAGCGCTCGCTTTGGGCCGGCGGCCGCGCCTATCTCGCCATGGACCTGGGTGCCCCAGCGAGCTCATGCCAGTTGGTGGCCTCGGGGCCCCAGCAAACGCGGCAGATCCTGAATGCCGTCACGCCCAGCCGGCGGCGGGTGGCCTGGATCTGGACTGTCCCAGTTCGCGCCCGCACGGCGAGATGGCGGGTATCGGCGACCTGTGGCTCCAGCCGCCTGAGGGTTTCGTTCGCCGTCCACGGAAAGCACCAGAAGTCGATTCTCGCCCTGGCCCGGCAGGTGAGGGTTTACCAGTCCGGCGGAGCCCTTCCCGCCCCAGCGGCGGCCGCGTCCGCGTCCCCGCCGGCGTCCTCGTCCCCGCCGACCCCCTCGTTCCCGCAGGCGTCCGCGGCCGAGCTGGGAGCCGCGCAGGGCCAAGCCAAGGCATGGTGGGTGGAGAACGGAGCCTCGGTCCTGTCCACATTCCACGCTGGAATCTCAATGGGCCAATGCACCGACTACGCCGCGGAGATGCGCCAAGATGTCGTCCAGAGTGTTGACACGTGGGCCTATACCGGCTTTCTCCTGGCCCACCGCGACGGAGACCTGGGGATCGACTGGACGGCCAAGAATTGGCTGATCAACGCCCAGAGCGTCGGTATGGCCACGGGGCACCTTCCTGAGGCCGGCGCCGTGATGGTGTTCCAACCGGGCGCCTACGGCGCGTATTCCTCGGGACACGTGGCGATTGTCACCTCGGTCCATGCCGACCGCTCGTTCACGATCAGCGAGATGCACGCTCCCTTGGTCGGGCAGCTCACCACTCGCAACTTCAGCACCGTCGATGCGTTAGCGATGGTGTTAGACCCTGCGATTGGATTCATCTACCGCTAACTGGCCGGCGGACACGCGCTCCGAGCGCGGTCCGTGCGACAGGCAACCCGGCGCGCCGCGGCAGCCCCGGCCCTATCATCGGCGCGGTGCTGCCCAGTAAGTGGCCCCTTTCGCAAATACGCCGACATTCGAGCGGCTCCCGGCGGCGCCTGGCTTTGTCCTCGGATGCTCATGCACCAGAGGTGCACAGCGCCTCCTGCGTCCTCGCCAGGCATCCACCGGTGACCACTCTCGGTGTCGCCGTACTTACAAAAGGAACCACTAAGCTCCCCGCCGCGATGGACACCGTGGTTACCGGCGGAGCCGGCTTCATCGGCTCGAATCTGGTTGACGCGCTGCTTGAGCGCGGTAACACGGTGGACGTGATCGACAACCTCTCAACGGGGAAGCGGGAGAACCTCGAGCAGGCGCTCCGTCGGGGGGCGAAGCTGCATGAGGTGGACGTTCGCAACCCTGACGCGGTCGCTGAGGTGTTCGCCCGGGCGAGGCCTGAGGTGACTTTTCACCTGGCGGCTCAGATCGATGTCCGCTGCTCGGTGGAGCGCCCTGCGTTCGACGCGCAGATCAACGTGCTGGGCACGATCGCGATGCTGGAGGCGGCGCTCGCCAACGGCTGCCGGCGAGTCGTCAACACGTCGACCGGCGGGGGACTGTACGGCGACGCTGATGTGTTTCCCACGCCGGAGGATTATCCGATCGCACCGCTCGCCGGCTATGGCCAGTCGAAGCTGGCCGCCGAAGGCTATTGCGCGCTGTACACGCGGCTGCACGGGCTCTCGACCGTGTCGCTGCGTTACGGCAACGTCTATGGACCCCGCCAGGACGTGCACGGAGAGGCCGGCGTGGTGGCGATCTTCTGCGGGCAGCTGGTGGAGGGGGGGACCCCGACGGTGTTCGGCGACGGGACGCAGACGCGGGACTGGGTGGACGTCAGCGACGTGGTGCGGGCGAACCTGCTGGCCGCAGACTCGGAGATCACCGGCCCGGTCAACATCGGTCACGGCCAGGAGACGTGCGTCCTGGACCTGCTCCAGGCGCTTGACGACGTCGGTGAGCAATCGCTCGCCGAACCCGAGTTCGCGCCGGCGCGCCTGGGCGAGGTCAGCCGCAGCTGCCTGGAGGTTAGCCGGGCTCGCGAGGCACTCGGCTGGGACGCGCGGGTGGAGCTGCGTGACGGCCTGCGGCGGATCCTGGAGGGGCTGGAGAGCTGACGGCGTATGGGTCCCGGGTGGCGCGCGCGCTCAGACGGAGGACCGAGCTCGTCGCCCACCGTGGCCCAACCGTCCTGTGCCCATTGTGCGACGCTGCTTCGATCGCTTCAAGGACGACTGGAACCGTCCCGGCGTCCTGTGCTGGAGCTGCGGCTCGGACGAACGTCATCGCGCCCAGTGGCTGCTCTTGACTCGCCCCCCGGAGCTGCTACGGCGCCACCCGGCTCCTGCACTTCGCCAGTCCGGGCAGGCCAATGCCCCGGCACGACCAGTCCGCTGGCAAGCGTCTCTCCGACCGCCCGCCCGGCGGCTCCAAGTGGCTCGACTTGACGCTCGAGGAAGCCGCGCTCGCCGCGACCCGCACCAAAGACGTCTACCTCGCCGCCCAATACCAGCGCCTCAGACCCCGCCGAGGCAACAAGAAAGCGCTCCGCGCGGTCAAACGCTCGATCATCTGCGCCTGCTGGCACATGCTCACCACCGGCGAGCTTCTGCAACGAGCTCGGTGGCGACTACTTCCAACGGCGCGACCCCGAATGCATCACCGAACGACTCGTCGCCCAACTCGAAGCGCTCGGACACCACGTCACCCTGGAAGTCGGAGCCTGACAGACGTTTTTTTCCTGTCAGATCTGATGGACCGCTGCCGGATTGAGGAGCGCGCGCAGCTGTGGCTCTACCGCCCGCGGCGGCCCTACGGGTGCGTGACCGACCCCCCGCCTCAGAGGTTCTCGGCCACCCGCGGGGCCTCGTGGGTGAACACCCACAGGCCGATCGCGAACAGCGCCACTATGAGCCCCAGCGCGATCGCCAGTATCGCAGGACTCGACGCGCTGGCGGCGGCCGGGAACGAACGGCCGCCGATGACTGCGTGGCCTGCCTGGGTGAGAAGCGTGCCGGTCGGATTGAGCAGGGCGAAGTGCGCGAGCTCCTTGGAGCCGAAGCCGACCCGGGAGTGGGCGCCGTAGGCCGCGGCGGTGTACATGATCGGGGAGGCGTAGAACCATGCCTGCACCATCACGTCCCAGATCGGCTGCACGTCGCGGAAGCGAACGTAGAGGGCTGAGAGCAGCATCCCGAACCCGGTCCCGAGCATGATCCATCCGCCCGCGATCGGGATCAGCTCGAGCCATTTGAGGGTCGGAGTGACGCCATCGGCGAGGGCGAACACGACCACCGCGATGAAGTTCATCGACAGGTTGAAGGCTGCGGTCAGCGAGACCGACAGCGGGATGACCATGCGGGGGAAGCGCATCTTGCGCAGCAGGCCCTCGCGGACTAGCAGGCAGGTGACGCAATTGCCCGTCGCCTCCACGAAGTAGTTCCAGAAGACGATGCCGGTGAGCAGGTAGACGCCGTAATGGGGAGTCCCATTGCCGATGCCGAGGATCTTGGTGAAGAAGAGATAGAGGACGCCGAAGAACAGCAGCGGCCGGAACAGGGACCAGAGATAGCCCAGTGCGGAGCCGAAGTAGCGCAGCTTGAACTCACTGCGGGCTAGCGTGGTCGTCAGCTCCACGAACCGGCGCCCTCCGCCGCCGAGCGCGGACGGGCGATGGACGGAGGTGATCTCGGTGGTCATTCGAGCTCGATCTCCACGGTGTGGGGCAGGTCGACGACCCCCCCGCCGGGAAGGCTTGCGTGGACGATGATCGAGCTGATCTCCTCGCGGGTGTCGTAGCTGTCGGCCCCAGGCCCGTTGCGGTTGACCGACGGGGTGAGCGTGTAGCGACCCGGGGCGAGCCAGTTCTCGAACGCTACCGTGACTGTCACGATCTGCGCGGCTCGGAACTGGCCCGTCGGCCCGAGCACGAGGGACGTTCCTCCCACGAATACAACGTGGCCGAGCTCGCTGCGCAGGACGATCGAGAACAATGGATCCTCGGCGTCGGCGTGGAAGCGCACGTGCATCCGGACCCGGCAGGACTCACCCTGCGCCATCGCGATGATGCCCCGGCCGTCGGGTGACTCGAAGCGGGCGCTCATGATCTCCGCGACGGGGGGTCGCTTGAAGACCTCCGGTCCGTCCTCCGCGAGCGCCACCTCGCGGACGTGCCGGAAGTTCAGCTCGTTGTACTGACGGGCGATGCTCGCCGGCTTGCCGATGTCGACCACCTTCCCGCGATCGAGCAGCATCGCCCGGTCGCAGAACCGCTCCACCGCGCCCATGTCGTGGGTGACGAACACGATCGTCCGCCCCTCTGACTTGAGCCGCGTGAACTCGTCGAAGCACTTCTGCTGGAACGCCGCGTCCCCGACCGCCAGCACCTCGTCGATGAGCAGCACGTCGGCGTCGACCTGGATCGCCACCGCGAAGGCCAGCCGCACCTGCATCCCGGACGAGTAGTTCTTGAGCTTGAGGTCCATGTACTCCCCGAGCTCCGCGAACCGGACCACGGCGTCGAAGCGCTCGCGCGCCTCGGTGCGCGACAGGCCGAGCATGATCGCGTTGATGATCACGTTGTCGCGGGCGACGAGATCCGGGTTGAACCCGACCCCGAGCTCGATGAAGGGCGAGAGCCGTCCCCGGATCGCCACCGATCCCGAATCGGTGCCATAGATCCCGGCCAGGCACTTCAGCAGCGTGCTCTTCCCGCTGCCGTTGCGGCCCACGATGCCGAAGAACTCACCTGCGGCGATGTCGACAGTGATGTCGTCGACGGCCTGGAGGATGTCGTAGGTGCGCGTGCGAAATGGGTGCATCGCCCGCTCCTTGAGCGTGTGGTACTGCTCGTGCGGCAGCCGGAACCCCTTGCTCAAGTGCGCGATCGACACCGCGGCAGTCGCAGGCTGCGAGGAGCCGTCGTGATCGGCGTCCGTCGCGTCGCTCGCTGTGGCACTCACGCCTGCGGACGGTAGCAACGGGGCGCGCGCCGGGCAGGGGGCGATCAGGCAGAGCAGGTTTTTTGGCAGGATGGCCCCGGTGCTGCCTCAACATCCGATCGATGTACCGCGGCGGGCCGGCGCCCCACGTCTGATCGACTGGACTGGGGAGCGCTGCGTCCCGTGGGCTCCCGACGTGCAGGTCATCTACGAGCACTTCCACCGGTACCTGTGGGCGACGGACCTCGTCCGCGGCCGCCGGGTCCTCGACGTGGCCAGCGGTGAAGGGTTCGGCTCCGCGCTGTTGGCCGGCACCGCCGATGAGGTCGTCGGGATCGAGATCGATGCGCAGACCATCGAGCACAGCCGACTCAACTACGGGCGGGCGACCCTGAGTTTCGAGCACGGAGACGCACGCGACCTCTCGCGCTTCGAGAGCGGGTCGTTCGGGGCCGTGGTGGCGTTCGAGATGATCGAGCACGTCGCGGAGCAGGCCCGCACGCTTGCTGAGATCAAACGTGTGCTTGCGCCGGACGGGATCGTCATCATCTCGACGCCCGATCGCGACCTCTACGACCAGGCCGGCGGTGAGAATCCGTTTCACGTCCACGAGCTCGACCACGGCGAGTTCGGCGCGCTGCTGCGCGAGCAGTTCGAGCACCTCGCGATGTGGGGACAGCGGACGATCACTGGATCGTCGCTGAACCGCATCAACGCGCCGGGCCGGTCGGAAGCCCCCGTATCGCGGACCTTCTTCATCGAGCGCGCGGGGGACGCGTGGCGCTTCCCTCCCTCACTCGCGCCGCTCTACCTGATCGCGGTCGCCTCCGCCGTGGAGCTGCCGCCGATCCCGGGCCAGTCCACACTCCAGGACGGCGGAATCGCTCTCATTCGCGCAGCCGAGGCGCGCGCGGCAGCGGACATCCCAACCATCGCGGAGGCATCCGAGCGAGCCGCGGCGGAGCTCGTGGAGGCCCAGAGGGTGCTCGCCGAGCGTGACCGGGAAATCGCTCACGTCGGGGAGCGGATCGTCCAGGCCGACCAGGAGCTCGCCACGCTGCGGGCGCGTACCAACCACGATGCCCACACCATCTCCTCCCTCGACGCCGCGCTCAATGCCGAACGCCGCCGCGTGCTACGGATCGAGGGCTCGGTGACCTGGCAGCTCTTCCAGCGCGGGCGCGGGCGAGTCTTCCGGCTGCTGGGCGGTGAAGATTCCCGTCAGGTCGGGGCGCTACAGGCAGCGCTGCGGTTCGTGGGCCGTGGGCTCAAGATGGGCCGCTTGCCGGTCCGGGCTGGCCGAGCCGCCATCAGTCGCACTCCCGGCTCGGGAACGATCGAGCTTCCCGCGTACGACCAGCCCGAGGTCTCGATCGTCATCCCGCTCTACTCGCACGCCGAGCTGACGCGGGCCGCCCTGGAATCGATCCGCGATCATACGCCGGGGCTCAGCTACGAGGTGATCCTCGTCGACGATGCCGCGGATCCCGCCACCAAGGCGCTCCTCCGGGAGGTCCTCGGCGCCCGCATCCTCGTCAATCCGGAGAATCGCGGGTATCTCAACAGCGTCGAGCGAGGCGCAGAGAACGCCCGAGGACGATGGCTCGTCCTCTGCAACAACGACATCGAGGTCCAGCCCGGCTGGCTGGCCGCGCTGCTCGACTGCGGCGACGTGGCGCCGGACGTCGCAGTGGTGGCACCCAAATTCATCTATCCCGACGGGTCGCTCGCCGAGGCGGGGGGCATCATTTGGAACGACGGCACCGGCGCCAACTACGGCCGCGGTCAGGACCCGACCCGCTGCCAGTTCGAGTACCGCCGCGATGTCGATTACGGCTCGGCTGCTGCGCTGCTGGTCCGGCGCGACGCGTGGCATGAGATCGGCGGATTCGATCACCGCTTCGAGCCGATGTACTTCGAGGACACCGACCTGTGCTTCGAGGCGCGATCCCGCGGCTACCGCGTGATGTACGAGCCACGCGCGAGTGTCGTGCACGTCGAGGGCGCCACCGCCGGGACCAACGAGTCCACCGGGCACAAACGCTACCAGCAGATCAACCGGGCGACGTTCGTGGGGAAATGGCAGGACGTGCTCGCGGCCGAGCACCTGCCCAATGACCCGCGCAACCTGTGGGCGGGCGCGACGATGCGGCGCCGACCCCGGGTGCTGATCGTCGATCACCGCATGCCGATGTGGGATCGCGAGTCCGGGGCTCTGCGGATGCGCGGCGTCATCGAGGAGCTGATCGCACTCGGTGTGCACGTGAGCTTCCTGCCCGACAACTTGCTGCCCATGCAGCCCTACACCCGTGACCTCCAGCGGATGGGCGTGGAGGTCCTCTACGGACTCGAGATCCCGGGCGATCTGATCCGCATCCTTCCGAGCCTGTCCTTTGTCATCCTCAGCCGGCCTCAGGTCGCCGGTCGCTGGCTGGAGGTCATCCGCGAGCACGCCCCCGCGGCGACGGTGGTGTACGACACGGTCGATCTGCACTGGCTGCGCGAGGCGCGCCGTGCCGCCGTCGACGCCGGTGGCGAGCAGGAGACGATCCTCTCGCCTCGCGCGTCCGCCATGCGCGAGATCGAACTCGCGCTCATCCGCGCCACCGACGTCACGCTCGTGGTCACCGATGCCGAGCGGACCCAGGTGGAGAAGGACGTCCCTCAGGCGACGGTGCACGTCCTTCCGAACGTCAACGCGGTCCGCACGCACGTTCCGACCGTGAGCGAGCGGCGCGGCGTCCTGTTCGTGGGCGGATTCGAGCACATACCGAACGTCGACGGCGCGCTGATGCTCGTGAACGAGGTGATGCCGCTCGTCTGGCAGCGGATCGGCGACGTGCCGGTGATCATCGCGGGCGCCGACCCTCCACTGGAGGTACAGGCGCTCGCCTCACCGCTCGTCGCCGTCGCCGGGTGGGTCGCCGATCTGGAGTCGCTCATCGATTCCGCCCGGGCGATGGTGGCCCCCCTGCGCTACGGCGCCGGACTGAAGGGCAAGGTGACGCAGGCACTGGCGGCCGGCCTGCCCGTCGTCACGACGCCGATCGGCGCGGAGGGCCTCGACGCGCGCGACGGCGAGCAGATGCTGATCGGGATCACCGCGGAGGAGCTCGCCGAACGGGTCGTCCGCGTGCTCGAGGACGGCGAAATGTGGGAGGGTCTCTCGCACCGCGGACAGCAATGCGCCGCGGAACGCTGCTCACCGGCCGTGGCCAGAGAGGTGCTCGGGCAGCTGCTCGCGCCGCGCGAGCAGTCGGCCGTCCCGCTGACCTAGTGTAGCGTCTCCTATTGGACTATCTGGTTGTGGT
>JBPCMW010000103.1:0-8085 GCA_051001875.1 Solirubrobacteraceae bacterium | reverse complement strand
GAGTTCGAAAATCGCTGGCCGGGGGTCCTGCGCTACGTCGACCTGCATGTGCAGTTTCGCTCCGGGACCTCGCTCGAGGACGCCCACCGGACGGCTCACGAGCTTCAGGATCTGATCGCGTCGCGGCTGCATCGCGCCGACGTACTGATCCACCTCGAGCCCGAGGACCGCGTGCGCCCGGGCGAGGCGCTGTCCCCGGTCGGCCCCAGCTCCTCGGTACGGCCACGCTCGAGTTCGTAAGCGCGGTCTACTAGCGCAGGTTGATGCCCGCCGAGACGGCAACCGCCAGCGTGACCGCGGCGTAGCCGAGGTAGCGCTGGAGCACGAGGATCAGCACGGCGATCAACAACACGGCGACCGTGGCGAGCCAGCCGATTCGGGCGAGGTCCACCACCCTATTCTCGCCCGCGGCGCCGACGGTGGGCTTCTCGCTCAGGCTGACGGTGCTCGGCCGGCGCTCTCCGGCGGCCGTCGGCCGGCGGCGTCGGCCCCCGGTGCAAAGGCCATCAGCTCCACGAGATGGCCCGCTGGATCGCGCACGTAGGCTCGCGGCGAGCCCCAATGCGCGGCGCGCGCATCGATCTCGTGGCCCTCGGCCCGCAGCCGCTCGATCGCGCCTTCGTATCGCTCCACCACGATGCCGACGTGGCCCGACTGGACCTGCGCATCATCGCGGGGCATCAGGTGGATCTGCGTGCCCCTCGTTCAACCCACCGCGCGCGGCCGGCGATCCCAGCGGGGACCTGGACGGGCCGAAAGCCCAGAACGCCGTAAAACTGGACACATTCCTCGAGCGCCACCGGGGTTACTTCACGGGTCGCATGTTGGATCATCAGGTCCTTTCATAGGCGCCGCCGGGGACCGTGCCCATGTTGACAGGCTTTGATTCCCGCAATTTGCGGAAAAGCTAGGTGCGCGAGCGCGCGGTGGGGTGGCTCACGGGACAGAATGACTATTCCTGCGGGCCATTTGAACCGAAGGCCGTCCGCGGAGCGTGTTAGCGTCGAAATTCCTACCACCTTGAAGGAGGGAGCCAAGTGACGAAGTCAGAATTCGTCGACCAGGTCGCGGATCGAGCCGGGTTGAGTAAGAAGGATGCCGGTGACGCCGTGGATGCAGTTCTGGAAACCATCGAGGACACGCTAAAGCGGGGCAGCGAGATCAGCTTCTCCGGCTTCGGCAAGTTCAGCGTTTCACAGCGGAGCGCGAGAGAAGGCCGGAATCCTGCGACCGGGGAGAAGATTCAGATCTCCGCTTCCAAGGTCCCGAAGTTCAGCGCCGGCGCGGGGCTCAAGAAGGCAGTCAAGTAGTTCCAGCAGCTGCGCACTCGCGGGCCGAGACGTTCGGCGACCGACTCGCGAGCAGGGTGGCAGAGCGGGCCTCGCAATTGGTGCTGGGGCTCGATCCTGATCCCGCTCGGCTGTGGCCGAGGGCGATCGAACTCATGGGCGGGGCCGGCGATCCGCCCGCCCCGCCCCCGGTTCGCGCCTCGCTTGCTGTGGCGATCCACTGCGCGCTGGCGATCGAGGCGGTGGCAGAGCACTGTGTCGCCGTCAAGCTGCAGGTGGCGTGCTTCGAGCGGTTGGGCGCTCCGGGCTGGGCGGCGCTGTCGGAGGTTCACGACCGGGCCCGTGAACACGGGCTACTGGTGATCGCCGACGCCAAGCGCGGAGACATCGACGTGTCGGCGGCCGCCTACGCGCAGGCCTACTTCGGAGAGACGCCGACTCCGTTCGGCCCCGTTGGCGGCCTGGGCTCGGACGCCTTGACCGTCAACCCGCTGTTGGGAACCGACTCGCTCACGCCGTTCGTGAGCTCCGCCCGCGAGCGCGGCGCTGGTCTCTTCGTGCTCGTGCGCACGTCCAATCCGGGCGCGGCGGAGGTACAGGAGTTGACGCTGGCCGATGGTCGGTCGGTGAGCGAACGCGTCGCGGCATTGGTCGCGGAACTCGGGGCGCCGTCGGTCGGCGCCGGCGGGCTCGCGGATGTGGGGGCGGTGGTCGGCGCGACAGCGCCCGAGCGCCTGGAGCAGCTGCGAGCGCTGATGCCGGCCGCGGTGTTTCTGCTGCCGGGCGTCGGTGCGCAGGGCGGGAGGGTCGAGGATCTCGCGGCGGCGTTCGCGCCCGGACCGGCGGGCGGCCTGATCACCGCCTCGCGCGGGATCGTGCGCGTGCATGAGCGCACGGGGGGGGACCCGGCGCATGCAGCGCGGGCAGAGGCCCGTCGTCTACGGGAGCTCGCGTGGTCGCTCTCGACCTAGAGCGCTCGCCCCGGGCGTGGGTGAGATCCTGCTTTCTGCCTTGGGTGGCGCGGGTATGATCGGGGCGCGATGCTGGCTCGGAATTGGGCGCGGTACCTGGCGCCGATCGCGCTGGCCGCGGCGATTGGGGGAACGTACCTGGTTGTGCACTCGGGGCTGAAGACAAACCACCCCGCCACTCAGCGGCCGCAGGGGAAACGTCTGAGCCCGGCCCACCGCCGGGATACGCGCAAGCGCTTCTACTCTGTGCAGCCGGGCGACAACCTCACCAGCATCGCCCGCAAGACCGGGGTAACGCTCACCACGCTCGAAGTGATGAATCCGAACCTCGACCCGAACAGTCTCCAAACCGGTCAGCGGCTGAGGCTTCGCCGGTGACGCGCGCCGCCCTGGCCGTGCTCGCCAGCTCGGTGGCGCTGGCCGGGCTGGGCGCTCCGTCTGCCGCCGCCGCTCCGGGTTTGAACGCGCGGTCAGCAGCGCTGATCGAGGAGAGCACCGGCCAGCGCCTCTTCGGGCGGGCGCCCGACGCCCGCGTGCCGATCGCGAGCACGACCAAGCTAATGACCGCGCTGCTGACCCTGGAGCACGTGAGGCAGCTGAGCGCGACGTTCACCCAGAACCGCTACTACTCGGCGCCTGGCGACTCGCAGATCGGGCTGGTGCCCGGGGAGCGGATGAGCGTGCACGACCTGCTCTTGGCTCTGCTGCTGCCGAGTGCCGATGACGCGGCCGAGGATCTGGCCTTCCACGTCGGGCATGGCTCGCTGGGGCGGTTCATCGGGATGATGAACGCGCGTGCGCGGCAGCTCGGTCTCACGCGCACTCACTACTCGACCCCGATCGGGTTGGACACTCCCGCGAACTACTCGAGTGCATCGGATCTGACCAAGCTGGCGAGCTTCGTGCTGACCCACTCCCGGTTCTTCGCTCGCGCGGTGGCGCTGCCTCGGGCCGTGCTCCGCACCGGCAGCCACACCCGGGTGGTCGCGAACCGAAACGATCTCCTCAGAAGCGTCCCCTGGATCAACGGCGTCAAGACCGGTCACACCCGGGACGCCGGGTACGTGCTGGTCGGCTCGGGGACGAGAGACGGGATGACGCTGATCAGCGCGGTGCTCGGGACCTCGGGCCCATCCTCGCGCGACGCAAACACCCTCGCTCTGCTCGGCTACGGCTTCCGGACGTTCCACCTCGTGACGCCGGTCCGCGCCGGTGAGGTGCTCGCCCGGCCGACGGTCCGCGATCGTCCCGGCGTCCACGCCACGGTGATCGCGGCGAGCGCGTTCACCGATGTGCTGGCCCGGTCCTCGCGTGTCGGCCTGCGCGTCCAGGTCCCGCATCAACTGGCCGGGCCGCTCAAGCGGCACGCGGTCGTCGGCTCGGTCACCATCTTCGCGGGCCCGCGGAAGATCGCGCGCATCCCGCTGCTGCTGGCGCGGGCGCTGCCGGCAGTCAGTCCGCTGACGCTTGCTGCCCACTTCCTGACCCGAGGGTCTACCCTTCTGTTCCTCGTCGTGCTGTTAGCACTCGCCGCCATGGCCTATGCGTGGCGAGGGACAAGGCGGGAGAAACATCCGGCCGGCCCGGAGGCAGCATGATCATCACCGTCACGCTCAACGCAGCGCTCGACAAGACGCTTGAGGTGCCAAGCTTTACGCCTGGACGCCGTCACCGGACAGTCGATCAGACGACGATGGCCGGCGGCAAGGGGGTCAACATCGCGCGGGCGATCAAGCGGCTCGGGCAGCCGGTGATCGCAACGGGTCTGGTGGGCGGGTCGACCGGCACCCGGATCGTCGACGCTCTCAACGACGAGGCGATCCTCAACGGCTTCGTCCGGATCCGGGAAGAGTCCCGCACCAATACCGCCGTGCTCGATCCCACCACCGGCCTGCACACCGAGATCAACGAGCGCGGTCCTGCCGTGTCCTCGATGGAGCTGGAGCTGTTCCGCGAGAAGCTGCTGTATCTCGCCAAGGGCGCCAGCATCTGCGTGTTCGCGGGAACGCTCCCCCGAGCCATGGATCCCGACGTCTATTCGGGCCTGATCCGGGAGGTGCGCAGGCTCGGAGTGGTCACGATGATCGACACCGAGGGCGAGCCGCTGAGGCTGGCGATGCGAGCCGAACCCGACGTGGTGTCGCCAAACGAGCTCGAGGGTGAGGAGCTCGTCGGCCAGGAGTTCAACGACGTCGACGACCGTGCCCAGGCGGTCGCCGCCATGACCCAGCTCGGCGCTGCGGAGGCGATCATGACCGTGCCGGACGGCTGTTACGCGCAGGTCATCGACGGGACCGGCTCCGCCGTCTACCGGGTGCAGGTGGAAGAGCAGGAGGCACGCTCGAGCATCGGCTCCGGAGACGCGTTCCTGGCCGGTTATGTCGCGGCCCGATATGCGGGCCGCCCGACCGTCGACTGCCTGCGCTTCGGCGTGGCCTGCGGAGCCGAGTCAACCCAGCACTTCGGCGCCGGCATCATCGATCCGACCCGTGTGGACAAGCTGCTGAGCGAGGTCCGTGCCGAGCGGCTGCAGCTCCGTGCCGAGATTCGCTGAGCGGTCGGCCCGCCGGGGCGGGAGCGCCCCCGCCCACTGCTAGCATCACCGGAACGATGGTTGCCGCCCTCGTTCGCCTCTCAGAGTCGGCCCGCCCGACTCCCCAGATCCCGTCCGCGCCGCGTTCTACGATGCCGTAATGGAAGTCGAAATCGGACGTGGAAAGAAGGCCCGCCGGGCATACGGGTTCGACGACATCGCGATCGTCCCCTCTCGGCGAACGAGGGATCCCGATGACGTGGACGTCTCGTGGACGCTCGGGCCCTATCGCTTCGAGCTACCGCTGTTGGCGGCCGCGCTCGACGGCGTTGTCTCGCCGGAGACCGCCGGAGGGATCGGCAGGCTCGGCGGACTTGCGGTTCTGAACCTGGAAGGCATCTTCTGCCGCTACGAGGATGCCGAGACGCAGCTCGAACGGATCGCCAGCTTCTCGCGTGACATTGCGACGCGGGAGATGCAGGACATCTATCGGGAGCCGGTGAAGCCGGAGCTGATCGCGCAGCGGATTCAGGAGATCAAGGCCCAGGGCGTGGTCGCGGCGGCGTCGTTGACCCCGCAGAAGGTCCGCGCGCACTACGAGGGCGCCCTCGAGGCGGGGCTGGACATCCTGGTCATCCAGGGCACCGTCGTCTCAGCCGAGCACGTGTCGCTCGACGAGAGCCGACCGCCGCTGAACCTCAAGGAATTCATCCGCGAGCTTGCTCCGACTCCCGTTGTCGTCGGTGGCTGTGCCTCCTACCACACCGGTCTGCACCTGATGCGAACCGGCGCGGCCGGCGTGCTCGTCGGGGTCGGTCCCGGCGCTATCTGCACCACCCGTGGCGTGCTCGGGATCGGCGTTCCGCAGGCCACCGCAATCGCCGACGTGGCCGCGGCTCGCTCGCAGCACATGCTCGAGACCGGGGATTACGTCAAGGTGATCGCCGACGGTGGCATGCGCAACGGCGGCGACATCGCCAAGGCGATCGCCTGCGGTGCCGATGCGGTGATGCTCGGCTCGGCGCTGGCCCGCGCCTACGAGGCCCCCGGACGTGGCTACAACTGGGGCATGGCGACCTTCCACCCGACGCTGCCTCGCGGCACGCGGGTCGCGACGACGCCCAACGGGACGCTTGAGGAGATCATCAAGGGACCGGCCCGGGAGAACGACGGGACGTTCAACCTGATCGGCGGCCTCCGCACCTCGATGGCGACCTGCGGCTACCGTGACATCGCGGAGTTCAATCGGGCTGAGCTGATGGTGGCTCCGTCCTTGCAGACCGAAGGCAAGCACCTCCAGCGCGAGCAGGGCGTGGGTATGGGCGCGACGGGCAAGGCCGCGACGGTCGGTGTCGCCGACTAGCTCCAGCCCTGTCGCGGCCGAGACGGAGCGCACTGACAGCCCGGTCGCCCCGGCGGCCGCCACCGAAGAAGTCGTCGTGCTCGACTACGGCGGCCAGTACTCCCAGCTGATCGCGCGCAGGGTCCGCGAATGCGGGGTGTTCTCGGAGCTCCTGCCTCATCACGTCGGTCCCGAGGAGGTGGCTCGCCGCCGTCCCAAGGGCGTGATCCTGTCCGGCGGCCCGGCATCCGTCTATGCGGACGGGGCGCCGCCGCTCGACCGAGCGCTGCTGGCGCTCGGCGTTCCAGTCCTCGGCATCTGTTATGGGATGCAGCTGATCGCTCGGGAGCTTGGCGGTCGCGTCGAGGGTGCGGAGGTCGGCGAGTTCGGCCGCTCGCAGCTGACTGTGCGTGAACCGGGAAAGCTGCTGACCGGAACACCGGCGGAGCAGACCTGCTGGATGTCCCACCGGGACACGGTGTTCACGCCGCCTCCGGGCTTCACCGCGCTGGCCTCATCGTCGGCCTCGCCGGTGGCCGCCTTCGAATCCGCCGAGCGCGGCATCTACGGGATCCAGTTTCACCCCGAGGTTGTGCACACCCCGTACGGCCATCAGGTACTGACGAATTTCCTCCAGGACGTATGCGGCTGCGAGCGCACCTGGAGCGCGGCCTCGGTGATCGACGAGCAGATCGATCGGATCCGCGCGCAGGTCGGCGATGGCCGCGTGATCTGCGGGCTTTCCGGCGGGGTGGACTCGAGCGTGGCCGCCCTGCTCGTGCACCGGGCGATCGGGGACCGGCTCACGTGTGTGTTCGTCGACCAAGGCCTGATGCGCAAGAACGAGGGTGAACAGGTGATCGCCGCGTTCCGTGACCACTTCCGGGTTCCGCTCGTCGCGGTCGATGCCTCCGAGCGCTTCCTCGCGCGGCTGAAGGGGATTTCCGACCCAGAGGACAAGCGCAAGCGGATCGGCGCCGAGTTCATCCGCGTGTTCGAGGAGGAGGCGAGCAAGCTCGACGACGTGAGGTTCCTCGTCCAGGGCACGCTCTACTCGGACGTGATCGAGTCGGGCGGCGGCACCGGAGCTGCGACGATCAAGTCCCATCACAACGTCGGCGGCCTCCCCGACGATCTTGAGTTCGAGCTGGTGGAGCCGCTGCGCGCCCTGTTCAAGGACGAGGTGCGAGCCGTGGGCGCTGAGCTGGGGCTGCCCGAGCGGCTGGTCTGGCGCCAGCCCTTCCCCGGACCGGGACTGGCGATCCGGATCGTCGGCGGCGAAGCCACCCGAGAGCGCCTCGATGTGCTGCGCGAGGCCGACGCCATCCTGCAGGACGAAATCCGCAAGGCGGGGCTCTACCGCGAGCTCTGGCAGTCGTTCTGCGTGCTTCCGGACATCCGCACGGTCGGCGTCCAGGGGGATACGCGGACCTATGGGAACGTGATCGTCATCCGGGCCGTGACCAGCGACGACGCGATGACCGCTGATTGGGCGCGGTTGCCCTATGACCTGCTCGAGCAGATCGCCAGCCGGATGATCAATGAGATCCGGCCCGTCGGCCGGGTGGTGCTGGACATCACCAGCAAGCCTCCGGGCACGATCGAGTGGGAGTAGGCGCGCCTTCCGTGGTCGCGTCCGTCTGGTTAGCGGGGAGGCTTGGTGGTGCGCACGAAGGTGCGCTTCTTGGCCGTGTAGCGCCGGGGATAGATGGCGATCGCGGCGCCGAAGAAGGTCATGATGAGCACGCCCAGGACCACCCAATCGCCCCAGTGCCGGACGTGCGTGACCGCGATCCACGCGGCCAGAATCAGCGCGCCAACCATCACGACGATCTGAAAGATACGAGTCCGCACCGGATTCTGGCCGTATCATAACCCCGACCGGCAACAGCTAGTGGTCTGTAATTGAAATAAGTGGTGGTTGGCGGTATGATGAGTTATGCGTTCTCC
>JBPCMW010000102.1:0-10316 GCA_051001875.1 Solirubrobacteraceae bacterium | reverse complement strand
GTTCGCCGAGGCGCCGGGCGACAACGAGTGCCTGGTCGAGATCGGCTGCTGGGGTCCGGTGGTGCAGTGCAACATCGTCGAGCGCGGCGCGATCAACCACATGGGCGGCTGCATGGTCGCCGGCGGCCCGTGCATCGGCTGCACGATGCCCGGCTTCCCGGACAAGTACTCCCCCTTCTACAAGGCGCCTCCGGGCTCCGCGCTCTCCGGTGGCCTGTCCAAGGTCTACGGGAGCGGGATCCGCCGCCTGCGCCGCATGTCGATGCGGACAGGAAATCGTGAGCCACTCTGGGACAACACGCACGCGGTCCCGAGCCCCTGGGGGAGCGCACCGGGCGAGAAGACACCGACTGACAAGGTGATGGGCTACTTCTACAAGCGCCTGCAATACCACGGCAGCGTCCACCACGGCAATCGCTACAAGAAGCAGCCGCTGCCGCAGAGCCTGGAAATCCTGCGCCAGGACGGCATCGACCTCGATCAGAGCGTCCCCGTCCTTGGGGAACCCGCCAAGCCCCGAGAGGAGATCTAGCGTGGAAGCGCACACACCGACCGAGCCGGGCGCGGGTGGCCGCGCCGTCGCGGTTCTCGACCTCGCCCCCGTGAGCCGGGTGGCGGGGGCATTGTCGTTCCACGTCGCGGTTGAGCGCGGCAGCGGCACCGTGCTCGAGAGCGCCGCGATGGCAACGCTCTTCCGCGGCTACGAGATCATCCTCAGCGGCCGTGACGTGCGCGATGCTGTGTTTGTCTCCAGCCGCGCCTGCGGGGTGTGTGGGGGCGCCCACGCCACGTGCTCGGCCCTGGCGCTCGAGATGGCCTACGGCATACAACCGCCGCCGATGGGGATCGTCGCCCGCAACCTCATGTCCGCGATCGAGTATCTCTACGACCATCCACTCCACCTGTTCCTGCGCGCTGGGCCTGACTACTCAGAGGCGACGGTAAGAGCCACGAGTCCCGAGCTGTGGCAGAGCGCCGAGCGCGCCCCCGCGCCCGGCCGGGCCACGCACGGCTTTAGGCGAATTGCCGACATCATGACCGCGTTGACGCGGAGCACCGGAGAGCTCTACCTCGAGGCGCTGCGGATGGCGCGGGTCGCCCGTGAGGCCTACGTCCTGATCGGCGGGAAGTACCCCCACCCTCAGACGATGGTGCCTGGGGGGGTGAGCTCTACGATCGATCCGTCGGATCTCAGCATGATGCTGCTGAGGGTCGTCAGGTTCCTCGACTACGGTCAGCGGGTGGTGGCGATCTGGAACGACCTGGTGGAGTTCTTCTACGAGGCAGAGCCACGTTACCGCGACCTCGGGACGAGCCCCAAGAACTTCATCGATCTCGGTCAGTGGGACGACCCGTTCGCATATGACGCGACGTTTGAGAATTGTGCGTCCTGGGGCGAGCGCTGCTGGGCCACCCCAGGAGCGATCCTCGGTGGCGAGCTCGCCACCACTTCGCTGCCGGAGATCAACGCCGGCGTGGAGGAGTTCGTGGAGCACTCCTTCTATGAGGGATGGGGGGCAGATGCCACCCATCCCGGCGACCCAGCCGGCAATCGACTGCCCGCCAACCATCCAGCGAGCAAGCGGACGATCCCCCAGCCGGGGGAGATGAGCTTGCGGGGCAAGTATTCCTGGTCGACGGCTCCGCGCTGGAACCGGCGCGCGATGGACACGGGCGCCTACTCCCGCCTCTGGACGACCGCCATGGCCGACGCCCTGCCACACCGACGCTTCATCGAGCCGACCGGGCAGAGCCTTAGGCTGGCCATGCCCAAAGGCGGCCTGGCGGCGGCTACGCTCGAGTGGCATCTGCCCGACCGTTGGGGGACCTTCGAGCGCAACCGCGCGCGGGCCTACGCGCTTGCCTACTCAGCGCTGGTGGCCTACGAGCACGTGCTGATCGCCCTGGACCTCAATCGCACCGGCGAGGCACGGATCTCCACCGGCTACGCGATTCCTAGAGGCGAGCGTGTCGGCACGGGCTTCTGGGGAGCTGGGCGCGGATACCTCAGCCACCACATGACCGCCGTGAACGGCGTGATCGAGAACTACCAGATTCTCGCTCCCTCGACCTGGGCGGCGTCTCCGCGCGACTCATCCGGCACCCCCGGGCCGTGCGAGCAGGCCGTGGCCGCCACGCCGCTGCTGAGACTCGACGGCATTGACATTCTGCGGACGATCCGCAGTTTCGATCCGTGCATGTCCTGCGCGACGCACTAGGCGGCAGCCGGCGCTTTCGGGCCGCCGTAGCTACATCGCGCGGATGCGGCTGCTCTCGTCCGGGCTGCGATCCGCCGCCTCCTCTACCGCCCGGCGAGCCGCGCCCAGATCGGCGTTGATCGCATCCGCAACCTGGCCGATTGGGGCAGCCTCCTCGTTGACCGCCCCGACGGCTCCGAGGACAACGTCTAGTCGACCAACTACGTGGTGGAGGATCAGGGCGACTCGAATCAGGTAGGCGGCCAGAACCCCGACCAGCAGCGCTACTCCGATCAACGTGATGACGGCTACGGCCGGCACGGGCTCACCTCAACCTATCCAGGGCTTGGCTGTAGCGCTCGAGCTCCGGGCGGAGATCCGCCGCGAGTGCTTTTGTCGTCGCCAGCTCCGAGACAGCGACAGAGAGGTGTGGAGCGAACAGGGCTCCATTCTCAGCGATGTCGTCCGCGTATGCCTTGATCTGGCGTGCCGGTCGCAGGAGGCGATGCAAGATCAGCGCGACCACCGGGATGATCACCACCACGAACAACACGTTGCCAATCCACCAGAGCGTCATCGCAGCCGTGAGATCCGGGGTGGGAGCGTGGCGAGACGCTCGGCCGCGTCGGCAACAGTCGGCACGGTCTGTGCGATCTCCTCCAGCGCCCAGTTGATGTTCGACACGTTCGGCCGCGCTGCGCGCAGCTGGCGCTCCACCGCGCGGGCCCCCCAGGCCACCTCCTGCAGCGTCGCCACGATCGACCGGAGCTGACCGGCGACGACCAGCAGGCCCACCGCGAGCACGAGGACGAGGGCCACGATCTCGACCACGCTCAGGATGATCAGCAGGGTCTCGCTCATGATTCGGAGAGCATCTTGTCTTGACGGATCAGCTCATCCCGCAACGCGAGTGCAATCGAGGCCGTACCGGCGAACTGGTAGGTGGCGGTGGTGTTCTGCGCCAATCGCTTGGTCACCGTCCAGAGCGTGGCAACGCCTACGTCGATGTCACGAACCAGGCGATGAAGCAGGGTCAGCGCGGCGACCACCACGAGAACCACCACCAGCCCCAGCCCCAGTGCCACCTCCCAGAAGACGGTTTGCTCTGAGGTAACTGCGAGCAGGTTCATCGTGTCCTCTCCCATTTCGCGCTCTGTAGCGTTTCCCGTGCGGATTCCGCCGCCTTCCAGATAGCAGTCAGGGCGACGTTCGTCTTCTGCACTTCCCACACCGGTAAGGTGGCGATGCGGGCCTGCTCCATCGCGTCGATCCCCTCGCGCGCTTGGGCACCGATCCGGGCTGCCAGCGCCAGGATCGTGGCCACGATCACAACGACCACCACCACGATCGCGAATCCGATCCCCAACCCGAGATACCACCACGAGTTGTGCCCTGCTATATGCGGCACCGGTGCGGACGTCGTTAGCGCTGACAGCAACATCGCAGGATCTCCTCTCGAAGCGGTATCCTACCAGCTGTAAGCGGAACGCATATACTAACGCTCGGGAGGCTTTCTATGAATCCAGCCGTCAACGGTCTGTACTGGCCTGGGCGCTGACGTCGCGCATGGCTACGAGGCGTCAACCAACAGCGGCGGCCGTGCGCCGGCCGGTTCCGACCCGCGGCAACGGTCCGCTGGAATTCGGCGGCATGAACGTCGCGCAGCCATTCGCGCTGATCGTCGGGATCGTCTACCTCGCCGGAGGCGTGATCGGCTTCATCCTGACTGGCTTTAGCGGCCTCGTCACGAGCCATGGTCCTACGATTCCGCTGTTCGGGTTCGAGGTGAACATCTTCCACAACATCGTCCACCTGGTGATCGGGGGAGCCTTCATCGTCGTCTCGCGCCTGTCAGACCCCGCTATCACCCAGGGCGTGTTGATCGGCGGCGGAGCCATCTACCTGGCTGCCGCCCTGCTCGGCTTCCTCGAGAAGCTTCCGATCCTGGCCATCAACGGCAGCCTGGCCCCGGACAACTTCCTGCATCTCTTCTCGGGCGCGGCGGCGGTGGTATTCGGGCTGCTGGGCGCACAGCAGCAATCGGAGGCCGAGCGGAACCAGGCCTGAGCGCGCGGTGGAGCCAGAGCCGATCCCCTCAGAGGTAGGCGAGCAGAGGGTTGACGATCGGGTTCGCCGACCGGCTCCACCCAATTGGCTGGCACCAGCCGCCGTAGTGATACTGCTGCTCGGCATCGCGGCGTGGCTGATCGGCGAGCAGCTCACATCCTCATCCAAGCCGCGTTCCGCTCGCAAGCTCGTAGCGGCCGCGCAGCCTTCGTTCACGCAGTTCCGAGATCCAGGCGGGACTTTCTCGGGCGGATATCCGTCGAGCTGGCAGCGACTTCAGTCCAGCGATCCCGCGGTGGTCGCCCTTGCCGCCAGCAGCGACGGGGCGTCGTTGCTGGTGCGCAAGACGCCGATCGGTGTCCCGGTGAGCGCCGTCAACCTAGGCCGGGCGAGAAAGCTCACCGATTCTGTCGTTAACAGCGGCAAGCACGTCACGTGGCTACGCCAGCCCCAGCAGGTGACGCTCGGCGGCCTGCCCGGCTACCTCTACCTGTACACCTTTGATGATCCCACCACGGGTCAGCGGGGTGCGCACGCGCACTACTTCCTGTTTCAGGGCACGACGATGGTCACGCTTGTGTTTCAGGCGCTGCCGGCAGAGCGCATCTCTTCCCTTGCTCCGCTGTTTGACCGGATCGCCAGCATGTTCCGCGCGACACCCTGATCAGAGCCGCGCGCCCGGGCCTCCGGCGTCGACGAGCAGCAGCGCTACTTGCCGCAGCTCTGGGTGGGACCCAGGAAGTTGATCAGCTTGGAGCAGTCGATCGAGTTGGCGTGCCCGAGGATCGTGGCGCTGTTGATCGTGGTTCCGACCCCGGCGAGAATGCTGGCGAAGTCACTCTTGAGCGCGCGCACCAGCGCTATCACCACGTCGGCCCGGTCGTTGATTCCGCTGACTCCGGCGCGGATCGACCGCGCGGTGGAGCTGATCGCCCCCAGGTTGGTGGAGATTCGTGGCACTAGAGCGTTGATCGAACCGTCGCTCGCCCCGGCCGGGCCGACCACGTCCCTGATCGTCGTGACCCGGCCGTTGATCGAGGCGACGCTGCCGCTGATCGATCCGACCGAGCCGCTTATCGATTGCACATTCGAGTTGATCGAGTTGACGTTGCCGTTGATCGCGGTTGCGTTTGCGTTGATCGAGCGGACGGTGCCGTTGATCGCACGAGCGTTGCCGTTGATCGCGTTGACCACGCCGTTGATCGAGCCAGCAGTGGTCAAGATCGAGCTCACGTTGGAGTTGATCTGCCCGGCGGCGGATACCACCTGGGTGAGCTCGCCCGAGAGGGGCTGCGCCGCCCGCCTGATCTTCGCCGAGATCCGGCCCGTGCGGGCGGCGAGCTTCACGAACGCCAGGTTCTTGTCAATCGGGTCCACCTGGGCGTTCACCTGCTTGACGCGGTCGTTGATCTGGCTCGTGTTGGTCAGCGTCCCGGTCAGCATCAACACGGCCGCCAGCGCCCAGGCGATCACGATCACCAGGATCCCCCCGGCTAGCCCCGCCCCGAGCCCGATCGGAGGCCTCTCTCTCATCTTCGCTCACGGATCATGGGCAGGGAGCGGACCCGTTCACCAAAGTGGGCAAAGTGAGGGTGTTGAGGACCGGGGCCCGGCAGATGCTCAGCAGGTGCCGGTTGACCTGTACCAGCCCGCCGAAGATCGAGGTGGCGTCGCCCAGCACCGGCACGAGACCGTTGGGGTTGGTGCCGGGACCGGCCAGACTGTTGTCGAAACCAGGCCGGCTGAAGGAGCCGCCGTTGGCGAACCGGACCCGTCGCCAGATCCCCTGCGTGCCGTTGGTCCTGACGAACTCGGCGTTGTTCAGCGTACGGTTGATAGTTCCCGCCTGGCTGCGGACGGTGACGAGCGTGCGCGCGGTGGGCACCAGCGAACCGGAAATCGTGACCAGCTTGCTCGAGGTGTCCATGAGCGAGGGGGCGATGCCGGCGAGCGTCCCGGCGGTACCGATCAGCGAGCTCGAGATCGTCCCGAGGGTCCCGGAGGTATTTGTCAGCGACCCTGAGGTGTTCACCAGCGAGTTCGAGGTATCGACCAGTGAGCCCGAGGTGTTCACCAGCGATCCGGCAGTGCTCACCAGCGACCCCTGGACCTGTCCGAGCCCGCCCTGGATCGAGCTCAGTGCGTCGACGATCTGGTTGGCCTGATGGCTGATTGGCTTGAGCGCACGGTCGATGCTGGTCAGGTTCTTGTTGATCACCTGGATGTCGGCCGGCAGCGGATGGGCTTCCCCTTGGATCCCGCTGACCGACGCGTTAGCCTCGAACAGGCCTTGGTCGATCGACTTCAGGTTGCTGACGATTCCGAGCAGGAAGCCGATCACCACGACCACCACCAGCGACAGGACCGTGATCCAGATCCACAGCCACCTGACGAACGTGGGATGCGTGGGGGTATCCCGGGCCGGCGGCATGGCTCGCCTGGCGAATATCGTTCCTGCCTCCATGTCGCCCTCCTAGTGGCCGAGCAGCGAGTTGACGGCTTGCAGGACTCCACCGAGCGCTTGGCTCACGGGTGGCTGACCCGGCGCTGGTGCCGGCGGCGCTGCGGGAGCCCCCGGCTGCGGAGCGTGGGCGCTGCTCGGGGTGCCACCTGGGGCCCTGGGAGCCTGCTGCTTCGCCGGCGCCGGGCCCGCTGACGCGGGCTGACGCGCAAGCTGACTGAGCTTTTTGAGCCCCCGCTTCTGCAGCGGCGTCCTCGCGGAGTCCACCGCAGCGCGCCTGCCGGGGCACTGAGCAAAGTTGTCTCCCGGTCCGGAGACCTTTTGATCGATGCAGGCGGCGTTGCCCAACGCCGCGACCGCCTGAGCGAGGATGTTGCCGGTGTCGCCCTTGATTCTCTTGGCGACCGCGATCGTCACATCCAGGTTGGTGTTGATCAGGTTGACGTCGGTGTTGATCCGCCCCGCAACGTTCACGATCGAGCCGGCCTCGCTGTTGATGCCGGCGGCGCTCGATCTGATGCTCAGCGCGCTCGTCCTGATCGAGCCCGCGCTCGCGTTCACCCTCCCGGCGCTCGAATTGATCGAGCCGGCGCTGGCACTGATGCTGCCCGCACTCGAGTTGATGGCGCCCGCGGTCGTGTTGATGTTGCCGGCTTCGCCATTGATGCTGTGCGCCGTCGAGTTGATCCTTACCGCGGACGAGTTGATGTTCGTGGCAGTGGAGAGGATCGTCCCCGCGCTCGAGTTGATCGAGCCCGCCTCCCCATTGATCCCGTTCGCAAGGCCGACGATCGAGCTGAGCTGGCCCCGCAGCGGCCGCGCCGAGCGGAGGATCGAGAGCGCGAGCGCGTTCGTCCGGCGAAGCTGAATGACGGAGTCGGTCGAAGCGTTGATGCCCCGGCCGTTCGTCGCGATGTTCTGAGCCTTGTCGTTGATTCGTTGCGCAGTGATCACCGTCTGCGCGAGCAGCACCGACGCAATCGCCACGACCGCTAGAACACCAACGAGCACAACCGTGCTCGTGACCGTGAACCGCCTCACTCTCTACTCCTCCCTGCCAGGACAGAACCGCGCTGCCGCTGGTTTGCCGGGCGGCAGCGTACCGTAGATGTGCGCCGCATACAACCCGTTCGAAGGTATGGGTTAGTTGCGGTGGAACGCCGCTACCCGGTGTCGTGGCAGTGTGAGAGGATCCTGCAACCCGCTGTGGCGGTCCTGAGCCAAAGGAGCCCAAACGATGACCGAGCCTCACGAGCAACCACGTCCGGAGGAGGAGGAGCGTCCAATCCCGGGGCAAGGGGAGGGTCTGACCGATGACGACGCTTCCTACCCGACCAGCGATCCCGAGGCCGGCCCGGAGGTCACTCCGGGGCCCGGCGGATACGAGGGTCGTGATCCCGCCACCGACATGCCACGCGTTCCCAGCGCGCCCGAGACCCAGGATGAATAGTGTCGGGCCTAGCTGAGGATGCTCACGGCGCGGAGCGATCATTGACCTAACTGGTAGCGTCTCAGGCATGGGCTGGACGGTGAGCGCTCCTGCGAACCTCAAGGAGGGAAGCGACACCTCTGGACCGCAAGCGCCTCAGTTCTGTCCCTGGTGCGGGACTCCGATCGCCTTTGAGGCCCACGCGCACGAGCCGCGCTTTGAGTCGCTCGCTGCCCAACTGCGCGCCCGCGGCGGTGAGCCACCTCAGTTGCCCGAGCGCGTGCGTGATCTACTGAGCGGCGACTCGTTCGTCGGCGCCTGCCCAGGCTGTCGCATCGTGAGCCACGTTGTCTCCCATCACAGCCCTTCCGCCTGAGCCTCAGCTGCTCGGTGAGGCCGGCCGGCGCGCGGCCATGCGGGCCACCATCCGGTACCCCCGAGCTCTCGCTGCCGATCTCGACCTCTTCGTAACGCACCACGATTGCATGTAAATGGATCGAGCGCGTGGTCCATCCGCGCAATTGCCTCGCACATGTGGAGGTTGCGTTGACACTGCGACGAGCCTTCAGATGCCAGGGCCTCCAGCCCCGCTTCTCACTGAGAAACCGCGCATCTCACCCGGGATTCGCATTCGACGTACCGCGTCGCCGTCCGGCGCGGTCGGATTGCGACGACTCGATCGTCCGGCCCGAACCTGATCCGCGCCATCGCGACCGAGCGGAAGGCCGCCGGCTCGGTGAGCCTCGACACAGGGCCACGCGATGACCGGCATGATCCGGTCCGGTGCGATCGGCTTGCGATCGTCGTTGAGTGGCTCAGGCACCGCCTCGGCTCGGCAAATGCCCGTCCTTGCGGGCATTCACGCTCGGATCAACGGAGAGGGGGGGATTCGAACCCCCGATGGACGGAAACGCCCATACCGGTTTTCGAGACTGGATTAGTTGCCCGAAATCGTCCGTGATCACTGGGGTTTCTGGTCCGGGGGAACGGAAATGGGAACGAAACCTCGCCGACGTGCCGTGCCGTGATGCTGACCTGCGCCGCAAGGTTGTCACGGCGGAACGGCCTCGGGCGGAGCTTCATGGGCGGGCGCCCATCGAGTTAGAGCGTTGACCTGGTCGACACGAAGTTCTTTGCGGAAGGCCGACCTTTCCATTGAGTCGAAGTCTGCATCCAGATGCGAACAACGCATGGCTGAGGCCTGTGAGACATGGCCTGTGTTGACCCGCGGTGACTCACGAGCCGGCGCGCGGTGAGCTCGTAGCGGGGATGCCCGCCGCTTCCCGCTGTCGGACCTGCGCCAGGTGGGCAAGCGTCCGCGGGGTTGGAAGCTCGGTTGCCGTCAGCTTCACCGAACGTAGGATGCGCTGCGTGAGCTCGGTGCGGCAGGACTCTCCCGGCACCTTCTCGGCGATCAGCCCGAGCGCGATGTAGTTCGTGTTCGAGTAGCTAGTCCTCCAATCGCACTCGGACGGCGTCAGCTGTGTGTGCCTGGCCGGCCGAGTGTGCCAGCCGCAACTCGCCTCAGCTCTTGTACCCAAGTTCGCGCGAGAGCTTTGCGGTGTGCTCGGAGATGAGCCTGCCGACTGCGTCGATGTCGAGCTGCTGCAGGCGGCCAAGCGGTGCGGAGACGCTGATCGCTGCGCTGGCGTGGTCTTCGCTGTCGAGGATTGGAGCTCCGACGCAGCCGACTCCTAGCTCGTACTCCTCGGTGTCCAGGGCGAAACCGCAGCCCCGCGTCCGCTCGAACTCGCGGTGCAGGTCCTCGGGGCGTGTGAGGGTGTGGGGCGTCAGCTGCTTCAGCGGCGCGGCGGCGAAGAGCCCTTCGAGCTCCTCCGGGGGGAGGAAGGCGAGTATCGCCTTGCCGCTGCCGGTCGCATGCGCCTCGACGCGCCGGCCGATCTCGGTGAACATCCGGACCGCGCGCGAGCTCTCGACCTGGTCGACGTAGGCGGTGGAGAAGTGCTCGAGGATCACGAGGTTGGTCGTCTCGTCGGTGGCGTTACGAATGGCCTCGAGGTGGGGACGGGCGGCGGCGCGCAGCCGCGCCACGCGCAGCTCCGCCCCGCCGGCGAGCGCGACGAGCTTGTGGCTAAGCCGGTAGCGGCCGCTGGGGCCGTTCTGGATCACGTACCCGCAGCCAACCAGCGTGGCCAGCAGG
>JBPCMW010000101.1:0-6552 GCA_051001875.1 Solirubrobacteraceae bacterium | reverse complement strand
AAGCGAACTCAGTCTCGGCGACCAGGACCTGCGACAACTTCCCGCCGCGCTCGGCCAGCGCCGCGCGGAGAGCGACGACGGGGGCACCCGTGACACCACTGCTCATGCCAGCTCCAGAAGCGCGTCGGCCGCGGCCACGATGGTCCTCTCGATGTCCTCATCGCGATGGGCCAGCGAGGGGAACCACGCCTCGAACTGAGACGGCGGCGGGTAGACGCCACGCTGCAGGAGTGCCCGGCACCAGGCCCCGTAGGCCTCCGTGTCGCAGCCCTTGGCTTCGGCGTAGTTCCGCACCGGAGCCGCGGAGAAGAAGGGGGTCAGCAACCCCGGCACGCTCTGCACCTGAATCGGGACCCCGGCTCGCCGGCCGGCCTCCCGCAGGCCATGGGCCAGCGTCTCCGTCACCTCGGCGAGACGCTGGTAGGCAGGGGCATCGAGCAGCTCGAGCGTAGCGAGGCCCGCCGCCACGGCGAGGGGGTTGCCGGACAGGGTGCCGGCCTGGTAGACGTCGCCAGCGGGCGCGATGCGCTCCATCAGCACCGGGGGCCCCGCGTAGGCGGCGGCGGGCAGCCCGCCACCCAGAACCTTGCCCAGGATTGTCAGATCCGGCATCACCCCGTAGCGTTCCTGAGCTCCGCCCGGAGCGACGCGGAAACCCGTGATGACTTCGTCGAACACGAGCAGTGCGCCGGTCTCGTCCGCACGCTCCCGGAGCAGCTCCAGGAATCCGTCCGCAGGGGGAACAACACCCATGTTCGCCGCCACCGGCTCGGCCAGGATCGCGGCCAGCGGATGCTCGTCGGTGGCCGCGATCAGAGCGGCCCGGTCGTTCCACGGAACGACCACCGTCGCCTGCGCGGCGGCCGCCGGAACGCCGGGGCTGGCCGGGATCGCCTGAGTCGCCAGCCCGGAGCCGCCCTCGGCGAGGAGACCATCGACGTGGCCGTGGTAGGCGCCGGCGAACTTGAGGACACGCTCACGGTCGGTAGCAGCCCTCGCAAGCCGGAGCGCGCTCATCGTGGCCTCGGTCCCCGAGGAGGTCATGCGCAGCATCTGCGCTGAGGGGATTCGCCGCGCGACCTCAGCCGCGAGTTCGACCTCGCCTTCCGTCGGCGCTCCGAACGACGTGCCTCTTGTGGCAGCGCTGGCCACGGCATCGATTACCCCCGTGGGGGCATGTCCGGCGATCAGCGGGCCCCAGGAGCTGATCCAGTCGATGTACTCGTTGCCGTCGACATCGACGATCGTCGAGCCCTCCCCGTGGGAGATGAAGATCGGATCGCGGCCGATCCCGCGCATCGCGCGGACCGGGGAGTTGACGCCACCCGGCATCAGCTCCAGCGCTCGCTGATACAGCTCGCGGGAGCGTGTGGTCACAAGCGCGGCGCTCACACTCCGGCGTGCTCGCGCTCCCAGGCGCGAAATTCCCCCGTGAAGTAGAGCAGCCGGATCTTCTTGAACTCGGTCGACGAGTAGAGCGTCGCCCGGTCGGAGATGCCGGTCTCGCTGGCGATCGTGTCGAGGATCGCGTCGCACTCCTCCTTCGAGCGCCCGTGCGCCATCGTGAACACGGAGTACGGCCAGTCCTGATAGGTCGGACGCTGGTAGCAGTGGGAGATCCCGCGGTAGGAGGCCATCTGGGCCCCGAGCTCGAGGATTCGCTCGTCCGGGACCTTCCACACCCCCATGCCGTTGGCGCTGAATCCCGCCCGGCGGTGGAACAGGATCGCCGCCACGCGCCGCAGCAGCTTGCGCTCGTGCATTCCCTGAAGGTGCTCGAGCAGGCGCTCCTGCGGCATGCTCAACGCGTCCGCCGCAGGGGCGTAGGGCTCTGAGACGACCGGCAGGTCGCCCTGTAGAGCCCGGATCACGCTGATGTCCAGCTCGTCGTAGGGCTGGCGCTCGATCTCGACGGGCTCAGCCGCCTGCACCGTCCTGGACAGCGCGTCGGTGCCGCCCTCCATCTCGAGGTCCATCCGGATCTTGAACAGCTTCAGCGTCGGGAGCTGTCGGACCGATTCCGCGCCGGCGAGCTCGGCCAGCACGTCCAGAGTGCCCTGCAGTCCGAGCGGCGAATCCGGCTCGGTGGCGATCGTGAACCAGATATTGAACTCATGGTTGCGCAGGTAGTTGTGTGAGACCCCGGGGTGCTCGTTGATGACGTTCGCGGCACGCCATGGGTTCTCGGGGTCGACCTTGGCTGCGACCAGCATCGACGAATAGCCCAGCGCGCGCGTGTCGAAGATCGGCGTGACCTGACGGATGATCCGCTCCTGCAACAGATGCGTCACGCGCGCGAGCACCTCCTCCTCGCTGACCTGTGCCTGCTCAGCCACATGCAGGTATGGTCGCGGCGCGATCGGAAACGAGCCCTGCATCAGGTTGAGCAGCCGCTTGTCGAGGTCGTCGAGGGCGATTGCCGCCCCGTGTTTGCGGGTGCGGAGCTTGGGGCCATGCGCCGAACTCGGTCGGCCGGCAGGCGGACTTGCGCCTATTGCAGCCATCGCGCTGCCTCCTTGGCGTAGTAGGTGACGATGATGTCGGCCCCAGCGCGGCGAATGCTGGTCAGGGTCTCAAGGACAGCGGTCCGCTCATCCACGTAGCCAGCCGCGGCGGCGGCCTTGAGCATCGAATACTCGCCACTGACGTGGTAGGCCGCGAGCGGCATCCTCGTCTCGTCCTTGATCCGACGGATCAGGTCCAGGTACGGAAGCGCAGGCTTGACCATCAGGATGTCGGCTCCCTCGTCCACGTCCAGCAGCGCCTCACGTATCGCCTCATCGCCATTGGCGGGATCCATCTGGTAGCCGCGGCGGTCACCGAAGGCGGGCGTGGAGTCGACAGCCTCTCGGAACGGGCCGTAGAAGGCCGAGGCGAACTTGGCGGCGTAGGCGAGGATCGGCGTGTCGGCGAAGCCCTCATCGTCGAGCGCCGTGCGGATCGTCCCCACCCGGCCGTCCATCATGTCGCTCGGGGCGACGATGTCGGCGCCGGCCCGGGCTTGCGAGATCGCCGTGCGGGACAGCAGCTCGAGTGTCGAGTCATTGTCAACTTTCCCATCGGGAGCAACCACCCCGCAGTGGCCGTGACTCGTGTACTCGCACAGGCACAGATCGGTGATCACGATCAGTTCGGGATGTGCCTCTTTGATCGCGCGCGTCGCGAGCTGGATCACCCCTTCGTCGTCCCACGCCCCTGAACCCTGGTCGTCCTTGGCGGCCGGCAGCCCGAACAGCAGCACGGCCGGAATGCCGGCCTCGGCCGCCTCGGCTGCTTCAGCCACTGCATGGGCGATCGACAGCCGGTCGACGCCGGGCATGGCCGGGATCGACTCTCGCCGGTCGACCCCATGGGCCACGAACATCGGGATCACGAAGTCGGTGGGGTGGAGATGGGTTTCGCGTACCAGCCCGCGCAGCGCGCTGGTGGCGCGCAGTCGCCGGAGGCGGGTTTGCGGGAACGGCATCGGGTTACGAGGATACCGGCGGCAGCTCGGCGGTCATCCGGACCCGCGATACGTCTGCCCGAATTGCCTGACGTTGCCCTAAACCACGTTCCAGCGCTCGATCCGCCGGGCTGTGACCAACCCCGCCTCGACGTAAGGATCCGCGCGGGCGAAAGCCTCGATCTCGTCGCGGCTCGCATCGCGAAACACGATTGCCGCCCCGTGAGGCGGATCGCCGAGCGCTCCGGCCATGACCACGCGCCCGGCCTCCCGCTCGGCGCCAATCCGCTCCAGATGGGCCTGCCGGTACGGGTACCGGCGGTCAAGCATGTCGTCCACGTAGTCGTAGAACAGGATGTGATGGACCGGGACGTCGCTCATGCCGCAAACCCTAGTCATCCGACCGGGTGGTTGGGCGGTGGGATGGGCGTCCGGCAAGTCCAACGAGAAACGCAGCCCATAGTCCCGTTTCTCGTTGCGCCTACGGTGGTGGCGTGGCCCGGTACGATCAGTTGTATGGCGGATATCCAGAAGCGCGGCAGCTACACCCCACGGCGGACCCGTGAACAGCGCGCCTACCGCCTGGTCGTGGCCAGCGGAGTTGCGGGCACGATCGGCATGGTCGGGCTGGTGCTGGCGATCGTCGGCGTCACGAGCGCGGGATGGCCGATCGTCCTAATCATCATCGCGGCAATCTGCGGCCTGCTGTTCCGGCGCACTGTCGGGCGCTGAGTCCTAGTTGCACCTGCCGTTGAGTTGTGTTCGCTCGCCCGGACCCACCTTCGGACGTGGTGGCTCTAATGCCTCGTATGCGGGAGCGAAAGCAACCACGTCGCGCGATCGCCGGGACTGGGCTGCTCCTAATTAATTAGCCGAAGCGCCGCACCGCAATCCGAGCCAGCACCCAGAACGCCGCGGTCAGTACCGCGAGATGAATCAGCGGCCAACCGATCCCGGGTTGCGCCCCGCTGAACGCGTTGCTCACCGCTTGCAGCGCTGAGCGAAACGGAAACACAAAGGCGATTGTGTCAAGCACCGTCTTCAGTCCGCCGGACACGGCACTGGCAGGCACGAGCGCGACGAACGCGATCGGCAGGGAGAGCAGAAACGCCAACAATGACGAGGCGCTGACCTCACGGGCCAGCGCGCCGATCGCCACCCCGAGCGCTCCGAATGCAGCACCTCCGAGCGCCAGCGCCAGCACCCAGAGCGGGAACCGCGCCCAGTCGAGGTGGACGAACAGAGACACGAAGATCGACATGAGCAGGGTCACGGCGCCCGCACAGCCCGCGGCGAGCAGGATCTTCTCCCACAGCAGCCGTCCCGGAGTGACAAGGCCGCGGACCAGGCGCGCATAGGCGTTCTCGGAGCGCTCTACGGCGAGCATTCCGGCCGCCAGCAGCACGGTCACGAACATCAGGGAGATGATCACGGCGATTGCCGCGGCGTAGAGGTCGGTCGGGGTGCTCCGGCCCGCCAGCTCGGTCTGGTCGACGGTCAGCGGCGTCCCGATCGAGCCCAGCACGGGGCTGGCGAAGCCCAGGCCCTCGATCGCGAGGTTGGCGAAGGCCACCACCTGCCGGACCGCGGGCCTCAAGGGCGAATTCCGCGGCAGCGAGGCGAGTGTCCCCTGCATGATCGTCCGCGAGTTGCGCAGGCCGAGCAGGGGGAAGCTCTGACCCAGGAACTGGATGCTGCCTCCGTTGAGGACCTGCTGAAGGTCGCTCGTGGCCACGCGCAGCACCTGCTTGGACACCGCCTGCTCGACGTCGTTCAGCCGCGCCTTGATCGCCTGGTCGACGAACTGGCGCTCGATCGGATCCCGGGAGTTCAGATACAGCTCGACGGTGGGGGTTCCGACGCCGGTGGTGACGAGGCTCTGGATCTGCGCCGGAATATCGGAGGGGATGATCAGCGCCGCCAGTGCCTCGCCGTCGCGAACCTTGGCGATCGCCTCGTCGCGGGAATGCACCTTGATGGGATCAATGGCCTGGAAGAGCTGGCTGGCGTACTGGGAGACATTGATCTGCTGGTTACCGAACTTGACTTTCCCCTTGCCAGTCGGAACCTCGCTGAAGAACGCCACTTTCGGCTTCCCCGGGGGGCTCGACAGAGCAAACCCGATCATCAGGGCAACGGCGATCGGATAGACGACCAGCAGGCCGACCAGCAACGGCGAGCGCCTGAGGATCTGGAGGTCCTTGACCAGCAGCCAGCGCACGAGCGGGCCAGTCCCGGATCAGTGTCCGCGCTCGTGCAGAAAGCGCACGAACGCACCCTCGAAATCACGCGTGCCGCCGCCCACCGCCTGCTCGAGCTCCGCCGGCGTGCCGGTGAACAGCAGCTCACCGTCGACCAGCACCATCACGCGATCGGCGTAGCGCTCGGCCTCGGCGACGTTGTGAGTAGTGAAGACAACGGTGGTTCCACGGCCTGCAAGTCCACCGATGAACTCCCACAGTCGCTCTCGCTGACGCGGATCGAGCGAGGCCGATGGCTCGTCGAGCAGGAGCACCGGAGGTTCGCGCAGCAGGCCGATGGCGATGTTCACCCGCTGCTGATTGCCACCCGAGAGCCGTCCGACTTCCTCCGCCGCGCGCTCCTCAAGGCCGGTCTGGGCCAGCATCCGGGTCACCGCGACCTCGGGGTCGGCCAGCTTCTCGAGGCGCGCGAACAGCCGCAGATTCTCGGCCACCGAGAGCTTTGAGTAGAGCGCGGGCTGCTGCGGAACCCAGCCCACGTCGCGGGCGGAGCGGGTGCTCTCACCCTCGCTTGGCTCAAGGATCCCGGCGAGAATCGACAGCAGCGTGGTCTTGCCGGCGCCGTTGGGACCGATGATGGCGACGAGCTCCCCCGCCTGCAGCTCGAAGCTGACCGCGCTCAGCGCCGTCCTCGCGCCGAAGCGGCGGGTCAGCGAGCGCGCCGCCAGCGTCGGGCTGCTGTGGTCTGCTGGCACGGTGGTGGGCACGGATCGGAGAGGCTAGTGCAGCGTCTCAGTTTTGATTTGCTGGTTGATTGAGGGCGACTCTTCCACGGCGCACCTTTTCCAGGATCTGGTTGGTGGTGGCGGTCCACACGAACGGTGTGGGGTTCTCGTTCGTGGCGTT
>JBPCMW010000100.1:0-7782 GCA_051001875.1 Solirubrobacteraceae bacterium | reverse complement strand
CGAGAACCCCCGCCCGTACGTCTGGACCAAGACCGCGGACCAAATCCTCAACTCGATCCGCCGCTACTGCCAACGAATCAACCAGACAGCACACTAGCACTTCTCGACGTGGCCGCTCGTCTGCGGGACATCGGCATGGTGGCGCTTCCGGACAGCGTGGTCCTGACCACCGAATCGCTTTCGGCCGACGACTGGGTGCTCGTGAATCGCCATCCGGATCTCGGATCTGAGCTGCTCGCGCAGCTGACTCCGGTGGCCTTGGCCGCGCCGATCGTCAGAGCACACCACGAGCGGTGGGACGGCGAGGGATATCCCGGCGGCCTTCAGGGTGAGGCGATCCCGCTGCTCAGTCAGGTAATAGCGATCTGCGATGCCTTCGTGGCGATGTCGACCGACCGGCCCTACCGTCGCGGGGTGGGCGCCTCCGAGGCGCTCGAGTATGTGTGCCTCGAGGCCGGCTCTCAGTTCGGGCCAGGGATGGTGGATGCCTTTGCCGCCGTCTTCGCCGGAGCGGACGCCGCGAAGTCGCCGGCGCGCGCGGGAAGAGCGACCAGCAAGCGGACGGGTGCAGCATCGAGCGAACCAAGCGGAGCGGTAGGCCGCCGCGGCTTGACCAGCGCGATCGAGGAGCTCGATCTCATACCGGCCTTCGCGCCCGCCTACGAGCGACTGCTCGCGGTACTCGCCACGGCCGAGAGCGGGACTTCGGGTCAGCTCATCGCGGCAATCGAGAGCGACACAGGGCTCACCGTCGCGGTCCTGCGTCAGGCCCAGCCTCTGTCCAACGGGCGGCCGATCGCCAACGTGGCCGACGCTGCCCAAGCGCTCGGCGCGAGCGGTATTCAGACCGCGATAACCAACCTGCCCCTCGCTGCGTTTCCGTGGCGCACGTCGTCGCTCGAGGTGCTGATGCATCGCTCGCGGATCCACGCTCAAGCGGTCGCCCGGGCGGCTGATCGCCTAACGCGGGAGTCCGCGCTGGTCACGACCGACGACGTCCTCGTCGCGGCACTCCTGCATGACGTCGGCAAGCTGGTCCTCGCTCGGGCCAGCGAGGCGCGGTCGTCCGCGCTCGACGACCGCACGACCACTCCGGAGGAGCGCACCCGCCAGGAGCAGCGAGACCTCGGCCTCGACCACGCGAGCCTGGGCGGTCTGCTGCTGCGCCGATGGGGCCTGCCTGAGCGCCTCGCGCGGACGGTCGCCGCTCACCACCAGGCCGACGCCGAGGACGAGGTCGCCACCTACGTGAGGTTGGCCGATATGGTCGCCCACCAGGCGCAGGGGGAGGCCATCGATCGCACGATCATGCTGCGCCTGGCGTCCGCCTGCGGGCTCTCCGCCGATGCGCTGCGGGATGTCCTCTTCGACCTGCCCCACGCCAGCGGAAGCCGTCGGCGCCGGGCCGAACCGTCACCCCTCTCGAAGCGCGAGACCATGGTGCTCCGCGAGCTCGCCCGTGGAAAGGTCTATAAGCAGATAGGAGCCGAGCTCGGCCTGGCCGCGAGCACGGTCCGATCGCACCTGCACCGCGTGTACGAGAAGCTTGGTGTGGCCGACCGCGCCCAGGCCGTGCTGCGGGGCACCGAGATGGGGTGGATCTAGTCCGACCTGCCCGCCCCGGTCTACGAGCAGGCTTTCCGAGGCATCGCTTGGGGCCGGCGCGGCACGAATCGCGCGTTCTTCCCGCGCCTGGATCGCGGATACTCGTTCCGCCGCCCGACCAACGAGGATCGGGGAACTCTCATCCGACGAGCACGGACACGACCAGGTCTCTGGACTGCCTTGAGCATCGCGCTGAGCGCGGTCGCCATGGCCCTCTCGGCGCCTGAGGCCCTCGGCCGCGTGAACCACAGCGTCGAGATCGTCGTGACCAGCGCCACCATGAATCAGGCGCTGACTCGCCTGTCTGATACGCCGGTCGGGCCGGCGCCGCCCGCCGGCGTGCCGCTCATCCACGTCAACGACGCGGTTCGCTACCAGCGCGTTGGCGGCGTGGGAGCCGCGATGAGCGACAGTTCCGCCTGGCTGATCCACGACCAGCTCGGGCCGGCAGCGCGCAACTCGCTGATGAAATCCCTGTTCGGCTCCTCGGGGCTGGGCCTGAACTTCATCCGGGTCCCGATGGGCGCCACCGATTTCACCGCCGCGCGCCGCCCCTACACCTACGACGACCTGCCCCGGGGGCGGCGGGATCCGAAGCTCGCGCGTTTCTCCGTCGCCCACGACCGTGCGTACATCGTGCCGCTCCTGCGGCAGGCCCTGGCGCTCAACCCTCGGGCCACCGTGCTCGCCAACCCGTGGAGCCCACCCGGCTGGATGAAGGCCAACGGCAGGCTCGATAACCGGGCTCACAGCGGTCGGCTGCTGAGCTTCGCCTACGCCCCGCTGGCCAGTTATTTCGTCAAGTTCATCCAGGCCTACGCCCGGGCGGGCATCCATGTCGGGGCGATCACCCCGCAGAACGAGCCCAGTAACGCGACGCGATACCCCGGCATGGAGTTCAGCGAGCCGGCCGAGGCGGGCTGGATCGTGCACTACCTTCGACCGGCGCTTCGCGCGGCCGGGTTGCGACCCCAGATCTATGGCTACGACTACGGCTGGTCGATGGCCTCGGCCGGATTTGCCGGCCGGCTGGTCCGGAGCCGAGTGGCCACGTCGTTGACCGGCATCGCCTCTCACTGCTACTTCGGTGCGCCCGGGCTCATCAGCTCGCTACACCGGATGAACCCGCGGCTCGACGAGATCGTGACTGAGTGTTCTCCCGGCATCACGCCGTTCGCCACCTCGGAACTGCTGATCAGCTCGATCCGCAACTGGGCGAGCACGGTCGCGCTGTGGAACCTGGCACTCGACCGCCACGGAGGTCCCGTGCAGCCACCGAACGACGGCTGCCCGAATTGCACCGGCGTGGTCACCGTCGACCCAGCCACGCACACATTCACTCCGACCCTCGACTACTTCCAGCTCGGCCAGTTCAGCCGGTTCGTCCACCCCGGGGCGGTCAGGATCGCCTCGGAGCACTTCGTCCGCTACCGCTACGTGAGGCGCGGAGCCGACATCGCCACCCCAGGGCTCGACGACGTCGCCTTCGTCAACCCGGACGGCAGCAAGGTCCTGCTCGCTTACAACGACTCCACCGTTACCCAGGTGTTCGCGGTCGAGTCCCGGGGGCGAACGTTCACCGCGCAACTCCCGCCGGGGATGACGGCCACATTCATCTGGGACCGTCCACGCTGATCCCCGGACACTGGCCCAAGCCGGCGGGCAGCTGAGAATTCGTCGGATGGGTAAGACTGTATCCATGGCTTCAACCACAAATCCTTCATATGAACAGTCAAAGCAGGTTGCCGAAGAAAGCCGGGAGGCCGACTGGAAGCAGCCTAGCTTTGGCCGCGAGATGTATCTCGGAAACTTTCAGCTCGACCTGATCCATCCACAGCCCAAGGTCGACCCGGACCGCGTCCGGGACGGCGAGGAATTCCTGGGGCGCCTCCGCGCGTTTCTGACCGAGCGCGTCGATCCGCTGGAGATCGAGGAGAACGCAAAGCTCGGCGACGACGTGATCCAGGGGTTGAAGGACCTCGGCGCTCTGGGCATGAAGATCCCCAAGGAGTACGGCGGCCTTGGTCTCACGCAGGTCTATTACAACCGGGCGCTCGCGCTGGCCGGGACCTGGCACGCCGCGATCTCGACGCTGCTCTCGGCGCACCAGTCGATCGGCCTGCCCGAGCCGCTGAAGACATACGGCTCCGAGGCGCAGAAGCGTGAATGGCTGCCCAAGGTGGCGAAGGATCACATCTCCGCCTTCCTGCTCACCGAACCCGACGTCGGCTCGGACCCGGCCCGCATGTCGGCGACTGCGGTCCCGACCGAGGATGGCTCGGGCTACACGATTAACGGGACGAAGCTCTGGGCGACGAACGGCTACATCGCCGATGTCGTCGTGGTCATGGCTGTGGTGCCCAAGACCGACGGCTCCAAGGGCGGCATCACCGCGTTCATCTGTCCGATGGACACCGAGGGGATCACCGTCACCCACCGCAACGAGTTCATGGGCCTGCGCGGTCTCGAGAACTCGGTCACCGTGTTCAGGGACGTCTACGTCCCCAAGGAGAACGTGATCGCGGGCGAGGGCAGGGGGCTGAGGATCGCGCTCGGGACGCTCAACACCGGCCGCCTCTCGCTCCCGGCCATCTGCGCCGGCGCCACCAAGTACTCACTGAAGATCGTGCGCCAATGGGCCAACGAGCGTAAGCAATGGGGCCAGCCCCTGGGCAAGCACGATCCCGTGGCGCAAAAGATCGCGTTCATCGCCGGCACGGCCTTCGGGCTGGAGGCGCTGGTCGACGTGTCCTCGCGCCTGGCTGACGACAAGCAGCGCGATTTCCGCATCGAGGCGGCGATCGCCAAGCTCTACGGATCAGAGCGAGCGTGGGAGGCCGTCGACACCATGGTCCAGGTCCGCGGCGGTCGTGGCTACGAGACTGCGAAGTCGCTCGCTGCCCGCGGCGAGAAGCCGGTGCCGGCCGAGCAGATGCTGCGCGACATGCGCATCAACCGCATCTTCGAGGGCTCCACGGAGATCATGCACCTGATGATCGCTCGCGAGGCCGTCGACCAGCACCTGAGCGTGGCCGGCGACATTCTGCTCGGCGACGGCGGCATTGGTGAGAAGGCCAAGCTCGCGGTCAAGGCCGGTGCCTTCTACGCGAAGTGGTTTCCGTCGCTGGCCGTCGGCAAGGGCCAGAGCCGGACGTCGTTCGATGAGTTTGGCGACCTGGCCAAGCACCTGCGCTACGCCGAGCGGTCCTCGCGCAAGCTGGCGCGCTCAACGTTCTACGCCATGGGCCGTTACCAGGCAAAGCTCGAGCAGAAGGGCGCCCTGCTGGGTCGGATCGTCGATATCGGCGCCGAGCTGTTCGCCATCGCCAGTGCCTGTACCTACGCGTCGACGCTGGGGCAGGAGGATCCGGGGAACAAGGACGCGATCTACGAGCTGGCCGATCTGTTCTGCGCTCAGGCCCGGGACCGGGCCGACCGGCTGTTCCACGAGCTGTGGGCCAACAACGATGACGCTCAGTACAAGACCGCGCAATCCGTGCTTGAGGGCCGTTACGAGTTCTTCGAGCGTGACGTCGTCGATCCGGCCGGCGACGGCCCGATGATTCCAGAGCACGAGCCGCCCGCGGCCGCGAAGCTCGAGGACGAGCTGCAGGTGGAGGCGGTCAAGTAGCGCTGCCCCAGCGGCTCACAAGCGCGGTTACGAAAGGAGCTCGCGCGTCCCCAGGTGGAGTTCTGCACTGATCGTCGTGGGGTGCTCGGGAGCGACCCAGGCGGTGCGGGCGGAACTGGACATGCGCCTCGCAGGAGCATAAGGTGGCTCATGTGAACTTCGTCAGGCGGGCGGCCGTCACGATGGGTCTGATCGTTGCGGCAGTGGCGTGTGCCGTTCCCGCGCAGGCGGCAAACCCCCCGCAACCCTCGGCGGCCGACCAGCCGGCTCGGGACGGCTGCCAGCGCTCCAACTTCGGGATCGGGTTCGACACCTCACCCGAATGGGTCTACGTCTATCGCAGTCCCGCGATCCGGAAGGCGACGGGGGTTGTGCGCGTCGCGCACGCATCGCTTCAGGATGCGATTCTCGAGCACCGATCGTTCGACTTCAACGCCAACCTCGTGCCCGATCCGCAGTACCGCTTCCTGATCGCCGGGAGCCGGACACTTCACACGAGCAACTACGCGCCCGGTGGGGGGGGAGGAGCAGGGACGGCTGCATTTCGAGTGGGAAAGCGCGACTTTGCCTGCGTTCGCGTGGCCGACGGACGGCGACCGCGCGACGGTTTGGGGCTCATGGATATGGGACTGCGGTCACTGGCAGTCAGGGGAGAACAACACCTCGAACGTCACCACCGGCGAGCACTCTGAGCTCCATCCGCTCAGTGCGATTGCCGTGAACCGCCGCGCCCCGTATCTGGCCGCCCGTGGGGAGAGCCCGACGGACGTGTTCGTTGCCAATCAGGGCGATGCCGCGCACGCGATCGAACAGTGCTCCCTGAGCCATCACCCGCTGACGGCCGGCAGTTACGACGCTGGCTTCAAGCCGTGCGCGACCAGTGTCGCGAACCGGCTCCAGCCGCTGGCCAGGAGCTACCACGTCTTCGTTCCCGCCCCGGCGAGGCCATCGCCCGGCGCGCGGCTGCGATTCCGGGTCGTCAATCGGATCGGTGGCGGCTCGGGTCGGCAGAGCGTCCGCAAGACCGCACGCGGGCTCGATGTCACGGTGACGCTGCGCGGCAACGGCCATCAGGTGAACTACGGCAAGAGCTTCTTTGCGTGGTGGAGCATCCCTCCGAGCCATCGGCCCGACTTGGTCAAGGTCACGCTGAAGTCCATCCTGATCAAGCGAGCCGACCCGAACCCCGCGGTCGCTGACCCCTCGGGTGCCCATTGGTCGCTGTATCTCGACCTGAACGGCTACTGGGCGCTGCTCAACAAATGGGCGCCGCGGCTCACGACCCACGTCACCGACGGTGAGCGGATCTCGATCAACCGCACCGTCAACATCTACGTTCCGCACCGCGCCGCCGTGTGGCTGCAGGTGACGGGCCGCGAGTGCGACGAGCCGGCGGGCAAGACCATCCTCGGGATCTACGCCAACCTGCTGTACCCGTGCCCGGCGAATACCGACGAGCAGAACCCCAAGATCCTCGACATCTTCGGCAACGACGACACAGGCACCGTCCTCGACACCTACCGCAGCGCTCGCGCGGCCGTCGGGAACCACGTTTCCACCTCTGTGGCGGTCACGCGCCGGTTCCCCGGGTCGGGGCCGATCAACTTCGGGAACGGCAACGAGGGCCAGGGCAATTACCAGCTGAGCTACACGATCCGGCGCGGCTGACCAAGCCTCCGCCGCGGCTGACCAAGCCCGCGTCGCACCGCCCGATCGATGCTCGGGCTACCCAACGTTGAACGTCGCTCGCTCGCCCGGGGTGAGGTCACGCACGCTCTGCTTCGCGGCCAGTTGAGACAGGCGGGTCGCGTTCTCGCAGACCGCGCACGTGTCCCAGAGCCGCACGATGTTGCTGGTGTCCTCCACCGCCAGCTCGAGGCTGTCCGGCGAGAAGGCGAGCGTCTCAACCGCGTTGGCGAGCGTGTGGCGCCTTACGAGTCGCAATGACCGGGCGTCGTATACATCAACCGTCCCGTCCTGACGGCCGATCGCGTAGAAATGGTTGTCGGAGGAGATCGCGAGCACATTGCCTTCCGCCTCTGCTCCGGGAACCTCCACGGTCTTCCCTGACGCGAGGTCAACCCGCACGAAGGCTCCGCCCAAGACAGTCACGAGCGCGTACCGGCCGTCAGGCGACAGGTGAGCGCCCGACCCACTCGCTCGGTCTGGCAGGACGACCGTCCGTTTCACCTTTCCGCTTCGCAGGTCCCATACGACGAGGTGGATGCAGCTGTCGACGATCGCCATCAGCCAGCTGTCAGGCGTAAAGGACGGCGTGCTGGCGGCGCAACCCGCGCTGCTCTCAGCCGGCACCAGCTCCCGAATGCGACCCGAGTGGGGCTCGATCACCTGAGCGAAAAGCCGGTGACCATCGACGTAGGCGGCAACGATCCGACCGTCTTGGGCTACACCCTGCGCGTCTAGAAGGCCCCTGAAGAAGTGAGGTTTTGAAGGACTGCGCCCGCGGGGGTGCGGCGAGTCGCGGTGCTTGGGGCTGTCCGGTGCTCAGGCTTGTTCGGCCGGTCGGGGGTCGTGCGGGGCTCCGT
>JBPCMW010000099.1:0-19814 GCA_051001875.1 Solirubrobacteraceae bacterium | reverse complement strand
CAACCGGTAGCGCTGCGCTATCGCCGCCTCAGCATCACCCATGCCTCCGGTGTTCTACACCCACACCCACAACCCTGCACCTAATTTACAGACGATTCCTTAGCGCGTCGAGATCGTGTACTCGGAGTGATATCTGATTTATCTGATACTTTGCGCCTATGTCGCGCATGACCGCCACGGATGCGGCACGCTCCTTTTCTGAGGTGCTCAACCGCGTCGCGGGCGGTGAGGAGATCGAAGTCACGCGCAGCGGCGCTGCAGTCGCGGTGATCGCACCTCCCGCTGTCCGGCTGCTGACGGCTGAGCGCTTTCGAGAGCTCATCGCGGCCGCGCCAGCGCCAGACGACCACTTCGCTGATGAAGTTCGCGAGCTACGCGAGACGGTCGCGCCGCCAGTGCCGTCATGGCCGTCCTGATCGATACCGACCTGCTGGTCGATCTCGAGCGCGGCGTGGGCTCCGCGGAAGTTGACCAGGTGATCGGGGAGCAGGAGCGCGCGATCAGCGTGATCACCGTCAGCGAACTCTTGCACGGCGTGTATCGAGCGACCGGCGACCGTCGCGCGCGACGCCGTGCGTTCGTTGAGCATCTGCTGGCCGGACTGCGAGCGATCCCGATTACCGATTCCGTCGCCCGGGTCCACGCCGACATCTGGGCGCAACTGGCCGAAGACGGCAACGTGATCGGCGCTCACGATCTGTGGATCGCCGCGACAGCGATCGCGCACGGACTATCAGTCGCGAGCCGCAACCAAACCGATTTCCAACGCGTTCCCGGCCTCCGAGTCATCGCGATCCCCTGACGCGGCTTCCGGGGCCCGGCTGCCGCATCGAACACAGGATCAAACACAACCGCCAAGCGGAGCTAGACGAACCGAGCGGCGGACCAGACCCGCGCAAACACGCAGCTCTTCCGACTCGGCGAGCCACATCAGCGGGCCTTCGACGCATCCGGCGCGCTTAGCGACAGCTATCCGCAACCACGGCTTGTCAGCCCATAGAGCGCCCCAAACCCCGCCTCATGGTTGCCCGGAGTGGTTGCCCGGAGTGGTTGCCCGAACGTTGCGCCCACAACTATCTCTATACAACGTGAATGCAAAACTACTGTCGGAGCAGGGAAAGTCTGAGCGCCCCCGGCAGGACTCGAACCTGCGACCCACGGCTTAGAAGGCCGTCGCTCTGTCCAACTGAGCTACGGGGGCTGGCAGACAGGGAGACTGTAGACGTGTCGGGGTCTGGATTTCGGCCGTGGGCGATCGCGGCGATCGCTGCCGCGGTGGCCGCCGCGTTTCCGGCCGGCCCGCGATTCGCCGGGGCGCCACGGCCGACCCGTTCACGCGAGGTCCTGCGTGCCGGTGGCTGGCTCGGGTGATCGAGCGCTGACGGCAACCTTCGCCGAACGTCAAATCGGGGCGCACGGATTTGAACCGGGGACCTCCTCGCCCCAAACGAGGCGCGCTACCAGGCTGCGCTACGCCCCGCGCAGGGTGAGTCTACCGCGAGCCCAGCTAGGACGCGCGCCCCGCGGTCCTGGCCTCCGCGGGTCCGCGGCGGTGAAGTAGCCTCCGACCCGCCATGGCCGAGATCCAACCCCTGCGCGCCCTCCATTACGACCCCTCGCGGACCGGCGGACTGCAGCCGGTCCTGGCGCCTCCGTACGACGTGATCGATGCGGATCAGCGGGCGCGGCTCCAGGCACAATCGCCCTACAACGTGGTCGGCATCGACCTGCCGCAGGCCGACGGCGACCCGTATGCCTCGGCCGCGCAGCTGCTGGCCGACTGGCGGGCGCAAGGCGTGGTGGTGCGAGATGACGAGGCCGCCCTCTGGCCGCTCGAGCAGGACTACACCGGGCCCGGTGGCTGGGCCTGGACGCGGCGCGGGTTCCTCGTGTGGGTGCGAGTGGAGGAATATGGCGCGGGCCGGATCCGGCCCCACGAGCGCACCCATCCAGGCCCTAAGGAGGACCGCCTGCGGCTGACCCGGGCGACAAAGGCCAATCTATCCCCCATCTTCTCGCTGTTCTCCGATCCCACGGGGGCCGCCTGGGGAGCGCTGGCCCCGGCTACCGAGGCAACGCCCTTCTCGCAGACGGAGGACGAGGACGGCACGGTCAACCGGCTGTGGCGGGTCACCGACCCGGTTGCGATCGAGGTCGTCGCCCAGACCCTGCGGGATGCGGAACTGCTGATCGCTGACGGTCACCATCGCTACGAGACGGCTCGTGTGTACGCAGAGGAGATCGGCGGGGAGGGCCCGCACCGTTATGTCCTCATGTGCCTAGTCGCGCTGGAGGATCCGGGGTTGACGGTGTTTCCGACCCACCGGCTCGTGCGGGGGCTCCGGCCGGATCAGCACGAGAGGCTCGCAACCGCCCTGCGACGCGATTTCGAGATCGAGCCGCTGGACGACGTCGGCGCACTCTCTCCGAGCGCCTCGGACACCGTTCAGATCGGATACATCGACGCACATTTCCAGCGCCCGTACCGGCTCAGCTTGAAGGACCGGTCGATCGCCGACCGAGCCCTGGACCCGCATGCCGAGCCGTACCGGCGGTTGGACACTGCCGTGCTCGAGGCCGTGATCCTCAAAAGCGCGCTCGAGATGACCGACGACGACATCGATCATCTCAACGGGCTCGGCTACGCCCGTGACGATGCCCAAGCTTTGGAGCTCGTCCAGAGCGGCGAATACGACGCTGCCTTCTTCATGGCGCCGACTCCGATCGAGCGCGTCCAGGCGGTCGCCGCGGCGGGCGAGAGCATGCCTCCGAAGTCCACCTACTTCTTTCCCAAGGTCCCCACCGGCCTGCTGTTCAACCCGCTCGCTGAATAGCCCAATCGGCGGCGCTACGATGCGATTGCCACGTGCTCTAGACCAACCAAGAGGACACGCCAATGAAGGCAACTGCTCACCGCATCACTACGACCGCGTTCACACACCGGATTGACGTCCGCAGTCATCAGCTGACCGCGGACGAGCCCGTCGAGCACGGTGGCGACGACGACGGACCAAGTCCGCAGGAACTGCTCGCAGCCAGCCTGGCGTCGTGTACGGCGATCACCATGGAGATGTACGCCAAGCGCAAGGGATGGGATCTCGGCCCGATCGAGGTGCAGGTGGACTACGCGCCCGCCGAGCGCGGATGCCCAACCCGCTTCAGGCTCGCGCTGCGCCTGCCCACCGGCTGCAGCGAAGAGCAGATCGAACGTCTCCAGGTCATCGCCGCGAAGTGCCCGGTCCACCGCACGCTCGAGGGCGAGGTCATGTTCGATGACCGCGTCGAGTTGGTGGAGCCGGCCCGGACCTAGGGCAGCCCGCCGTCGCCTCCGGAGCTGGAGGTGGTGGCGGTCGTGGTCGTCGTGGTGCCGCCGTCCGAGCCGCTGAAGCTGCTCGGGCCCGAACCGCCGCCGCTGCTCAGATCGGATCCGCCGCTGCTGGTGGTGCCAGATCCACTGCCACTGGTGCTGGATCCGCTGCTGCCGCTGCCGGCTCCGCCGTCGCTCGACGAGTTGTAGTAGGTGACCGGTGCGGCCGCGGTCGCGGTGACCGCAGTGCCTCCTCCTTCGCCGGATCCTCCCGAGTCGCTCGGCTCGCCTGAACCGCTGCCGGTGGACGTACTCGAGCCGCCGTCGTGACCGCCGGACCCTGAGCCGGAGCTCTGCGTCGGGGATGGGCCGCCTGGGCTCGAGGACGATTCGCCCTGTGAGGACGGCCCGCCGCCGCGCTCGGGCCGGCTGTGGTCGCTGCCAAGCGTGCCCGACCGCCCCGATCGGCCGCCCGCACCAGTCGCGAACCGCCGTGCGCGGGCGCCGCTGATCAGGAACGCCACCGGTTGGCCCGTACGGCTGAAACCGGCCGGAGCTCCCGGGGGGTTCCCCGCGGCGGAGGTCCCGTGGCCGCCAGTACCGGCCGCCGGGCGAAGCTGTGCGGAAAGCGGCGGGCGGGCGCGCGAGCCGTGCGAGTGCGTAGGCAACGCGACTCCCGCCGCACCGGCCAGCGCCCCGGCGGTTGCCACGATCGCGCCGCCCTTGAGCACAGCGCCCGCGACGCCGGCCGAGCCACCGCCGGTGATGGCCTCGGCGAAGCCCGAGGGGCGACGACCGGAGCCGATCTCCTTGCCGGCCGCCCAACTGACCAGCGGGCCGGGTACGAGTACCGCAGCACCGGTCCGCAGCGTTGCGCGGGCCCGGTAGATCAGTCCTCGCACGGCGCCGTGAGTGAGCCCCAGGGCTGCGGCAACCTCCTCATGACTCTGGCCCTCCAGAGCCGTGCTCAGCATCACCCGACGCTGTAGCTCCGGCAGCGAGGCCAGCCCGGCCAGGGCATCACGCAGGGCAAGCCGGCGCTCGACCTCCTGGTCGGCTCCGTCTCCGTCCCGGGCCCGATCCTCTCGCACCTGATCGTGGAGGGGGTGCCGGAGGTTGCTGATGGCGACGTTGTGCACGATCCGGTAGAGCCACGCCCTCGGGTTCCTGATCTCGCTTTCGCCGCTGCTGAGCGCGATCCACGCCTGCAGCAGAGACTGCTGCAGCGCATCTTCGGCGCTCGCCTCCGAGCCGGAGAGTCGCCGGCAGTAACTGAGCAGCGGACGCCGGTAGCGCTGGACCAGCGCCTCGAAGGCGCGTTCGTGTCCGGCCCGGGCAAGTTCCAGCAGCCTGCTGTCCGGCTGCGTCTGCAGAAACCGAATCGACAGAGCGAAAGGGCTCATGACCCTGAACCAACGTGTGTAAGAGAAAGCTTCATGTTTGTAACCAGACGTTACGCGACGGGAGAACCTTCCGCGCCTCGTTCATCCGTCCAGTACTGCGACGGACCGGCCGCTCTCCCCGAACGGCCGGTCCGCTGCCCGCAGTGAGCTCACGGTCAGCCGGCGAGCTCAACCTTCTCCCACGTCCTGTCGACACTCGAGATTCCGAGCTCCGCACCGCTGACGACCGCGCCGGGCACCAGGTTGGCGGTCGTGCAGCTCATGTTCTGCGCGCCGTCGTCGTCACCCTGGTCGTTGACGTCGTTGACGTCGTTCTGGTCGTTGGCGTCGTTGACCTCGTTGGCGTCGTTGACCTCGTTGTCGCCGGTCTCGTCGCCACCGCCGAAGGTGCTGTTGTCGCCGCTGCCTGAGTCGCCGTCCTCATGGACCGCGCCGGTGGTCGCTGGGGCCGCGCACTCCATCTCGGTCTGGCTCGTGATGATGCCGCTGACCAGGCTCTGGTCGGTGAGACGGATGGTCAGCACGTTGCCGACCACCGAGTCGACCGTTCCGGCCGTCTGAGCCGGCGTCGTGGGCGTGGTCGGGCTCGAGGAGGTGAGGGCCCCGAAGCGCTCATGCCGGATCCGCAGGCGGTGCACGCGTGCGTGATGGGTGCGCGAGTGATGGCGCTTGGCGTGCTGCTTGGCCAGCGCGCTGGCGGGCGTCACAGCGAAGATGGCGACGCTCGCCGCCGTGGTGAACATGGTCCGTCGCATAGACCTACCAGCTTTGGCGTCCGCCGGTTGACAGCGCCTTCGTTCTTGTGGATCGCCCGCTGGGACGCACGCGCGCCGGAAACCTCACGCACGTGGACATATAGTCCATCCATGACACTGCGAACAGAGGCCGTCCACGACGCTCTGCGGCGCGTCCTGCTCGCGCCAGAAGACGCGATGCAGCTCGAGGTCAGCGGTCGGACCGACGCCGCGGTCCTCGTCCCGCTCTACGTTCGCGACGGGGCGTTACACGCCGTCTTCACTAAGCGTCGGGAAGACCTGCGCCGCCACCCGGGCGAAATCTCCTTCCCTGGCGGGCGCTGGGACGAGGGCGAGCAGGACCTGCGCACGACCGCGTTGCGGGAGGCTCATGAGGAGATCGGCCTGCCGGCTGATGCGGTGGAGATAGTCGGGGCGCTCCAGCCGACGCCGACGATCGCGACGGGCTACTCCATCTACCCGTTTGTCGGCCTGATCGAGCCGGGGCGAACGTGGACGCTCAGCGCGCGGGAAGTCGCAGAAATCCTCGAGCTGCCGCTGGCCGCGCTGCTGGCCGGGTACGCCCGCCGCCGCCTGATTCGCCGCGGCGTTCCGATCCGCACCGACACCTACCTCGTGGCCGAGAATCTGATCTGGGGGGCCACGGCGCGGATCCTGGCGGACCTGTTCGACCGGATCGGCCCGCTGCTCGCGGCCGACCCGATCGACTGAACAGCGCTCCGGGCCGCGGCACGCGGCCACGCTCCGAAGCGCCGGTCCGGGGCGAGCCGGTTCAGCCTCGCTCAATCGGAACGTTCACGAGGTTCCCCCACTCCGTCCAGGAACCGTCGTAGTTCTTGACGTCGTCCTCCCCGAGCAGCTCGTGCAGGACGAACCATGTGTGGGCGGAGCGCTCGCCGATCCTGCAGTAGGCGATGATCGGGTCGCCGGAGAGAACGCCCTTGCCGCCGTACAGCTCGCGCAGCTCGTCGGCCGACTTGAAGGTCCCGTCCTCCTTAACCGCCTGGGCCCACGGCACGGACGCGGCGCCGGGAATGTGGCCCGCGCGCTGTGCGCCTTCATTCTCGTAACCCGGCATCGCGATCAGCTCGCCCGAATACTCCTGGGGCGAGCGCACGTCGACCAACTGGTGCGAATTATCGAGCGCGTTCAAAACCTCGTCCCGCTTGGCCCGGATGCTGTCGTCCCCGGACTTCGCTGTGAAGGTCGCGGGCGCGTGCGACGGTCCTTCGGTGGTCGTCGGCCGGCCCTCGGAGATCCAACGCTCCCGGGGACCGTTGAGCAGCTTGACGTTGTCGTGCCCGTAGAACTTGAGGTACCAGTACGTGTAGGCGGCAAACCAGTTGTTGCGGTCCCCGTAGAGAACCACCAGATGGTCGTCGGACACGCCATGGCCCCCGAATAGCTTGGCGAAGTCCTCGGGACCGAGGAAGTCACGCTTCACCTGGTCCTGGAGATCCTTGCGCCAGTCGAAGCCGATCGCTCCGGGGATGTGCGCCTCGTCGTACAGCGCGGGGTTTTCATCGACCTCAACGATCCGGATGGAGTCATCGTCGAGATGCTGCTCGAGCCATTCGGGCTCTACGAGTACGTCCTTCGCATAGTCAGCCACGTCTTCTCTCCTGAGTCGTTCGGGGAATATTTCCAATCAGCTTTTACCCATTTCAAATCCAGCGTCGAGTCTAGCGTGGGGTTTTGGGCGCCGCCAGCTTCCCCACTGATCTGGTTGGAATTAGCCGGAGCCTCACAACAGCGTCTGCACTCCCCCTGTCGCGGCCGCGAGCCAGCGGTCATGCTCGGCGGGGTCAGCCTCCAGCAGAACGTAGGGGATCAGCGATGCCTCGCAGGCGTCGCGGACGATGCGCGCGCCCACCGCCAGGGCGGCGTGATCCATGCTCCCTGCGGCTTCGTAGACGATTCCCCGGACGGTGGTATCGAGCATGCGAGTCAGCAGCATCTCCAGCCGACTCCCGTGCAGGTCCGCCAGCTCCTCGTCGGTCCCGCGAGCGGAGCCGAGCAGGATGCACGCCACCGTCACGTGCTCGAGCGCCGGCGCGAGCGTCGCCACGCGATCGGGATCGCCGAGGTGGGGCTCGATTCCGCGGGCCTCGAGCGCGGACAATCTGGCTGCGTCCCTGGTCGTCCCCCGGACCGCATGGCCATTGGTGCGCACCTCGCGCGCCAGCGCCGCGCCACGGCAGCCGCAGGCGATGATCAGACAACGGGCCACCGCCGGGGCCGTTGGGGCGTCAGCCCCCGGGCTCGGTCCCTTGGCCGAACTCCTGCCGCGCCTCCTCGCGCGTGCGATCGGGCAGCCCTCGGGCCCGACGGCGCGCATTGGTCACTTCGAGCAGCTGATCGAGCTCGCGGTCGGCGAGCAGCTCCCGACGGCGGCGGCGCTGATCGCTGAGATCTTCCATGACGCGCACCTCGAGATCGTGAACCGTAACCTCGCTTTCCCCTCGCCGCAGGCGACGGGCGTTGTGAGCGGCGAGCATCTGCTCGAGGTCTTCGGCCTCAAGCGCCTCCCGGTTCTCGGAGATCTCCCGGGCCGAGCGCAGCCCAAGCTGCTCCAGGCCTGAGCCGGGGTAGTACTTGCCCAGCAGCCAGACCCACAGGATCAGAGCTGCGAGGCCGGCCAGCAGGACGAGCGCAAATGGGTCCACCGCACGCGGAGTCTAACCGGCGAGAACGAAGGCCCGGCGCAACTTTCGCGCTCGCGCCCGTGTTTTTCAAGGACATCCCCAGCCACCGCCCGGTCGGGAGCCGGACCATCTGGCGGAGGCGACACCTATGAAGCAGCACTAGGAGGGCTCATGCGCCCGCGCTCTGCCGTGCTCGGTTGTGTAGTGGCCGCGTCCGCGGTCATGTCGCTGCCGGGAATCGCCGGTGCCGCACCCCGGCACAACCATGGTCTCACGATCAATGCCGGCCCAAACCCGATCATCGCCGCGGAGGGGGTGCTGATCTACGGACAGCTCCAAGGAACGGATATCGCCGGCAAGACGATCGTCCTGTTTCACCACATCAGTGACTCAGGTCAGGGGTACACGCGAATCGGTAGGGCCACCACAGACTCGCACGGGTTCTATGAGTTCACCCGGGCTGCGGGCATCGTGGAGACGAACCGCAGCTGGTTCGTCCGGCTGACCGCGACCCCTGGCGTGCACAGCCGCACCGTGCACGAGCGAGTCGCCGCATTGGTCAGCCTCGCCCCGAGCGCGACCAGCGCCGTGACCCGGCACCCGATCACGTTCACCGGCCACGTCTCCCCCAACCACGCGTTCGAGCGCGTCGTGCTGCAGGAACAGATCGGATCCACCGACGACTGGAAGGCGCTCAAGAGCGGCCGGTTGGGGTCCGGCTCCAACTACTCGATCACCTACCGCTGGAAGGTCTCAGGTGACCACACCGTCCGGGTCGCCTTCCGCGGCGACAACCGCAATGTCCGCGGCGAGTCCGACCCGGTCACGGTCGCCGTTCAGCAAGCCCAGGTCCCGGACTTCACCATCCAGAGCACTGATCCGATCATCACCTACGGCCAGTCGGCTCGGATCTCCGGCAAGCTGTTCGCACGGGGAAGCACGACGCCGGAGCCGAGCACGCCGCTCACGCTGTGTCACCGCGGTGTCGCACAGCTCGTGCCGATCTGTGACATGGCCGGCATCACCGGATCCGATGGGAGCTACAGCTTCTCGGTCAGCCCAACCGGCAATCAGGTGTACTTCGCCAGGACCACCCTGCCGCCGGCACGCCGCAGCGCGGGGCTATTCGAAGGTGTCAAGGACACCGTCAGGTTGACGACGAAAAGCACTGCGACGGCAGGCCAGAACGTGACGTTTGGCGGAACCGTCACCCCCGACAAGGCGGGCGAGTTCGTCTACCTGCAGCGGCTTGGCGCGGATGGCGACTGGCACACCGTCGGTATCACCCGGGTTACGTTCGACAGCTCGTTCGCGTTCACGCGCGTATTCGGGACCGCGGGGTTGAAGAAGTTCCGGGCACGCGTTTCCGGCGACGCGCGGAACGTCGGGGGCGCGTCGCCCGCGATCAGCGTCACGGTGTCGCTGCCCCCGGTGTCGACGCTGCCTCCGGCTTCCTAGCCGCAACGCCGACGGAACTACCCGGTCTCCCGGCCCCCGTCGCTTGCGGCGGAGGCCGAGTGCCGCTACGACGTGGCTGCCCCTATGCCGTGGCCGCCCACAGCCGCCAGCGGCCGGGAACGCCCTTGAGCTCGGTCTCGCCGCGGTCGTCGAAGGTGATCCCGGAGCCGACGACGAGATCCTTGACGGTCCCGGACACCAGCACCTCTCCCGGTCGGGCGCTTGCGCTGACGCGAGCTCCGATGTGAACGGCGATCCCGCCCACGTCATCGCCGATCAGTTCGATCTCACCGGTATGCAGGCCGCTCCGGACCTCCAGTCCGAACTGCGCCCGGGTCACGTCGCGGATCGCGGCCGCGCACCGGATCCCGCGCGCCGGGCCGTCGAACGTAGCCAGGAATCCGTCGCCCATCGTCTTCACCGCCCGGCCACGGAAGTGAGAGAGCTCACTAACCACCGCGCTTTCGATCAACCCGAGCAGATCTCGCCACCGCCGGTCCCCGAGCTCGGCCGCGCGCCGGGTCGAATCGACGATGTCAGCAAACAGCACCGTGGCCAGGATCCGCTCGGAGTCGCGAGCCTGCCGGGCTCCGGTCAGGAACTCCTCGATCTCGTCGAGCTCGCTGGCCGCGTCCCCGGCGAACGAGAGCGCCTCCTCCCCGGGCAGCTCCACCAGGCGTGCTCCCGGAATGTGCTCGGCGAGGTAGCGTGAATGCCTGATGTCGATGAAGCGGTCGTTCGCGCGGTGTAGCACGAGCGTGGGCACGCTGATCGTCGGCAGCACGGCGCGAACATCGACTTCGGCGTTCATCATCATCAACCGCGCAGCCGTGCCGGGGCTGGCCGCCAGGCGTTCGAGCCGCGCGAACCAGTCCCGCAGACGCGGGTTGGCGGCCGCCTTCGGCGACAGCGACATGAGGCGCGAGCCGTCGCCCCAACTGGCATTGCCACCGTCCCGCAGGTACGCCTCGCGGTCCTCCCGCCGGATCGCCCAGTCGTAGTCCGGGGCCCACGACATCCGTGGTTGGGCTTCGTAGAGGACGAGTGCCCGGGTCCGCTCTGGGTGGGTGGCGGCGAACAGTGCCGCCATGGCGCCCCCCTCGAGCAACGCGAACACCGCCGCATGCTCGGATCCCACCGCATCCATCACCGCCACCACGTCATCCATCTGCTCCTCGAGCGTCGGTGCGCTCGGCACCGGGTCCGACAGCCCCGATCCTCGACGGTCGAACATGATCAGGCGCGAGAACGAGGCCAGGCGGTTGAAGTACCGGGCGATGATCGGCTCCTCCCAGTAGTGCTCGACCTGGGAGATCCAGCTGGGAACGTAGACCAGGTCCATCGGCCCGTCGCCGACCACCTGGTACGCGATGTGATGTTCGCCACTGCGGGCGTACCGGGTCTCGGGCGCCATCGGCACTCCGGAGCCTACCCACCTTGGGGTACCGTGCCGATCCATGGACTTTGAACTCACAGACGAGCAGCGCCTGATCCGCGAGACGGCGCGAGCGTTCACCAACCACGAGATCGTCGAGCGGGCACGCGAGAACGATCGCAACGAGCGATTCGATCTGGAGCTGGTGGGCAAGCTCGCCGACCAGGGATACCTCGGGGCGATCGTCCCGCGTGAGTACGGTGGTGCGGGGCTCGACTATCTGACCTACGGCCTGATCGTCGAGGAGGTGGGACGGGGAGACTCGGCGATGCGCACGGTGATCTCGGTGCAGACCTCGCTGGTCTGCTCGGCGATCCTGCGCTGGGGAAGCGAAGAACAGAAGCAGCATTACCTGCCGAAGCTCTGCTCTGGCGAATGGCTGGGCTGCTTCGGGTTGACCGAGCCGGACACGGGGTCTGACGCGGCCAATCAGCGCACCCGTGCGCGCAAGACGGAGTCAGGCTGGGTGATCAACGGCGCCAAGATGTGGATCTCGATGGGCAGCCACGCCAAGGTGGCGCTGATCTTCGCCCAGACCGATCCCGACCAGGGCCATCGCGGCCTGGCCTGCTTCCTCGTCGACACCGACCAGCCGGGATACCAGCCGCAGGAGATTCATCACAAGATGGGCCTGCGCGGCTCCGACACCGCCTCGATCTCGCTCGACGACGCCGAGGTCCCGGACAGCGCGCTGCTCGGCCAGGTCGGTGATGGCTTCAAGGTCGCGATGAGCTCGCTCGACTCGGGTCGCTACAGCGTCGCCGCCGGATGCGTGGGGATCTGTCAGGGCTGCGTCGAGGCGTCGGTCGATTACGCCAAGGAGCGGATCCAGTTCGGCCGGCCGATCGCCAGCTTCCAGCTCGTGCAGGCGATGCTGGCCGAGATGAAGGTCCAGACCGACGCGGCGCGGATGCTGGTGTGGCGGGCCGGTTTTCTCAAGGACACCGGCAAGCCGAACACGACCGAGACCTCGATCGCCAAGCTGTACGCCACCGAAGCCGCGGTCAGCTGTGCCAACACGGCGATCCAGGTCCACGGTGGATCGGGCTACGTCGACGATCACCCGGTGGAGCGCTACTTCCGCGACGTCCGCGTGACCACCCTCTACGAGGGGACCTCGCAGATCCAGAAGCTGATCATCGGCCGCGCGCTGACCGGGATCAACGCCCTGGTTCCTGGCTGAGGCGATGCGCCGACCAGAGGTCATCGGCGTGGTCGGGGCCGGGACGATGGGAGCCGGCATCGCGCAGCTCGCGTGCCTGGCGGGCGCACGGACGCTGCTCCACGATCCGGTCCCGGAGGCGCTCGAGCGCGGACTCCAGTCGATCCGGGCGCAACTCAAGCGAGGCGTGGAGCGGGGTCGCTGGGACGAGGGGGCGGCCGAGGCGGCCGGCGCGGCGCTCGAGCCGGCGGCATCGCTTGAGGAACTGGGGCCCTGCGGACTGATCATCGAGGCAGCGCCGGAACGGCTCGAGCTCAAGCAGGCGCTGTTCGGCCGGCTGTCTGCGGAGGTCGTAGGCGAGGGTTGCGTTCTGGCCACCAACACGTCATCGCTGCTGGTAACGGCGATCGCCGCCGCCGCGACGCACCCCGAGCGGGTGGTGGGAATGCACTTCTTCAATCCGGCGCCGGTGATGCGACTCCTGGAACTCGTCGCCGGCGAGCAGTCTCAGGACCCGGCGCTGTCGATTGCCCGGGCCGCCGGAGAGGCCATGGGCAAGCACGTCATCGACGCCGCCGACGGGCCCGGATTCCTGGTCAACCGCTGCAACCGCCCGTTCGGGCTGGAGGCGCTGCGGCTCGTGCAGGAGCGCGTCGCCCCGCTGGACGAGGTCGACCGCATCTGTCGACTCGGCGGAGGCTTCCGGATGGGTCCGTTCGAGGTCATGGACCTCGTCGGGGTTGACGTCGGACTCGACGTCTCGCGGTCCTTCTACGAGCAGAGCTTCGGCGAGCCCCGCTGGCGACCGTCGCCGATCGTCGTGCGCACCGTCGCCGCTGGCCGGCTGGGCCGCAAGTCCGGACGGGGGTACTACGACTACAGCGACGGACCTGGCACGCACCGCACCGCAGATCCCGAGCCGCCCGCCGCAGGCGGCGGCGACGGTCTGATCGTGATCGCCGGCGAGTCGGCGCTGGCGCTCCAGCTCGAGGAGGCTGCCGCCGCCGCGGGCTGGGTGCTCGCCACCCCGCTGGAGACAGCCGGACAGGTCCCCTTCCTGATCTTGGACCTCACCGATGGCGAGCCCGGGGATGCTCCCCTTCAGGGCGCCCCCCAGGCGATCTGCTGCGCGGCCGGGTCGCTCGGCGCACTGGATCCCGGCGGCAGCGCGGTTGGCTTCCACGCGCTCGCCCCGCTGGAGCACAGCGGGCTGGTGGAGCTGACGCGCGGACCGGACACCGCCGCATCCGCGGCGCAGGCGGCAGAGCGCTTCTTTGCGACGATCGGCAAGCACACGGCTTGGGTCGCGGACTCGCCCGGACTGGTCCTCGGGCGGATCGTCTGCCAGGTCATCAACGAAGCTGCATTCGCGCTGGGCGAGGGGGTCGGGAGCGCGGAGGACATCGACGCCGGGATGGTCCACGGCCTGAACTACCCTCGCGGGATCCTCGGCTGGGCGGACGCGATCGGGCTCGACCGCGTGCTGATGCTGCTCGACGCGTTGTTCGAGGAGCGGCGGGAGGAGCGCTACCGCCCGGCACCGGCGCTCACCAAGCTCGTCTGGTCGGGCCGCTTCGGGCAGCAGACCGGCGAGGGGTTCTTCCGCTACGACGAATGAGCGGTCCTCCGCGCGGGGACCGCCCAGGCACGCTCAAGCGCTGGCGGCTCGGGCGGATCGTCATCGTGGTGGTGGTGCTGTGGGGAATCGCCATCGCCGGGACCGGACTCGTTCGCGCCATCGTGCCGGCGATGCTGCTGCTCGCGGTGGCCGGCTTCGCCGACGGGATCAGCGCGGTCTGCCGTTCCACGATCAACCAGACCGTGACTCCAGACGATCTGCGCGGGCGGATGAGCGCGGTGTACAACCTGGTCGTGACGGGAGGTCCCCGGCTCGGGGACATCGGGTCCGGCCTCGTCGCCGGTCTGAGCAGCGCCACGACCTCGGTCCTGACCGGCGGCCTGGCCTGCATCCTCGGCGTCGTGGCGGTCGTGGTCGGCTTTCCAGCGCTGGAACGATTCGACGGCGGCCCGGTGCCGAGCACCGAGCCGGAAAACGCGAGATGATCCCGGCCGAGGATGCGCGCCGTCACCTATCAGTCCCCGCGCGAGGTTCGCGTCGACGAGCGGCCAGAACCCGTGCTGATCGACCGGGACGATGCGATCGTTTCGATCGAGGCCAGTGGCATCTGCGGCTCTGATCTGCACATTTACCACGGCCGCGTGAAGATCGAGCCCGGCTTCACGATCGGTCATGAGTTCGTGGGCACCGTCATCGCCACCGGCGAAGACGTCACTCGCGTGGCCCCGGGCGACCGCGTCCTGTGGTGCTACCACACCGCGTGTGGGACATGCTTCTTCTGCCTGAGCGGCATCTATCACAAATGCGACGCGATGCGGACGTTCGGCCACGGCGCGCTGCTCGGTGCTCTGCCCGGGACCCAGGCAGACCAGGCGCTGGTCCCCACCGCCGACATGACCCTGCGGAAGGTCCCTGCTGAAGTGTCCACCGACGTGGCCCTGTTCGCCGGCGACGTGATGGGCACCGGTTACCACGCGGTGGTGGAGGGCGGCGTTCGGCCGGGCGACAGCGTCGCCGTCCTGGGCCTGGGCCCGGTCGGCCTCTGCGCGGTCCAGGTAGCGATCGCCGGAGGTGCTGGTCCGGTGCTGGCGATCGATTCCGTGCCGGCCCGGCTGGAGGTGGCCAAGGCCTTCGGGGCGATACCGGTGCATCTCACCGAGGAGAGCCCGCGTGAGGTGATCCGCAGCGCCACAGGCCGCGGCGTTGACGTGGCGATCGATGCGGTCGGACATCCGGACGCGCTCGGCCTGGCGCTGCGGTTGGCCCGGAAGGCGGGGACGGTGTTCGCGCTCGGCGTGTACGCCGAGCCCTGTCAGGTGCACATGGGCGTGGTTTGGATCAAGGGCCTCACGATCAAGAGCGGCCACGCCAACGTGATCGGTCACGTCGATCGCGTGCTGGCGATGCTGGCCACGGGAACGCTCGATCCGACCGCCTTGGTCACCCACCACGTCTCGCTCGACGATGCCCCGGAGGCCTACGCGGTCTACGATCGCCGCGAGGCTCTGAAGATCGTGCTTCAGCCGTAGCTCGTGGTCAAGCCGTAGACACTCCAGGAGGTCCGATGTCGATCACCACGCTTCCAGACCAGCTCTCCCCTGCCTCCCGCGAGTTCGCGGGCCGCGACCAGCAGCTGCTGATCGGCGCCGAGCGCACTGCCGCCGCCGACGGACGCACTTTCGAGACGGTCGACCCGGCCACCGGCCGGGCCATCACCACGGTGCCGCAGGCCGGAGCTGAAGATGTCGACCGCGCGGTTCGGGCAGCTCGCGCGGCGCTCACGGACGGACCCTGGAGCAAGGCTCCCGCGGCCGAGCGGGCTCGGCTGATCAACCGCCTCGCCGATCTGGTGGAGGCCAATGCGGAGGAGCTGGCGCAGCTGGAGGCGCTTGACAACGGCAAGCCCGTCAAGCTCGCGAAAATCGTCGACGTAGCCTCGACGGTGGCGCAGCTGCGTCATTTTGCGGGCTGGCCCGAGCGGGTCCTCGGCGCGACGATCCCGGTCCGCCAGCCGGACATGTTCTGTTACACCCGCAAGGAGCCGGTCGGCGTCTGCGCGCAGATCATCCCCTGGAACTTCCCGCTGTTGATGGCGGCGTGGAAGCTGGCACCGGCCCTGGCGGCCGGCTGCACGACCGTGCTCAAGCCTGCCGAGCAGACGCCGCTGACCGCGCTGCGGCTCGGCGAGCTCGCGCTCGCGGCCGGCATCCCCCCCGGCGTGGTCAACGTGCTCACCGGCGACGGTGAGACCGGCGCGGCGCTGGTCGACCATCCGGGCATCGACAAGATCGCCTTCACCGGGTCGACCGAGGTCGGACGGGAGATCGGGGCCAAGGCCGGACGCTCGCTCAAGCGGGTAACCCCTGAGCTGGGCGGCAAATCACCGAACATCATCCTTCCCGATGCCGACCTCGGGGCGGCGATCGCCGGCTCATTTCAGGCGCTGTACTTCAACTCAGGGCAGGCATGCAACGCCGGCAGCCGACTGTTCGTGCACCGAGACAACTTCGACGAGGTCGTCGCTGAACTCGCCACTCGCGCGGCCAAGTCCCGGGTCGGCCCCGGTCTGGACCCGGCGACCCAGCTCGGCCCGCTGGTCTCCCGGGAACAGCAGGACCGCGTTCTGCGCTACATCGCCGCCGGCCGGACGGAGGGCGCTGAGCTGATCACCGGCGGCGAGGCCACCGGCGAGGATGGGGGTTACTTCGTCCAGCCGACGCTGTTCACCGCCACAAGCGACGAACTGACGATCGCCCGCGAGGAGATCTTCGGACCGGTGTTGGTGGCGATGCCCTACGGGACGCTGGAGGAGGTCGCGCTGCGCGCCAACGACACGGAATACGGGCTGGCGGCCGGCGTCTGGACCCGCGACGTCGCGAGCGCGCACAAGCTCGCCGGCCTGCTCAAGGCAGGGTCGGTCTACGTCAACTGCTGGGGCGCGAGCGACCCCGGCGCACCGTTTGGCGGCTACAAGGCCTCGGGCTTGGGGCGCGAGCACGGACGGGAGGGTCTCGACGCGTATCTCGAGACCAAGACCGTCTGGACGAGCCTCGTCTGACCCCACCTCCCGCGGCATCCGCGGCGCTGTGGACGGAAGTATGAGAATCCGGCGGGATCTGCATGCTCGGTGGTGGTGTTCCCGATGAGGGGATCATGCCGACCAACTCCTCCCCCAATCGTCCTCGTCGGATCCGACCTGTCGTCGTGGCGGTTGCTCTCGGTCTGCTCGGCTCCTTGCCGCTCGCGAGTGCCGCGGCCGCCGGCCAGCCCGCCTGTGCCGGGGCCGATGCCGCGGCCGGTGACGCATCGGTAGCCATGATGCGCAGCGCGGTCGTGTGTCTGGTCAATCAGCAGCGGGCCGCGCGGCACCTTCCGGCGCTCCATTCGAGCCGTCGCCTCGACGCTTCCGCCCAGCGCTGGACGAACGACATGATCAGGACCTCAACCTTCTCGCACGGACCGGATTTCTCCTCCCGAATTGACGCCACCGGATACTTCTGGTCCACGGCGGGGGAGAACATCGCGACCGGATTTGCCACTCCGCGTGAAGTCGTCACCGCCTGGATGGCCAGCCTTGACCACTGCACGAACATCCTCAACCCCACCTTCAGGGACGTCGGAACCGGCGTCAACTCGCAGGCGCTGGGACGGTACGGCGCGTCGACCTGGACGCAGGACTTCGGACTCTGGATGGGCCACCACGCGCCGTCGCACAACTTCGGTCCGCAGCACGGCTGTCCCTACACCAGCTAGGGAACAGCCGGCTTCAGGCCGAGGGGCGGCCTTCAGGCTGAAGCGGTGGCCGCGTCGGCCACGTCCGCGCGGGCCACGTCCTCTACCGGAAACGGCGTGTCGCGGAGGTACCACTCCGCGTCGAGGGCCGCCTGACAGCCGGATCCCGCCGCGGTGATCGCCTGGCGATAGGTGTGATCGACGAGGTCCCCCGCCGCGAATACCCCTGGGAGGTTGGTCAACGTCGACCGCCCGCGGGTGATCACGTATCCGGCCGGGTCGGTCTCGACCTGCCCCTGGACGAGCTGGGACTGCGGATCGTGGCCGACCGCGATAAACGCACCTGATATCTCTACTGAGCGCTCACCCCCGTCCGCCGTGTTACGAAGGCGGGCCGTGGACAGCGAGCCTGTGTCACCGGCGATGAGCTCCTCCACCACATACGGGGTGATCCACTCGATGTTGGAAATCCCCCGCGCGCGTTCGAGCATGATCTTCGAGGCCCGAAATTCGTTCCGCCGGTTGACGATCGCGACCTTCTTGGCGAACTTGGAGAGGAACATCGCCTCCTCCATGGCCGAGTCGCCGCCGCCGACGATGATCGTCGGGGCGTCTCTGAAGAACGCCGCGTCGCACGTAGCGCAGTAGCTCACCCCACGGCCGGAGAGCTCGGCCTCGCCCGGCACGGCGAGCTTGCGATGCTGAGCGCCCATGGCCAGGATCACCGTCCGGGCGAGATGCTCCTCGTCACCGGAGTAGACCTTGTGGAGCCGGCCGTCAGGCGACAGCTCGACCCGGCTGACGTCATCGGTCTCCAGACGCGCGCCGAAGCGCTCCGCCTGGTCGCGAAAATGCTGCATCAGCTCAGGCCCGGTGATGCCTTGGGGAAACCCGGGGAAGTTCTCGACGTCGGTCGTCTGCTGCAGCAGACCACCCCAGGCGAAGCCTTCGATCACCAGGGGCTCGAGGTTGGCCCGCGCGGTGTAGAGCGCAGCGGTGTAACCGGCAGGGCCACTGCCGACGATGATCACATTTTCGACTCGGACGGTCACTTCATTAAGTATAGCTTGGCATCCGGGCGGTGCGCCACCGCTGCACCGTACGCCGTAGCTGGAAGTAGGCCACGGCTCCCGGCAGCGTGGGCAGCCAGAAGGCGACGACGCGGTAGGCCAGAACCGAGACCACCGACAGCTCAACCGGCACCCCGAAGGCCGAGAAGGCCCCGATCATCCCCCCGTCGACCCCGCCGATGCCGCCCGGCAGCGGCAGCGTGTTGCCGACCATCCCGACGAAGTAGGCCATCACGATCACCGCCTTGGGGGGCGCGCTCCCGAAGGCGTGAAAGCACGCCCACAGCACCGCGATGTCAAATCCCCACCAGGCGATCGCCCCGAGCAGGTTCGGGTCCCGCGAGCGCACCAGGGCGATTGCGGTGCGGACCCCGGTGGCGGCCGTAGCCGGGGCGGTGGCGACGCGGAGGGCGATCCTGCCCGTGAGGTGGTCTGGGTTTGTGTACCGCTTGACCAGCCGCTCGAAGTCTCCAGGCAGCAGCGACACGAACAGGAACACCACGATCACCGAGGCTCCGAAAATCGCTGGCACCATCGTAATGGCAAATGGAGCCGGGCCCGGGAACGCCCCGGTGTACAAACCGATGCCGTCGATCACCAGTGTGGCCATGTAGACGCCGTAGAGCAGCGCCATGAAGGCGATCATCCGGCAGGCGACGATCCGCGGTTCGAGCCCCGAGCGCCGGAGCGCCCAGGCCGTCAGCGCGATGCCACCGGCGCCCGCGGAGGCGAACAGCCTGGTCGCCGCGAGCCCCGCCATGGTGATCTCATAGCTCGTCCGCCAGTTGATCGGCGACTTGCCGCGGACGAACACGGCCCGGAACAGGGCCACGTAGCCGAAGAACGAGCAAACCTCGAGCCCGCCGGCCAGCCCAAGCCACCACAGGTTGCCGTGCTGGATCCGGTTCCACGTTTCCCGTAGCCCGAGGAGCCGCGGAAGCACGAAGTACAGGAACGCGACGGTGGAGACGACGAACAGACCTGAGATGAGGAGCCGGCGGCGCGTGAAACGCACCCGCGGCATCTCCTCGCGGGAGTGCTCGAGCACGTCATCGGCCTCGCGAGAGCCTGGCGCTGGCTGCTCGCTGCGTGAACGGAGTATCACCGCTGCCTACTCGCCAACACTCCGTGCCTCGAGCGCCTGGACCAGGCGCGAGAGCCCCCGCACCAGCGGGGCGACTTTCGGCGCGCCGAAACGCACAGTCTCGGTCAGCGTTGCCCCGCCCCCCAGATCGGCCAGGTAGTGCTCACCCAAGTAACCCAGGGCC